>JBKEAB010000167.1:0-4406 GCA_047971845.1 Paracoccus sp. (in: a-proteobacteria) | reverse complement strand
CGAAGCCCGAAACCCCGGCAAACGCCGCATCCATGTGATCCGGGACAACGCGGCCTACCACAAAGGGCAAGACGTCCGGGACTTCCTTGCGCGACCGAACTGCCGCATCCACCTGATACAGCTTCCCCCATATTGCCCGCATCTCAACCCCATCGAGCGATTATGGGCGCTCATGCATCAATACGTCACATACAACCGGCACTATCCGACGCAAAAGCAGTTCACTGAGGCGATCCTCGGATTTTTCCGCGAAACTCTGCCACGTAAATGGGGGATGTTCCGCGACAAGGTGTCAGACAACTTCCGCATCATGTCGCACGACGGATTTCGGATTCTGGAGTGACGGCAGTATAACCGGATCTCTGCCCGGACAATAGTTTAGAAAAACTGGTGTGGTGAACCTGCGGCCGGGAGCCTGAAGGCGATCTGTCCTGATGCGGTCAGCACAGATAATGATAAATATGAGGCAGAGCCACCGGGTCAGGCTGTCTCGCGATATGAGCGTGCCAACTGCCCTCTTGCCAGCGGCCGGTCTGTTCCGGGCACTTTCTGATGACTGTCCTCTGATGCACGATATAATCAGCTGGGCAATCTGGAACTTACGGTGATGAATATCGATATGCTGAAACGGCATATTACGATCAATGGCAGCCCGGCTTTTGATATACAAAAGCACCATAATTGTAATGTCCGACAGATCATGTTGCACTTGATTGGCTTCATATCCTGCGGCCTTGAAGGAGTTGTCGCACGCCTCCTCGGAAAACAGGTCACAGACATGCCGATTGCCATAGTTGGTCACGGGATCTGGCAATAATCTTCCTGATCGCGGTTTTGAGAAGGTCATTTCGGTAAGGTTAACGTCAGGACTGTCGCATGACGTGTCGTTGATATCAATGGGTTTAGAGCTAACAGGGGTTGCTCCTTGCGGACATTCCCTTGACAAGGGTTCCGCAGAAGACAGGTCTGCGAAGAAATCAGGGAAGACATCGCCATGGAATATCTTCAGAAATCCGGCCTTCAGGTTGCTGCCGAGCTTGCCGGTTTTACCGAAACCACGCTTTTGCCGGGCACCGGTATTGATGCTGATGACTTCTGGGCCGGGCTTGCTGATCTGATGGCCCGTTTTGGGCCAAAGAATGCCGATGCACTTCAAAAGCGTGAGGAATTGCAGAAAGCGATTGACCGCTGGCATGTCGCACATCGCAACACACCCTTTGATGCGGTGGCATATCGGGCATTTCTCGAACAGATCGGATATTTGAAAGCCGAAGGCCCGGACTTCGAAATTGACACTGCCAATGTTGATCCCGAGGTTGCCGTGATTTCCGGTCCTCAGCTGGTTGTTCCGGTAATGAATGCACGCTTTGCCCTGAACGCGGCAAATGCCCGTTGGGGCAGCCTGTATGATGCGCTTTATGGCTCCGACGCTATGGGCAGCCTGCCAGAGGGTAAAGGCTATGATGCCATACGTGGGACACAGGTTATTGCATGGGCGAAGAGTTTCCTTGATCAGGCTGTACCTCTGGCCGGTGGCAGCCATGCCGAAGTGACAGAATATGTCATTCGTGACGGCAGGTTGGTTGCCATGACCGATCAGAATGAGACCAGGTTGGCTGATCCTGCCACATTTGCCGGCTATAAAGGTGTGGCCGGGGACCCTTCCGGCATTGTGCTGGTTCATAACGGACTGCATATCATCATTGATATCGACCGTGGCCATGCTATCGGAAAAACGGACAAAGCCGGTGTGGCTGATGTCAGGCTGGAAGCCGCCATGTCGGCAATCATGGATTGCGAGGATTCCGTTGCAGCCGTTGATGCCACCGACAAGGTAGTAGCTTATGGCAACTGGCTGGGCCTGATGAACGGCACGCTGGAGGAAAGCTTTGAAAAGGACGGTCAGCTGGTAACCCGCCGTCTGGAAAATGATATTGAATATACGACCCCCGACGGTCAGCCGGCGAAGCTGAAGGGCCGGGCGCTGATGTTTGTCCGCAATGTAGGGCACCTGATGACCAATCCAGCCGTGCTGGGTACTGATGGTCAGGAAGTTCCCGAAGGGCTGCTTGATGCATTATTTACCGTCACTGCGGCCATGCATGACCTGAAGGAGGCGCAGCGTAACTCTGCCGCTTCCGTCTATATCGTGAAACCGAAGATGCATGGACCGGATGAGGTTGCGCTGGCCGATGAAATCTTTGGTACCGTCGAGGATATCCTTGGCCTGCCCCGGCATACAGTAAAGCTGGGCATCATGGATGAAGAACGGCGCACATCGGCCAATCTCAAGGAATGTATCCGTGCAGCCCGCCACCGGGTAGCTTTCGTCAATACGGGCTTCCTTGACCGGACCGGGGATGAAATCCACACCTCGATGGAAGCCGGTGTGATGAGGCGCAAGACATTGATGAAGGGCGAGGTCTGGCTGTCAGCATATGAAGACCGCAATGTTGATATTGCACTGGCCTGCGGATTTCAGGGCCGTGGCCAGATCGGCAAGGGAATGTGGGCCATGCCCGACCGTATGGCCGGGATGCTGGAAGCCAAGATCGGCCATCCGCAATCCGGTGCCAACTGTGCTTGGGTACCTTCCCCGACTGCGGCTACCTTGCATGCCACCCATTACCATCAGGTCAGCGTCAGGGACCGTCAGAATGAGATCAGGAAGATCGCACCCCGCCGCAAGCTGGATGAGCTGCTGGAAATTCCGCTGGCCCCGTCAAACCTCTATCCGGAAGCCGAGGTGAATGCTGAAATCCTGAACAATGCGCAGGGGATCCTTGGTTATGTCGTTCGCTGGGTCAATCAGGGGGTCGGCTGCTCCAAGGTTCCCGATATCGACGATGTAGGCCAGATGGAAGACCGCGCAACCTGCCGTATCAGTTCGCAAATGCTGGCCAACTGGCTGCATCATGGTGTTGTCACCAAGGACCGGGTGATGGATGCGATGAAAAAGGCGGCAGCCATCGTCGACCGACAAAATGCAGGGGATCCGGCTTATCTGCCGATGAATGACGGATCGGATTCACTGGCCTTTCAAGCCGCCTGCAATCTGGTCTTCAAGGGGCGGGAGCAGCCTTCGGGCTATACGGAACCGCTGCTGCATGCCTACCGGCTGAAGTTCAAGGAAAGACATGGCACGGCATAAATACCGCCACCAGCTCGCCGGTTGACCCCCGTTCATAACGAGGGTCTGCAGGTTTGATTTTGGTATTCTGGTTCGCCTTCTGGCGCAAGCGCACCGGACGCGGAGCCTTCAAGTTGCTCAAGCGTCCGACGCACTTGTCATTCACCTGCCAACCGGCATCGCACAACAGCGCAGCAATCCGGAGATAGCCGTAGCGGCCGTATTGAACCGCAAGCCCAATCATGTCCGCAACCAGCCATTCTTCGTCAGCACGGCCCTTCGGTAACTTACACTGTGTCGAACGATGCTGGCGCAGCACCTCACAGGCACGACGTTCGGAAATGCCCAACTCACCGCAAACGTAATCGATGCAGGCCCGGTGACGGGAAGGGCCAGTAGTTTCCCCGTGCGGCCTCCGTCAGAATCGTTCGGTGCGGTCTCAAACCGGTGGCGGCTCGCGCCTTACTGTCCAATGTCAGATCCGACACGGCGCGTCAAAACCGATCATCTTCCTGCTGCAGTCACTTCAGTTCCTTCAATTGATCAACGCCCATTCCACCATATCGCTTGCGCCAGCGGTAACAGGTCTGTTCGACAACCCCGATCTTCCTGATCACATTCAGGCGGGACATACCTTGCCCATCAGAACCTCAACCTGCTGCAGATTCGAAACAACCTCTTCCGGCTTCGGCCGTTTGTTTGCCATTTCTGATCCTCCGTTTCCCAACCATAACGGCGGACCATTCCAAGTGGGGGGTCATATTGAAGAGATACACTAATTGTTTGCTCTCACGGTTTGATGTGTGCGATCCTTTCTTTGGAATGCTAGGATGCCCTCTGGGACAAGTTCGCCACGGCATCGCCACGACCACGCACGCCGTCAGAGCCGAAATAATGAGGGCCGTCCGGGCATCGGTCCAAGGGCCGACCCGAATGATCACAGGCTTCGCTCGCGCAGCTGAGCCAGGAGTTGGGCATCAACCCCAAGACAGTGGCGAAGTGGCGAAAACGGACAACGGTAGAAGACATGAAGACCGGACCATCGGAACCGCGCTCTACTGGGTCTCATACCAACGGCCCTATGTATTGACTTGTCTGGCATATTCGCGATCAGTGACTGATCTGACGCGGTTGGTATCGTTTGCGAAGAAGTTCCATGCACCGCAGCATCGTGCAACGATGTCGTCGTAGGTGTCGAAGACGGAGATCGCGAGGCGGTTGGCGCGCAGCCAGGCCCGGACATTCTCTACGGGGTTCAGTTCCGGCGCGTAGGGTG
>JBKEAB010000166.1:0-13785 GCA_047971845.1 Paracoccus sp. (in: a-proteobacteria) | reverse complement strand
GGCCCCTCTGGTCGCCGGCACCCCTTTTCCAACCACAGGCTTGTCGCCGTGCGGTGCGCCTTCAGGTAGGTCGCATCGATCATCACCGTCTTCGGGCTGGCGGCTTGCCGGGCCAGACCGTCCATCATCCGGGCAAAGACCCCCTTGTCGCTCCACCGCTTCCAGCGGTTATAGAGCGTCTTCGATGGGCCATATTCCTTTGGCACATCGCACCAACGCAACCCATTGCGGTTGACGAAGATTATGCCGCTCAACACCCGCCGGTCATCAACGCGCGGCTTACCGTGGCTCTTCGGAAAAAAGGGCTGGAGCCGCGCCATCTGTGCGTCTGTCAGCCAGAAAAGATTGCTCATCGGCCAGTCTCCTCGCAGAGCCTGAATCACGCCGCGGTCCGATGGTCAATGGGTCCCGATCCTAAGGCCAGATAAAATAATGTCGTCACGGTGCTATTTCTCCGTTATGTGATGGTGGTTTCTTGTTCTGAAGAGGGCTACAACGCAGGCGGCGTCCGGTCCGCTGGTCCGGCGCAGGTCAGAATGCGCAAGAAGGGCTGTGGGATGAGTGATGATATCGGGACCATGTCTTTTGAGGATGCGATGAAGGAACTCGAAGCGGTGGTGTCGCGTCTGGAAAGCGGCAATGCCTCCCTGGAGGATTCGATCAAGCTGTATGAACGTGGTGCGGCCCTGCGTGCGCATTGCGAGGCCCGGTTGCGCGAGGCTGAGGAACGGGTCGAGAAAATTACTCTGGCACAAGGGCAGCCTGCGGGTACGGTCAAGGCCGAGGGCCTGTGATGACCACTCGTCTGGAGGAGGTGAAGGCGCAGGTTGAAGCTGCTCTGGATTCCGTCATGTCGGGGTTGCCGCAGGGCGAATTGACGGATGCGATGCGTTATGCCTGCATCGGTGGCAAGAAGCTACGGGCCTATCTGGTCATGGAATCGGCGCGGTTGCATGACGTGGCGGATCATGTCGTCCTGCCGGTCGCTTGTGCGGTCGAGGTGCTTCATGCCTATAGCCTGGTTCATGACGATCTGCCGGCAATGGATGACGACGATCTGCGGCGAGGCATGCCAACCGTTCATATGCAATGGTCGGAGGCGACGGCTATTCTAGTCGGAGACGCCTTGCAGACGCTGGGTTTCGAATTGCTGACCGATCCGGCCATTGGCGATACCGGAGTCCGTTTGCGGTTGGTCCGGGCCCTTGCACATGCTGCCGGTGCCGAAGGTATGGTCTATGGTCAGATGATGGATATTGCTGCCGAAAAGGCCGAGGTGCCATTTGATATTGCTGGGATTTCCCGCATGCAGGCGGGCAAGACCGGTGCATTGATTGCCTTTGCCGCGACGGCAGGTGCCCTGATTGCGGATGCCGATACCGGAGCGCTGCGGATCTATGCGGAGAGACTGGGCCTTGCCTTTCAGATCCATGATGACATCCTTGACGTAACCGGGGATCAGGCCACGACCGGTAAGCGTGTCGGCAAGGATGCCCATGCCGGGAAGGCAACTTTTGTATCTCTGCTTGGGCTTGATGGTGCCCGCGCCCGTGAAGCCGATCTGATTGAGAAAGCCATTGCCGCCCTTGCGCCTTATGGCAAAGCGGCGGAAAGCTTACGCAATCTGGCGCGTTTCGTTATAGATCGCCACAGCTGAAGCCCTGAAAAGGCCGCCATGATGACCCAAGACCGACCCAAGACCCCTGTACTTGACCGGGTAAACCTGCCTTCCGATATGAAGGCGCTTTCTGATCGCGAATTACGCCAGCTTGCCGATGAGTTGCGGAGCGAAACGGTCAGCGCGGTCTCTGTCACCGGTGGGCATCTGGGCGCGGGGCTGGGTGTTGTGGAGCTGACTGTTGCCCTGCATGCGGTCTTTGATGCACCGCGCGATAAGATCATCTGGGATGTGGGTCACCAATGCTATCCGCACAAGATCCTGACTGGTCGGCGTGACCGCATCCGCACGTTGCGCAAGGGGGGGGGGCTTTCGGGTTTTACCAAACGTTCGGAAAGCCCCTATGACCCGTTCGGAGCAGGGCATAGCTCAACATCCATCAGTGCGGCGCTTGGCTTCGCCATGGCGCGCGAACTGGGCGGGGATCCGGGCGATGCCATTGCTGTGATCGGTGATGGCGCAATGAGTGCCGGCATGGCATTTGAGGCGCTGAACAATGCTGGCCATCTGGGCAAACGGCTGTTTGTGATCCTGAATGATAATGAAATGTCGATAGCTCCGCCAACGGGTGCATTATCAACCTATCTGACCAGACTCTATACCGAAGGCCCCTTTCAGGAATTGAAATCCATGGCCAGGGGTGCTGTGGGTTTCCTGCCGGAGCCGGTTCAGCAAGGTGCGCGTCGTGCCAAGGAAGTGCTGAAGGGGATGGCTGTGGGTGGAACCCTGTTCGAAGAACTGGGCTTTTCCTATATCGGCCCGGTTGATGGCCACGACCTTGATCAGCTTTTGCCGTTGCTGCGGACGGTCAAGGCACGTGCGACGGAACCGGTTCTGCTCCATGTCATTACCAGAAAGGGCAAGGGCTATGCCCCAGCAGAACGTGCGGCTGACCGGGGGCATGCGCGGGGTACGTTTGATGTCGTGACGGGTGAGCAGGCCAAGACCAGAACAAATGCCCCCAGCTACACCAGTGTATTTGCCAGATCGCTGATCGCCAGGGCAGAGGCGGACCCCGGGATTGTTGCGGTTACGGCAGCCATGCCGGACGGAACCGGGCTGAACCTGTTTGCTGATCGCTTTCCGCGTCGCTGCTTTGATGTTGGCATTGCCGAACAGCATGCGGTGACATTCAGTGCCGGGCTGGCTGCTGGTGGGCTGAAACCCTTTTGCGCGATTTATTCGACCTTCCTGCAACGCGGTTATGATCAGGTGGTGCATGATGTTGCCATCCAGCGTCTGCCTGTACGTTTTGCCATCGACCGGGCTGGACTGGTCGGGGCGGATGGGGCGACCCATGCCGGGGCCTTCGATATCGGGTTTCTGGCAAACCTGCCCGGCATGGTTATAATGGCTGCCGCTGATGAGGCAGAACTTGTCCATATGGTCGCCACGGCCGCAGCCTATGATGACGGTCCT
This sequence comes from Paracoccus sp. (in: a-proteobacteria), assembly GCA_047971845.1. GTDB lineage: Bacteria > Pseudomonadota > Alphaproteobacteria > Rhodobacterales > Rhodobacteraceae > Paracoccus. The sequence continues at coordinate 10,688 of JBKEAB010000166.1, read as the reverse complement.
GTCGCCTTCCGCTTTCCGCGTGGCGAGGGTACCGGGGTTGAGATGCCCGAACACGGGACTCCACTGGAAATTGGCAAGGGTCGAATCGTGGCAGAAGGTAAGCGGGTTGCAATCCTGTCCTTCGGTACCCGCCTGTCAGAGACCATGACAGCCCGCGAATCGCTCATGGCACGTGGCATTGTCCCGACCGTGGCCGATGCCCGTTTTGCCAAGCCGCTTGACCGTGACCTGATTCTGCGTCTTGCTGCGGAACATGAGGCCCTGATTACCATTGAAGAAGGTGCTATTGGTGGTTTTGGCAGTCATGTTGCCCAGCTTCTGGCTGATGCAGGCGTTTTCGATAACGGGCTGAAATTCCGTTCCATGGTATTACCCGATACCTTTATTGATCATGACAGCTTGGCTGCCATGTATGCCGATGCCGCAATGAACAGCCCGGATATCGAGGCAAAAGTGCTGGAGGTTCTGGGCGTGGCGCAGATCGATGGGGCAAGGGCGTGAGTGCCATCAGTCTTCCGACCTTTCAGGATCTCATGCTGCCGATCCTTGAACTGATTGATGCAGGACAGGAGACAATTGCTGATTGCTTGCCCGGAATTCGGCAGCATTTTTTGCTGAACGATATGCAGATGGAAGAGCTTCTGCCAAGCGGCAGGCAGACAACTATCAGCAACCGCAGCCACTGGGCACGAAATTACATGAAGCATGCCGGACTGGTCGAACCGATTGCACGGGGACGTTATCGGGCGACTGCCTTGGGTAAGGATCTCCTGGCGAAGAAGCCCTCATATATTGATAAAGCGGTACTTGAAAAGTATCCTGCTTATCGGGTTTGGACAGCCAGAAAACCTGTGGATCAATCCGATATGGATCCCGGATTGGCCGTCAGCCTGTCTCCCCAAACACCTGAGGAACGGATTGAGGAAGCATATGAACCCTGGCCGAAGAACTTCTTGAACAGGTTCTGATCTTCAGCCCGATTCGCTTTGAACGACTTATCGTCGAATTATTGCTGGCCATGGGGTATGGTGATGGCCGGGCCGAGATGGGGCGGGCCATTGGCAAATCCGGTGATGGCGGCATTGATGGGGTCGTGAACGAGGACAAGCTGGGGCTTGATGCGGTTTATATTCAAGCGAAACGTTATGCACCTGACAATATTGTAGGACGGCCGGCATTGCAGGCGTTTATTGGATCCATGACCGGAGAAAGTGCAACCAAGGGGGTGTTTGTGACCACCTCTGGTTTTTCAAAACAAGCACGGGATTATGTGCGGCGCGTGCAGCAGCGCGTCGTGTTGATTGACGGGGCAAGGCTTGCCCGGCTGATGATTGACCATGATGTTGGCATCAGGGTTGACAGAGTTTATATGTTGCGATCCATCGATGCTAATTTCTTCGATCTGACCTAGTTACGGATATCGTTATCATGTCCCGTCATACGCATCCGAATGCGCATCCGGATGACCCGCATTATGTTTCCCGTTCCGGCTGGCTGCGTGCAGCGGTTCTGGGGGCGAATGACGGGATTGTGTCGGTTGCCTCCCTTCTGGTCGGGGTTGCTGCGGCCGGGGCGGACCGGCATGCAGTCCTGCTGGCCGGGCTGGCCGGGCTTTCGGCTGGCGCATTATCCATGGCGGCCGGGGAATATGTTTCCGTATCCAGCCAGATGGATATCGAACGCGCCGATATCAAACGTGAAACCCGGGCATTGGACGAAGATCCGGAAACTGAATTAATTGAATTGGCCGAGATTTATAAGGCCCGTGGTCTTGCACCGGAAACGGCGATGCGGGTTGCCCGTGAGATGACGGAATATGATGCTCTTGGTGCCCATATCCGTGATGAGCTGGGCCTGACGGATGTGGCAGCCGCCAATCCGTTGCAAGCGGCCTTTACCTCGGCATTGACGTTTTCCGGCGCGGCAATGGTGCCGCTGTTGGGGGTGTGGCTGGCACCTGCCGGTACTGCGATACCATTTGTTCTGATTGCGACACTGCTGGCCCTTGTGATCCTTGGATATATCGGTGCCAGAACCGGTGGTGCCCCTGCGGGGCGCGCGATGGTTCGTGTGACCTTCTGGGGTTGCGTTGCAATGGGTGTGACAGCCGGAATCGGCAAGATTTTTGGCGTCTCGGTTGGATAAAAGAAACGGCTGGGACCAAGTTTGAAGGCATGGCTATATATTTCAGGTATAATCTGCAGCCTTGAGATTTGCTCTGTCAGGCATCAGGATTGATTGCATGAGGTCTTCCAGTCTTTCTTTCGTGCTGTCTTTGCACTAGAAACCCACTCTGATCCCTGAACTCGCAAGGTCTTGCCATGACGACTGATTTCGAACGTCCGGTTCTGACTCCGCCCGGTGGTCACAAGCGTGTGCTTCTGCATAGTTGCTGTGCGCCTTGTTCGGGTGAGGTGATGGAGGCGATGACCGCTTCGGGGGTGGATTACACGATCTTTTTCTACAATCCGAATATCCATCCCGAAAAGGAATATCTTCTTCGCAAGGATGAAAACATTCGTTTTGCCGAAGCACATGATGTGCCTTTTGTTGACTGCGATTATGATACGGATAACTGGTTTACCCGTGCCAGGGGAATGGAATGGGAACCTGAGCGCGGTATTCGTTGTACCATGTGCTTTGATATGCGGTTTGAACGTACTGCGCTTTATGCCCATGAACATGGTTTTCCGGTGATGACATCCAGTCTCGGGATTTCACGCTGGAAGGACATGAAGCAGATCAATGGTTGCGGCAAACGTGCAGTCGCCCCCTATGACGGGTTGGAATACTGGGATTACAACTGGCGCAAGGGCGGCGGGTCAAACCGTATGATCGAAATTTCCAAGCGTGAGGAATTCTATCAGCAGGAATATTGCGGCTGTGTCTATTCCCTACGGGATACGAACCGGCACCGCCGGGAGGTTGGGCGCGGCCCGATCGAAATCGGTACAATGTATTACGGCAAGGAAGAGGTGTCGGCGTCGGATGAATAGGGTGCAAAGGTGCTGCGATCCGATGCGACACGTGCCGGGCGGCCGATCATCGGAAAAGCACGTTGCGGACAGGATTCGCGCTCACACAGCTTGCAGCCGGGACCAATCAGGGTCGCTGCGTCAGTTCCCAGAAGGTCCAGACCCTGCGCATAAACAAGCCGGCTGGCGTGGCTGATGTCACATCCGAGCGCCACGGCAAAATGCTTGAGGGGGGTACCAAATCCACCACGCCCATGGTTGACGGTCCGTGCGACCCACAGGTAACGTCGTCCATCCGGCATTTGTGCGACCTGTCTCAGGACTTCCCCTGGCCGTGAAAAGGCATCATATATAGTCCAGAGCGGACAGGAGCCGCCAAAGCGGGAAAAGTGGAAATCCGTTGCAGATTGGCGTTTGGAAATATTCCCGGCACGATCCACGCGGATAAAGAAGAACGGTACACCTTGCGCTCCCGGACGCTGAAGGGAGGACAGTCGGTGACAGGTGGTTTCAAACCCAACGCCGAAATGTTGCGCCAGCAATTCGATATCATAATGTTCGGCTTCGGCGGCTGCCAGAAACTCTCCATATGGCAGGATCAGAGCACCGGCATAGTAATTGGCCAGGCCGATCCGCAGCAATGACTGGTCTTCGTCTGACAGGCCGGAATTACGACAAAGTTTGCCAATTGTCTCGGCCTCTTCCAGCAGGGCAAGCTGTGTGCCGATCTGGAAGGCTCTTTGGGCATCGGTCAGCTGGGCTGAAATATGCAATATACGCCGCCCGGCATCAAAGTATCGCAAGGTGCCAGGGGCGGTGCCCGCTTCGATATGGATCGTGTGGCGGTCCGCAAGATAGGTTGCCAGTGCTTCTGTCCGGGCAGTAACGGGCAGCAATGCTCCAAGGGGTTCGGCAGCTCGGTCCAGTTCGGTAATGTGGTTGCGGTATGTATAGAAGTAATCACGGACCGATTCAAAAGCCGTTGGTGCGGCCGGGGTACCAGGCTGTTCGGACATTTTTTCAGCCAGGATATTGGCGCGTTCAGTTGTTGCCCGTAGTCGGCGGCGCATATCCAGGATCAGTTTGGCGATCCCCGGAGAATTATCGGCAAGCTCATGCAGTTCGCTTAGGCTGACCGGTGCACCCTGATCAGCCAGGGCCGCCCGCAGCCGTGATGCCAGACGGGCGTCACTGGCATCATGAAAAGGCTGGGCCTCGGTTCCAAATTCCTCATCAAGGCGTTGCAGGACCGGCAGAGTCAATGGCCGCTGGTTGCGTTCGATCTGATTGAGATAGCTGGGCGACAGCTTCAGTTGCCGGGCCAAAGCAGCTTGGCTGAGCCCATGGGTTTCACGCAATCGCCGCAACTGTCCGCCGAGATAGGCATTCTTCATATACAAACCTTTGCAATATTTGCAAAATATCTAGCAATATTTGCAACTAAATACAAATTTGCTGTTTACGGATACGACCCCAATGTGGAGACTCGGCTGCAAATCTTGCGAAGGACCGCCATGCAGGATCGCCCGCACAGCCTGACTGAAACAACTGAACTGATCTTGCCTGCCCGGGCAAATCACTATGGGACGCTTTTTGCCGGTGATGCTTTGTCGATGATGGCCAATGCCGCATATACTGCAGCAAGCCGGTATGTTCGTGGCAATGTCGTACTGGCCCGGGTTTCCGAGGTGGACCTGACCGCACCGGTTCCGGTCGGCAGTTTGCTGACCCTGCGGGCAAGGATCGTCAGCTGTGGGCGCAGTGCAGTTCTGGTTGACGTGACCGGGTTATGTGAACAACCAGAAACCGGTCAGCATGAACAGGTCGCGCAAGGACAGTTCAACATGGTCGCCGTGGATAAGGACGGCCGGCCAAAAGCGATCAACACACAGGAGAGTTGCAGATGAAAACTCATGACGTTCGTACTTATAAATCGGCTGAACCACTGGCCCGTGAAGATCAGCTTGCCTGGAAAATAGCCGAAGTCGCGGCTGACCCTGTTGCGGTTCAGCCTGCGGTGACCGAAATGATCATCAACCGCATTATCGACAATGCGTCGGTGGCTGCAGCATCGGTTGCCCGTCGTCCGGTTGCTTCGGCCCGTGCGCAGGCCATGGCGCATCCCTTTGCCCCTGGTGCCACAATTTTCGGCGTTGACAGCGGAACCCGCATTTCTCCTGAATGGGCAGCTTATGCAAATGGCGTTGCAGTTCGTGAACTGGATTTTCATGACACCTATCTGGCTGCTGATTATTCGCACCCCGGTGATAATATCCCGCCGGTTCTCGCGGTTGCACAGCATACCGGAAAATCTGGTGCGGACTTAATTCGGGGGCTTGCCACCGGTTATGAAATCCAGGTCGATCTGGTTACCGGTATCTGCCTGCACGAACATAAGATTGACCATATCGCGCATCTTGGTCCGTCAGCCGCTGCGGGAATCGGGACACTTCTGGGACTGCCAACAGAGGTCATCTATCAGGCTGTTCAACAGGCCCTGCATGTCACGACCACCACCCGTCAGTCGCGGAAGGGTGAAATTTCGTCGTGGAAGGCCTATGCCCCCGCCTTTGCCGGCAAGATGGCAATTGAGGCCGTTGATCGCGTGATGCGTGGTGAAGGTGCGCCCTCTCCCGCATGGGAAGGTGAGGATGGCTTCATTGCCTACCTGCTGTCTGGTCCTGGTACGGTCTATAATGTTCCCCTACCGGAAAAGGGTGAAGCCAAGCGGGCTATTCTTGATACCTATACCAAGGAACATTCGGCTGAATATCAGTCGCAGGCACTGATTGATCTGGCCCGGCGTATGAAACCTCAGGTCGGTGATCTGAGTCAAGTTGAAAGCATTGTGATCCACACCAGTCACCACACCCATTATGTGATTGGCACGGGTGCGGGCGACCCGCAGAAGATGGACCCGAAGGCCAGCCGCGAGACCCTGGACCATTCCATCATGTATATCTTTGCCGTGGCACTGGAGGATGGTGGCTGGCACCATGAAAAATCCTATGCCCCTGAGCGTGCGAACCGACCGGAAACCATTGCGCTCTGGCATAAGATTTCAACCACGGAAGATGCGGAATGGACGCGCCGCTACCACTCGCGTGATCCGAAGGAAAAAGCCTTTGGAGGCCGGGTCGTCATCACGATGAAGGATGGCCGGGTGATCGAGGATGAGCTGGCGCTTGCCGATGCCCACCCTGACGGGGCACGTCCCTTTGTACGGGAAAATTACAAGCTGAAATTCCTGACCCTGTCGGATGGTATCATTGCACCGGCTGAACAGACCCGCTTCCTGCAAGCTGTTGAAGCACTTGCCGACCTGAAGGCAGGCGATCTGGGTGCGCTGAACTTTGTGGTCGATCCGGGCAAGCTCGGGGCGGCCCGTCCATCCGGTATCTTTGATTTCAAGGGGTAAGGAGATCACAATGGGACTGCAACCGAAGAAATCCGTTGCCCTGTCCGGGGTTGAAGCAGGCAATAGCGCACTTTGCACCGTGGGGCAGACCGGAAATGACCTGCATTACCGGGGCTATGACATCCTGGATATTGCCGAAGCCGCAACCTTTGAGGAAATTGCCCACCTGTTGGTTCATGGTGATCTGCCTGACCATGCCCGACTGAGAGCCTATATGGCAAAGCTGGCCAGCCTGCGTGGGCTGCCTGCCTCGGTTAAGGTGGTGCTGGAACAGCTTCCGGCATCCACCCATCCGATGGATGTCATGCGGACAGGGGCGTCGGCACTTGGCTGTACCTTGCCGGAAGCCGGGGATCACAATCAGGCCGGTGCGCGTGATGTCATTGACCGGCTGATGGCCTCGTTCGGATCCATACTGCTTTACTGGTATCATTACAGTCACAATGGCCGGCGGATTGATGTCGAAGGGGACGATGGTTCGATTGCTGAACATTTCCTGCGTTTGCTGCATGGCCGGAAACCCTCAGAGACCCATATCCGGGCGATGCAGACCTCGCTGATTCTGTATGCGGAACATGAATTCAATGCCTCCACTTTCACTGCGCGCATGATCGCAGGGACGGGGTCGGACATGTATTCGGCGATTACAGGTGCCATTGGCGCGTTGCGGGGCCCCAAACATGGTGGCGCGAATGAGGTCGCTTTCGACATTCAGTCGCGCTATTCCAGTGCTGATGAGGCAGCCGATGATATCCGGCGTCGTGTGGCTGAGAAGCAAATCATCATCGGCTTTGGCCATCCGGTTTATACCATTGCCGATCCGCGAAATGTGGTGATCAAGCGTGTTGCCATGAAGCTGTCGAAAGAGGCGGGCGACATGCGCCTTTACGGCATTGCCGAACGGATCGAGACAGTGATGGATGAAGAACGCAAGATGTTCCCCAATCTCGACTGGTTCAGTGCCGTATCCTATCATCGTATGGGGGTACCGACAGCTATGTTCACTCCGCTTTTTGTCATAGCCCGGACCTCCGGCTGGGGGGCGCATGTGATCGAGCAGCGTGAGGATGGCAAGATTATCCGACCTTCGGCCCATTATACAGGGCCGGAAAAGCAACAATTCGTGCCGCTGTCCGAACGCGGCTGAGAAGGAGCTATCATGCCTTATCTTGTTGGAAATGATTTACCTGACAGCCCTGCCGGGCAGCGCTTTCAGGAACTTCTGGATGCGCCAGGTGTCCTGCGGCTGCCAGGTGCGCATAACGGTCAGGCAGCCCTTCAGGCGAAAGCTGCCGGGTTTGATGCGCTGTACCTGTCGGGCGCGGCGATGACGGCATCCATGGGGTTACCGGATCTGGGGATCATTACCGTAGACGAAGTTGCCTTTTTCATCCGCCAGATCGCACGGTCCTCCGGACTGCCGCTACTGGTGGATGGTGATACTGGCTATGGTGAAGCATTGAATGTCATGCATATGGTTCGCACCTTTGAGGATGCCGGTGCTGGTGCCGTTCATCTGGAAGACCAGCTATTGCCCAAAAAATGTGGTCATCTGAACGACAAGAAACTGGCCTCGGCGGCAGATATGGCGGCAAAGGTTGCAGCCGCCGCGAAGGCACGCCGTCATCTGCGCATTATCGCCCGGACCGATGCGGCAGCCAGCGAAGGACTGGAAGGTGCCATTGCCCGTGCAAAGCTGTATGTCGAAGCTGGTGCTGACGGAATTTTCCCCGAAGCCCTGACTTCGGTTGAGATGTTCCGCGAGGTGCGTGCGGCATTACCGGGCGTGAAGCTTCTGGCGAATATGACCGAATTTGGCCGCACGCCAGCGCTGACTGCGCAGGAATTCGAAGATCTTGGCTATGACATGGTGATCTGGCCGGTTTCCTCGCTGCGGGTGGCCAATAAGGCACAGGAAAAGCTTTATGCTGCAATCGCCCGCGATGGGGCAGCAACGGCTATGCTGGATGATATGCAGACCCGGCAGGAGCTTTATGATATGATAGGGCTCAATACCTTTGAATCGCTGGATGCGTCCATTGCGGCATCTGTTGCCCCGGACTGGAAATCCTGAAAAAGATAGTGGCTGCTGCGGTTGATAATTGCGGCAGCTTCTCCCATGCAGAGGCTATAATCCCTGCGCCCCTGAAACATGAAGAATATCGGGGGGTGGGTTGCCGTCAGGGATGACAGCAAGGTATCCGGTGTCAGGCACCGCCGATAATGCTGTCAGGGTATCCTCCCCGATTGTCGTAATGTTTGCCGGCTCTCTTTTGGTTTCTCTTATGCGATTTTGTCTGTTGCGCAGGATAGATGATCCTGTAACAGGGCCGATCAATGGGACACTATCATTGTTCAGCAGAGAATGTCCGCGTGAGAGCAGGGCGATCCGCTGATCACTGATTGTAGCCAGAGAACCCGGCATTCCGGTTGGCGGTGTACCCGGCAGGGCACCCAGCAGCATCCGCCTTTCGGTAACCCGGACCCGCTGCGATGTTCCGGTCACGGCTGTTGGAGCAAAGCGGTTATAGGTTTCCGCCGTTTTAGGCATACCTGCGGACCCATCGCTGCGCAGGGCCGCGCGGAACTCATCGAAGCGTGCCAGATAACGCGTTGCATATTGCGGTGTACGTGAATGGAATGCTCCGGCGGCGGTCCGCCAGTCCTCTTTTTCGGCATGAAGCTGGCTGATAAAGCGGGCTGCATAGCGGGCGTTCAAGAGGGGATCAAACATCTCGCTGACTGATGAGAAATTATTGCCATGCCAGCGGTAATTCAGCTGAAAGCACCCGATATCAATATTGGTCTGTCCGCGTGTGATCTGGTCTTTGGCAAAAGCGATGGCCGGAGCCGGGTCATTGAACCAGGTTCCCTTGCCGCCAGCATTCACACTCCATGCCCAGGGGCGTACTACGCCATCACGGCGGCGACCGGTTTCCGTCAGGGTCAGAGCGCCAAGAATATCAGGCGGCACACCGGATTCTGCTGCTGCCGTTTGCGTAGCCCATTCACATAATGCGGCTGCTTCCTCATCCCCGGCATGTGCAGAGTGCGGGATCAGCAGTAGCAGACAGATCAGGGCGAATTTCATATGCCACTGTTTAGCGATGAAGAATTAATATTCTGTTGATAAATTGTCTTTATGACCCGGTTTTATGCCTGCCGAACCTGTGATGGTGGGGAAGGGATTCAGGTCCAGGGGCCAACAGTGGTAGATATCGCTATTTTTGCAGTGACCCAGAGGACGGGATCAACGCTGGTGCAACGCCTGTTTAATGCCAACAAGTCTACCCTGATCTGGGGGGAAAACGGGCAGTCTTTGGTTAGGTTCATGGGTATGCAGCACCAATCCCTGACATTTGCCCGTGCCTCTGACAGGTTTCGTGACAGCTATCTGACTGAACGAGACGAGACGATTGATATCTCATGCATGTCCCCCGGGGCGGATATCGTACGCCGGGCGGTGGTCGGATCCATGCGGAGTTTTGTGAATACGCTCTACCCCCCGCTGCCGGGAATGCGCATAGGCTTCAAGGAAGTAACGCATCAGCCGGTAGTCATTGATATCTTCAGCGAAGCTTTTCCCCGTGCCCGGACGGTCTTTATTGCACGCCATCCGGTCAGTACATGGCGGAGCGTACCGGATAGCTGGAAACAATCTCTGGAACGTTTTGCCGGAGCATGGGCACGAAATGTCAGGGGATATTCCGAACGCGGTCGGGTGCTCTGGATGGAGGATATTCTGCACAATCCTAAGGTACAGGCCGAAATCCGTGATCTTGCCGAAATTACGCGGGATGATTTCGACCGGGTGCTGGGGATCAACGTAAACGCAACCCGCAGCAAGAACATAAAGCCACAGGCTGATCTGGAACGGGTCATGGAAATATGCGGAAACCTGATCCCACCCCATATTGTCGAACAGGTGACATTCTGACCCGATATGACAAGAAGGGTATTGCATTGGGTTTATCAGTGATCTGATCCGGCATCAGATCTGATTTCGGAAGACAGCTTCTGACACAGTGGGCTGAACTGCCATGCTGGTCGTATCTCGGAAGTGGTGGAAATTTGAAGGCGGCGTAATCTCCGGGTGAACTGACACCCACTTAACCGGCGGCGGGAAGCGTCAGGGAGATCACGCCATGAACCAGATGACCGACACTTCCTGCTTTTCGCTACTGGCCGGAGAGGCCGGGCTCGATCCGATTGATGAGCGGCTGCGGACCAAGGTGTGCGCGACCATCGAAGCGGTTTTCGAGGAGGAATTGGCCAGCTTTCTCAGCCGCCTGCGC
>JBKEAB010000165.1:0-23074 GCA_047971845.1 Paracoccus sp. (in: a-proteobacteria) | reverse complement strand
CCATCGAACGACGTGCCCTTGACGCCGCGGAAGTCGCGGACGCGCGGCAGCGCGACGTTGATGAGACGGTCGAGGAATTCATACATCCGGTCGCCACGCAGGGTCACCTTGCAGCCCAGCGGCATCTCTTCCCGCACGCGGAAGCCGGCGATCGACTTCTTGGCGTGGGTGATGACAGCCTTCTGACCCGCGATGGCGGTCAGCTGCTCGGCGGCAGCCTTCACCTTCTGGGTGTCCTTCACGGCTTCGCCGATGCCCATGTTCAGGACGATCTTGTCCAGACGCGGGATCTGCATGGCGTTCTTGTAGCCGAATTCTTCCTTCATCGCTGCGCGGATCGTGTCCTTGAACAGCGTTTTCAGGCGCGGCTGATAGGTGGCTTGGTCCAGCATCAGATCAGGTCCCCCGTGGTCTTGGCGAAACGCACCTTCTTGCCGTCTTCCTCGCGGAAGCCGACGCGGGTGGCCTTGCCGTTCTTGTCCAGCAGCGAGAGGTTCGACAGGTCGATCGGCATGGCTTTCGCCACGCGGCCGCCCTGCGAGTTCTGGGTCTGGCGGGTGTGACGGATGGCGACGTTCACGCCGTCAACCACGGCCTTGTTGTCCTTGGGCATGACGGCGGTGATTTCGCCCTGCTTGCCCTTGTCCTTGCCGGCCAGCACGACGACCTTGTCGCCTTTTTTCAGCTTGGCAGCCATCACAGCACCTCCGGCGCAAGCGAGATGATCTTCATGAAGTTCTTGGCGCGCAATTCGCGCACGACCGGCCCGAAGATACGGGTGCCGACCGGTTCGCCCTGGTTGTTCAGGATAACGGCGGCATTCTGGTCGAAGCGGATCGAGGTGCCGTCTTCGCGTTTCACTTCCTTGGCGGTGCGCACGACGACGGCCTTGCGGACGTCACCTTTCTTCACGCGACCGCGCGGGATGGCTTCCTTAACGGAAACGACAATAATGTCGCCCACCGACGCATAGCGACGGTGCGAACCACCCAGAACCTTAATGCACTGCACCCGGCGAGCGCCAGAGTTGTCAGCAACATCCAGATTGGTTTGCATCTGGATCATGGTTTACTCCCGACCTTTGGGGACGGCGATGCGTGCCGCCCCAGGGTTTCGAATATATCTGGACCTCAGGCCGACGCTTGCGCGTCATCCGTCAGAACGGTCCAGCGTTTGGTCTTCGAGATCGGCGCACATTCGACGATGCGAACAGTGTCACCAACCTTGAACTGGTTTTCCGCGTCATGGGCACGGTATTTCTTTGACGAACGCACCGTCTTGTGCAGCAGCGGATGCTTGAAGCGGCGTTCCACCAGAACGGTTACGGTCTGCTCGTTCTTGTCCGAGGTCACGGTGCCTTGCAGGATGCGTTTGGGCATATCGGTCCCCTTACTTCGACGAGGCGGCTTCGGCCGCTTTCTGGTTCAGAACGGTCTTTACGCGTGCCACGTCACGACGAACGCTGCGCATGCGGGCGGTTGATTCGAGCTGGCCGGTAGCCTGCTGGAAGCGAAGGTTGAACGCTTCCTTTTTCAGCGCAACGAGCTGCTCATTCAGTTGCTCGGGGGTTTTTTCTTTCAGTTCCTGCGCTTCCATGCGCTTCTTCCTTTCAACATCACCGGAGAGCCCCGCTTGCCACGGGCCACCCTGATTCCGGTGGAGTTTCGTGATGAAGACGTGCCTATAGGCGGGTTTGGCCATGATGACAAGTCATTTCTTGGCCCATCAGGAGAAAGGCATCCTGAGCAGCTGTCCTGCCCATCAGGTTTTCTCTGGCCCTACCCCAAACGCAAGATCAAGGACATCTGACAGGCCGCATATAAAGAGCCCCGCCACTTCGGGCGGGGCTTCATTTCATGCAGCTTATACAGCAATCACCAGTCGGTGCGTTCAATGATTCGGGTTGTGACCGGAAGTTTCATCGCACCAAGACGCAGGGCCTCGCGGGCAATGGAATCCGACACGCCATCAATTTCGAACATGATCCGGCCGGGATGGACGCGGGCAGCCCAATAATCGACCGAGCCCTTACCCTTACCCATCCGCACTTCCGTCGGTTTCGAAGAAACCGGTACATCCGGGAAGATCCGGATCCAGACCCGGCCCTGACGCTTCATGTGGCGGGTGATTGCGCGGCGTGCCGCTTCAATCTGGCGTGCAGTCACACGCTCCGGTTCAGTGGCCTTCAGGCCGAAGGAACCGAAGTTCAGGTCAAATCCGCCCTTCGCTTCGCCGTGGATCCGGCCCTTGTGCTGTTTGCGGAACTTTGTCCGTTTTGGTTGCAGCATAGTTACTTCTCCTTAGCGGGCATCGCGGCGCGGACCACGGGGAGCCGGACCTTCCTGAGCCTCGGCAGCCTTGCGGTCGCGGGCTTGCGGATCATGCTCCATGATCTCGCCCTTGAAGATCCACACCTTGATACCGATGATCCCGTACGGGGTCATGGCTTCGGCCAGGGCATAGTCGATATCAGCACGCAGCGTGTGCAGCGGCACACGGCCTTCACGATACCATTCAGTCCGCGCAATCTCGGCACCACCCAAACGACCGGCAACGTTCACCCGGATACCGAGGGCGCCCATGCGCATGGCGTTCTGCACCGAACGCTTCATGGCGCGACGGAACGAAACCCGGCGCTCCAGCTGCTGCGCGATGGATTCCGCGACCAGTTGGGCGTCCAGTTCCGGCTTGCGGACCTCGACAATGTTCAGATGCAGCTCGCTATCGGTAAACTGGGCAAGCTTCTTGCGCAGAACCTCGATATCAGCACCCTTCTTGCCGATGATGACACCCGGACGCGCAGCGTGAATGGTCACACGGCACTTCTTGTGCGGGCGCTCGATTATAACACGGCTGATACCGGCCTGCTTTGCTTCTTTCTTGATGAAGTCCCGAATTTTCAGGTCCTCAAGCAGCAAATCGCCATATTCCTTGTCATCAGCATACCAGCGGCTGTCCCAGGTCCGGTTGACCTGGAGGCGCATCCCGACGGGGTTGACCTTCTGACCCATTACGCTTGCTCCTCTGCGGTTTCCGGCTTGGCGGCCTTGCGCGAAGCTTTCCTGGCTTCGGCAGCAGCCGCGGCGGCGGCCGGATCGACCTCGCGCAGCTTGATGGTGATTTCCGAGAACGGCTTCATGATGCGGCCATAACGGCCGCGTGCCCGCGGACGGCCACGCTTCATCACGAGGTTCTTGCCAACCCATGCTTCGGCAACGACCAGATTGTCGACATCCAGGTTGTGATTATTTTCGGCATTGGCAATGGCCGATTGCAGACACTTTTTCACATCACCGGCGATACGCTTGTGCGAGAAGGTCAGATCGGTCAGAGCCTTTTCAACCTTCTTGCCGCGGATCAGGCCAGCGACGAGATTCAGTTTCTGCGGGCTGACACGCAACATGCGGGTCTTTGCCATTGCTTCGTTATCCGCCACGCGGCGCGGATTCTTTTCCTTACCCATGGCTTACTTCCTTTTCGCTTTCTTATCGGCCGCGTGACCGTAATAGGTCCGCGTCGGTGAATACTCACCGAACTTCTGGCCGATCATTTCCTCGGTCACATTGACCGGGATATGCTTCTGACCATTATAAACACCAAAGGTCAGACCAACGAATTGCGGCAGGATCGTCGAACGACGCGACCAGATCTTAATCACATCCGACTTGCCGGATTCGCGGGCCATTTCGGCCTTTTTCAGAACATAGGCGTCGACGAACGGGCCTTTCCAAACAGAACGTGCCATGGATTAACGCCCCTTCTTCGCGTGACGCGACCGCAGGATATACTTGTCGGTCGACTTGTTGGAACGGGTCCGCTTACCCTTGGTATCCTTACCCCAGGGCGTAACCGGCGTACGACCGCCCGAAGTACGGCCCTCACCACCACCATGCGGGTGGTCGATCGGGTTCATCGCGACACCGCGAACGCTCGGGCGGATGCCCTTGTGACGGTTGCGGCCTGCTTTACCCAGGTTCTGGTTCGAATGATCGGCATTTGACACGGCACCGATGGTCGCCATGCATTCCTGACGGACCAGGCGCAGTTCGCCCGAGCTCAGACGGATCTGGGCATAACCACCATCACGACCGACAAACTGAGCATAGGTCCCAGCCGAACGGGCAATCTGCCCACCCTTGCCGGGCTTCAGTTCCACGTTATGGACAATGGTACCTATGGGCATGCCCGAAAACGGCATCGCATTGCCCGGCTTCACATCGACCTTCACACCAGCGATCACGCTATCACCTACAGCCAAACGCTGTGGCGCGATGATATAGGCCTGCTCACCATCTTCATATTTGATCAATGCGATGAAGGCGGTACGGTTGGGATCGTATTCGATCCGCTCAACCGTCGCCGCAACATCGAGCTTGTTGCGCTTGAAATCGACAATGCGATACAGGCGCTTTGCCCCACCGCCCTTGCGGCGCATGGTGATCCGTCCGGTATTGTTCCGGCCGCCCTTCTTGGTCAGACCCTCGGTAAGGGTTTTGACCGGACGACCTTTCCAAAGCTCCGAACGGTCGATCAGAACCAGCCCACGCTGGCCAGGCGTCGTCGGTTTATACGACTTGAGTGCCATCTTCCTGTCTTCCGTTGCTTTGTTTCGTCAAAAACTCATGCGGCCCCGAAAACGAGAACCGCGATCTTACGGCTGTCGATCAGAGTCCGGTGGACACGTCGATCGAATTACCTTCTTCCAGCGTGACATAGGCTTTCTTTACGTCCGAACGGACACCGGGGCGGCCGCGGAAACGCTTGGTCTTGCCTTTGGTCACGGTCGTATTGACCGCCTTGACCTTCACGTCGAACAGGTTCTCCACAGCTTCTTTGATCTGCGGCTTGTTCGCGTCAATCGCCACCTCGAAAACGAAGGCATTGGACTCACCGGCCAATGTTGCCTTTTCGGTGATAACCGGCTTGCGGATTACGTCATAATGTTCAGCTTTCGCGCTCATTTCAGGCGAGCCTCCAGAGCTTCGACACCAGCCCGCGTGATCACCAGAGTGTCACGCTTGAGGATATCATAGACATTGGCACCCATCGAAGGCAGCACATCGACACCTTCAAGGTTACGCGCGGCGCGGGCAAAGCCCTCATTCACGTCAGCACCGTCGATGACCAGAACACGCTTCCAGCCATTTTCCTTGACCGCCTTTGCAACGGCTGAGGTCTTGGCATCGGCAATGTTCAGATCCTCGATCACGACCAGCTCACCGGCCGTGGCTTTTGCCGACAGCGCATGTTTCAGGCCAAGTGCACGAACCTTCTTGGGCAGATCAAAGGCATGGCTGCGCGGGGTCGGCCCCTTGTAGACACCACCCTTACGGAAGATCGGCGCCTTGCGGGAACCGTGACGAGCGCCGCCGGTACCTTTCTGGCGATAAATCTTCTTGGTCGAATAGCTGACTTCCGACTTGGTCAGAACCGAATGGGTACCGGCCTGTGCCCTAGCCCGCTGCCAACGCACGACACGCTGCAGGATGTCGCCGCGCGGCTCCAGCCCGAAGATCTCGTCGTTGAGCTCGATCGAACCGGCTTTACCGGCATCAAGCTTGATCACATCGAGTTTCATTCCTTGTTCTCCCCTTCCGGCGCGGCATCGCCTTCAGCGGCCTTGTCAGCTTCGATCGAAGCAGCGGCTTCAGCTTCGGCAGCTGCCTGAGCGGCGGCTTCGGCTTCAGCGGCAGCCTTGCGGGCGGCCTCTTCCTCGGCGGCAGCAGCGGCGGCAGCTTCTTCAGCAACACGCTGGGCTTCCTTCAGCTTCGAACGGGTCGCAGCCGGGGTAACCAGGTTCTCGGGCAGCGCTTTCTTGACCGCATCCTTGACAGTGACCCAACCACCTTTCGAACCCGGAACCGAGCCCTTAACCATGATCAGGCCACGCTCACTGTCGGTACGCACAACCTGCAGGTTCTGAGTGGTAACACGGACCGCGCCCAGGTGACCTGCCATCTTCTTGCCCTTGAAGACCTTCCCCGGGTCCTGACACTGGCCGGTCGAACCATGCGAACGGTGACTGATCGACACACCATGCGAGGCCCGCAGACCGCCAAAGTTGTGACGCTTCATCGCACCAGCAAAACCCTTACCGATCGAAGTGCCGGCAATATCGACGAACTGCCCTGCAAAATAATGATCGGCAACGATTTCCTCGCCAATCTCTACCAGATTTTCTTCCGACACGCGGAATTCGGCAACCTTGCGCTTGGGCGCAACACCCGCCTTGGCAAAATGACCGCGCAACGCGGCGGTGGTCCGCTTGGCCTTGGCATCGCCGGCACCCAGCTGAACGGCAACATAGCCATCCTTCTCGGAGGTACGTTGCGCTACGACCTGCAAATTATCAAGTTGAAGAACGGTCACCGGAACCTGGCGGCCGTCTTCCAGAAACAGCCGGGTCATGCCCAGCTTCTTGGCGATAATACCCGTACGCATTGCCGCCCCCTTACACCTTGATTTCGACGTCCACGCCAGCGGCGAGGTCGAGCTTCATCAGCGCGTCAACAGTCTGCGGCGTCGGATCGACGATATCCAGCAGGCGCTTATGCGTGCGGATTTCCCACTGGTCACGCGACTTCTTGTCGATATGCGGACCACGCAGGACGGTAAATTTCTCGATCTTGTTCGGCAGCGGGATCGGCCCGCGAACCGTGGCACCCGTGCGCTTGGCGGTATTCACGATTTCCTGAGTGCTGGCATCCAGCACACGGTAATCGAACGCCTTCAGCCGAATGCGGATATTCTGACTTTGCATCGTCATCCCTCGGATAGGGAGTTCCAGTTGAGAGGCTGACAACGCACCACGCGGTGCCAGCATCGAACCGTATAAAAAACTGCGAGGCCGACCCCATAACGGGCGACCCCGGCAAATGCAAGCGAATCCCGTACATTCAGGCAGATTCGGTCACGATGGGCGCGTATAGCGTCAGGGATAAGGCAGGGTCAAGGGGGCCTGATCAATTGATCAGTTGTAGTGGTTTTATTGTGCAAACCAGAGTTTTCCCCCGGGCGGACCAGCCCCACAGCAGCCCGGCCCCTTGCTCTTTGAGAGTCCCAATGGTTTGCACCTCGTTGAAATAGTTCTTTTACATTCGTCTGCTCAGCATGCCAGAGACCTGCGCACTGATATTTCCGGACTGTTTTTTGCCACCGTACTTCCCTGTTCTGAAGATAGGTGAGGGATTGGATGTCACGGCATCGAATTGGTCAGGAGAGCATTGGATTTACGCACAATCAGAGTTCTTGCCATTCCTCGCGGGTCGAGGGAATCACAGCCATGCAGTTTTCAACTGCTCGCGCTCAACGAACTCCCGGCAGCGCTCGGTATAAACCTTCGCCAATCGAGAAAGTCCGTTGCGAAATAAAATAATTGGTTCCGCGGCACTGGCGACCTGCATCCTGATAACAGGGCCCCTTCCGTCAGATCAGTCCCCTTCGTGGGTCAGCCTGGAATCCGCACCGTCATCCATCAGGCTGGGCCGGTCAGATTGGGTAGCCCAGTCAGTGCCAGTGCCGGTTGGGGGCAGTTCTTCCCTGGTCCATTGCTGGTGGATGTTAGCCTTGGCGATCATCAATCCGGTCAGGGGGGCGGTCAGGAAGATGAACAGGGTGATCATCAGCTCATGCCAGCTGGGTTGCTCACTGAACCAGCGGAAATAGATCATCGAGGCTATCAGCACTGATCCGACGCCCAGTGTCGCAGCTTTGGTCGGGGCATGCAGCCGTGTCATCGGCTCGGGCAGCTTGACCAGCCCATAGGAGCCGACAAAGCCGAAGATACCGCTGATGACCAGCAGGGCGGAGATCAGGATTTCGAAGAACAGGTCCATATCAGCATTCCCCTATTCGATAATGTCGCCACGCAGGATGAACTTGGCATAGGCTACGGTGGATACGAAACCAACCATGGCAAACAGCAGAGAAGCTTCGAAATACATTGCCGTGCCCTCGCGGATGCCAAACAGGGTCAGCAGGGCAATCATGTTAATGGCCATGGTATCCAGTGCCAGAATCCGGTCTGGTACCCCGGTTGCGATCACCACACGGTACAAGTTGAACAGCAGCGCAATGCCATAGCAGGTCAGCGCGAAAAGAAGTGCATAGTGGATCATGCGAAAATCTCCTTCAGTCGCGATTCATAACGGGTCTTGATATCGGTTACGACGCTGTCGGGATCGGGGGCATGCAGGCAGTGAACCAGCAGGGCATGACCGCATTCGGACAGGTCGCAACTGACGGTTCCTGGCGTCAGCGTGATGGTTCCGGCCAGAACAGTGATTGCCTCGGGGGTGCGCAGTTCCAACGGGATGGTAACCCATGCCGGTTGCAGGCGCGAATTCGGCTTGAACAGGACAATTGCCGCAACCTGCACATTGGCAACAATAATGTCCCATATGACAAGAAAGATATAGCTCAGAAACCTGCCGGGGGAACGGATCAGCGGACGTTGCGGCCAGTATGGTGCAATCAGTGCCGGAATAACGATGGCCAGAACAAGGCCGAACAACAATGAACCCCAGCGAAATTCATTAACCAGAAACAGCCATGTCAGGACCAGCAGGATTGACAGGTAAGGATGAGGGAAAAGCTGTCTCATTTCCGTGCACCCTCCTGCTGTACCAGAACCGATCCGACATAAGGCTTCGGGTTGAAGAGTTGTTCGGAAATGGCATCCGTCATCTGCATTGCCGGTCGTGCGAGGACAGTCAGGGCAACCAGCCCGGCCAGCAATGCACCTGTCGCCACGAAAGTCAGTGTGGGTGAAACGGCATCATCAATATCCTGTGTATGCTCATCCGGTTCCAGTTTGGGTGGGATCGGGCCGTCGGTATGGGCCTCGTCCTCCTCATCGGCCTGTTCCTCGATACGTTGCAACTGGAATGGCAGCCAGAACAGTGTGGAGCCGGCCCGGCCAAATCCGACGATTGCAAACAGCGATGTCACCAGCACCGTAGACCAGATACCAATCCACCACGGATCGGCACGCGTCACATCCAGTACCAGCAATTTGCCGATAAATCCGGAAAGCGGAGGCATGCCGGCAGCGGCAATGGCTGCCATGAAAAACATTGACGCGATCAGGCCATTGTCACGGATCTTCGGGCGCAATGTCAGCCACAGTTCCCCGCCCCGGCGGGCAGCAATCATGTCAGCGATCAGAAACAGGGCTGCTGCGGTCAGGGTCGAGTGGATAGTGTAATACAATGCGGCCGAGATTGATGCCTGCGTGAACATCGACACGGTGATGACCAAGGTCCCGATTGATGCGATCGTGGACATGGCCACGACACGGCCCAGATGGCGGCCGCCAAGTACACCAACCTGCCCGACAACCAGCGTGACCAGGGCCGCCGGCAACAGCATGTCGGCAACGATGTTTTCAACGGCGGAATTGCCGGGGAAGACCAATGTGTAAAAGCGGATGATCGAATAGATTCCAACCTTTGACATGATGGCAAACAATGCCGCGACCGGGCCAGGCGCATTTGCATAGGTTGATGGCAGCCAGAAATGCAGCGGAACCAGAGCAGCCTTGATCGCAAAAACCAGCATCAGCAACACGGCCCCGATGCGCAGCAGCGCAGTATCTTCGACAGGAAGCTGCGCCACCTTGACGGCCATGTCGGCCATATTAAGCGTTCCCGTCACCGCATAAAGCGTGCCAAGCGCCGCAAGGAACAATGTCGAACCAAGCAGATTGATGATAACATATTGCACGCCAGCACGCAGCCGGAGCGGGCCACCACCATGGATCATCAGCCCGTATGAGGCGATCAGAAGGACCTCAAAGAAGACAAACAGGTTAAAGGCATCTCCGGTCAGAAACGCACCCATGACACCCATCATCTGGAACTGCCAGAGCGCATGGAAATGCCAGCCCTTGCGATCCCAGCCGGATCCTATGGCATAAAGCTGCACGACAAAGCCAAGAAAGGCGGTCAACACCAGCATCATCGCTGCCAGCCGGTCCAGCATCAGCACGATACCGAAAGGTGCCGGCCAGTTGCCAAGACGGTAAACGAAGACCTCTCCGTCACTGGCGTGGAAAGCAAGGTAAAGCGATACACCCAGCAGTAGCGCTGACCCGGCAGTAGAAAATACCCGCTGCAACAACATATCGTGACGCATCCACAGGATGATCAGACCGCCGATGACTGCGGGCAGGACAACCGGGGCAATAATGAAATGGTTCATTCAGCACCCCCGTCTTCGCGCCGGTCAGCGTCGGGCATGTCGATATAATCATCGCCGCCTTCAATATAGGCCCCAAGCGCCAACAGCACGACAACTGCTGTCATCCCGAAGGAAATGACAATAGCCGTCAGGGTCAGTGCCTGCGGTAACGGATCCGTATAATCGGCCAGATTACCGTGTCCGTTCAGGATTGGTGGCTTGTTGACTGCCAGCCGGCCAGTCGTGACCAGAAAGAGGTTGATTGCATAGGACAGCATGGTCATGCCGATCACGGTCGGAAATGTCCGCAGGCGCAACACCAGATATATCCCTGCTGCGGTCATGGCACCGATGGAAATGGCAACCAGAGCTTCCATCAGACGACCTCCTCAGTCTTGTTTTGGCCGCGCGAAGGATCGACATCCATGGGTTCACGGTTGACCGTTTCCCCGGCGCGTCGGGCAATGCGCGACAGTGAATTCAGTGCCAGCATCACTGCACCAACGACACACAGGAAGACACCAAGGTCGAACGCCATGGCCGTTGCCAGCTCAAATTTTTCAAGGAACGGCAATTCCACATAGGCATAGTTTGAGGTCAGGAACGGCATTCCGAACAGCCACGCCCCCATTCCAGTTGCGGCGGCAACCACGACACCCGCGCCGATCATGGCGTGGAAAGGGACCCTCTGACGCTCCTGTGCCCAGGCAAAGCCGGAAGCCATGTACTGCATCAGCAGGGAAATCGCGACAATCAGACCGGCAATGAAGCCTCCACCCGGCTGATTGTGGCCGCGCAGAAAAATAAACAGGCCGGCAGTCAGCGATATCGGCAGGATCAGCCGGGTGGCAACAACCAACATCAGCGGATGCCGGTCCCCGGCGCGGCGCTGATCATGACGCCAGTTCAGCAAGCGCCGGGAAGAACGGCCGGTCATCAGCGTTTCGGTCATCGCATAAATCACCAGTGCGGCAATCCCGAGAACGGTAATTTCGCCGAAGGTGTCATAACCTCGGAAGTCCACGAGAATAACGTTGACAACATTATCGCCTCCGCCAAGATTATGGCTGTTTTCAAGATGATAGGCGGAAATAGTCTCGAACGCGAAGTCGCGGCGCATGATGGCATAGGAAAGTGCGCCGAAACCGAGGCCGACAGCCGAGGCAATCAATGCATCCGCACCACGGCGCAACCCGCCGGTTTCAACCCATGTGCGCTTGGGCAGGAAATTCAGGGCCAGCAGCATCAGCATGACAGTGGCGACTTCGACTGAAATCTGGGTCAGTGCAAGATCCGGCGCCGACAAGTATACAAAGACGCAGGAAACGATCAGCCCGACAATCCCAATCAGCACAAGGGCCAGCAGCCGGTTGCGATGGAACGCAACCATGCAGGCCGTTGCCACGATCAGCAGAACGAAGCCGATGGCGACGATGGGTTCGATCGGCAGCATCTCATGTGTCATAGGTCCGGTTGACCCGGTCGCCCAACTGAAGGTGCCCGCCAGAACGATGGTAATCGCCATCATTCCGGCCCCACGTGCCAGACGGCCGTCATGCAATGCGTCATTGGTAATCTGTGACCACCGTGCCGCCCGACGGATTATGCTGTCGAAGATGGCCTTGGCCTCGGGCCGGGGCGCGGCATCCCAGGCTGCCTGCAGGGGTTTATGCATCAGAACCAGGATCACACCGCCTGCCGTGGCGATCATTGAGGTAATCAGTGCCGTATTGACCCCATGCCACAACGCCAGATGCGGGTGTGTATCCAGACTGGTCACGGCATTGGCCGAGACCGTCACCAGCCAGCCGGTTATGGTCATCGGCATAAGTCCGATCAGAACCACCAATACTGCCAGCAGGCCGGGGCTGAACCACAGGCCGATACCTGGATCATGCGGATGATGCGGATATTCCTCACGTTCTGCTCCCAGAAAGACTTGGGTAATGAAGCGGAAGGAATAGGCAACCGAGAACGTCGCGGCGATTCCGACTACGATCAGGAAGACATTGTGATAGCCAGCCCAGACGGTATGTGCGGCTTCCTCCAGCATCATTTCCTTGGAAATAAACCCATTCAGTGGCGGAATGCCGGCCATGGACAGAGCTGCTACGGTACCAATAGTGAAGGTGACCGGCATCAGCTTTCGTAACCCGCCCAGCAACCGGACAGAACGTGTCCCGGCCTCGTGGTCGATGATCCCGGCGGCCATGAACAGCGCAGCCTTGAAGGTTGCATGGTTGATGATATGGAAAACCGCCGCAATGGCTCCGGCTTCGGTTCCGAGCCCCAGAAGCATGGTCACAAGACCCAGATGGCTGATGGTCGAAAAAGCCAGAATGGCCTTCAGATCGTCCTTGAACAACGCGATCACGGCCCCGACCAGCATGGTCACAAGGCCCGTTGTTGCAACAATATAAAACCATTCCGGCGTGCCAGCCAGCACCGGCCAGAGCCGGGCCATGAGAAACAGACCGGCCTTGACCATCGTGGCGCTGTGCAGATAGGCCGAAACCGGTGTCGGCGCAGCCATGGCATGCGGCAGCCAGAAATGAAACGGAAACTGCGCCGATTTGGTGAAGGCCCCGATCAGGATCAGGATCAGGGCGGGCAGGTACATGGGTGATGCCTGAATTACGTCCCTTGCAGCCAGAATATCGCTGATCCTGTAACTTCCGGCGATATTGCCGAGGATCATCATCCCCGCAATCATCGCAAGTCCACCCATCCCGGTCACTGTCAGCGCCATACGCGCACCCTGCCGGCCTTCCGGCAGGTGCTTCCAGTATCCGATCAGCAGGAATGATGACAGTGAGGTCAGTTCCCAGAAAACCAGAAGCAGCAGGATATTATCAGACAGGACGATGCCTGTCATCGCGCCCTGAAACAGCATCAGATATGTGTAGAATTGTCCGACCGGATCATCCTTCGACAAGTAATATCGTGCATACAGGATAATCAGCAGGCCGATTCCAAGGATCAGGATACCAAACAGAAGGCTCAGCCCGTCAATGCGGAAACTGGCATTCAGACCGATACGGGGCAGCCAAGTATAGTCTGCTGTCACGACCTCACCGGCAAGTATGGCCGGGATGTGCAGCCCCAGCCCCATCAGAGCCAGAAATGTTGCCGTGGCACAGGCCATTGCCGCGACATTCCGTCCCGAGCGGATCAGTAATCCGGGTAGAAGTGCCCCCAGAAAGGGCAGCGCTGCGATCAGAGCTGGCGACATCTGTCCCCCACAAGATATTTTGACTTTGTCTCAAGGATGCGGGGGGCAGTGTCAAGCAAAGCGCCATTTACATATCGGTCAGTATAGCCCCCTTTCGCAATGTTCGCGTTTCGTGCTAGGTTGGGAAAAATAAATTTATGAGGGCAGGAATGAAGGTTCTGGGCATTGACCCCGGATTACAGAACATGGGTTGGGGCGTGATCGATCTGGATGGCCCGCGTCTGCGACATGTTGCCAACGGGGTGATTCATTCGGGCAAAGGGGATCTGGGTGTACGGCTGTTGCAGCTGTATCGCAGTCTGTGCGATGTGATTGCGGCACATGGGCCGGGTACGGCGGCCGTGGAACAGACTTTCGTCAACAAGGATGCGGTCGGCACGCTGAAGCTGGGTCAGGCACGGGGCATTGCCCTTCTGGCCCCGGCCGAGGCCGGGCTGGATATTGGCGAATATGCCCCGAATGCCGTGAAAAAAGCCGTTGTCGGTGTTGGTCATGCCGGCAAGGAACAGGTTCAGCACATGGTTCGCCATCAACTTCCGGGGGTCAGCTTTGCGGGACCGGATGCGGCAGATGCACTGGCTATTGCCATCTGTCATGCCCATTACCTGCAATCAAGGGCCGTGCGTATCAAGGTGCCGGCATGATCGGGCGGATTGCAGGTATCATCCTGCACCGTGCCCCGGACCATGTCCTGATTGACGTGCGCGGGGTGGGCTATCTTGTTCACATAAGCGAACGCACGGCAGCCGGTCTGCCACCCGCCGGGCAGGCTGCGGCCCTTTATACCGACCTGCTGGTCCGCGAAGACCTGTTGCAGCTTTTCGGCTTTCCAACCCTTCTTGAAAAAGAATGGCACAAGTTGCTGACCTCGGTTCAGGGGATCGGGGCGAAGGCATCTCTGGCGGTCCTCGGTACGCTTGGGGCCGAGGGGTTGTCGCGGGCCATTACGCTGGGTGACTGGTCGGCTGTCAGGAAAGCACCCGGTGTCGGTCCCAAACTGGCCCAGAGAGTTGTTCTGGAGCTTAAGGACAAGGCACCATCAGTCATGGCCATGGGCGGAGAGCTGACGGTAGATGCGGGGACGATGATCATCGAAGATGCCTCCTCTGCACCTGTACCGACATCTGTCGGGGAACAACCTTTCGCGGTTTCTGCAGTGGATCAATCTGCGCGGGCATCCGCCGCTTCTCAGTCAGAGGCTTTGTCGGCATTGACAAATCTGGGCTATAATCCATCAGAGGCCGCATCTGCCGTTGCACAGGCTGCACAAAACGAACCGGAAGCCACTACACCAGGGCTGATTCGTGCGGCATTGCGGGCTCTTGCACCGAAGGAATAGGAAGGAGAAATTATGTCCGGCCCCATCTTTTCCGTCATTTTGCATGGGTCCGGGCATGGCCACGCTGATCATGCTGGATTCGTATGAACGTCCCTGATCCCACTTTGCGGCCCGAGTCCCTGCCCGAGGACGATGCCGGGCGCGCCCTGCGTCCGCAAGCACTGTCAGAATTCGTCGGTCAGGCAGAGGCCCGCGCAAACCTGCGTGTTTTCATTGAAAGTGCGCGTCGCCGGGGCGAAGCCATGGACCATACACTGTTCCACGGCCCGCCCGGTCTGGGCAAGACTACGCTGGCACAGATTATGGCCCGTGAACTGGGCGTAAACTTCAAGATGACATCCGGACCGGTACTGGCACGGGCCGGTGACCTTGCCGCAATCCTGACAAATCTGGAAACACGGGACGTGCTGTTCATCGACGAAATCCACCGGATGAATCCGGCAGTGGAGGAAGTCCTTTATCCTGCAATGGAAGATTTTGAACTGGACCTGATGATCGGGGAGGGACCGGCCGCCCGCACTGTCCGGATCGAGCTGCAACCTTTTACACTGGTTGGCGCAACGACACGGTTGGGCCTTCTGACAACTCCCTTGCGGGATCGTTTCGGTATCCCGACGCGGTTGCAGTTCTATACGGTTGAGGAACTGGATCTCATCGTACAGCGCGGGGCACGGCTGATGGGATATGAAACCGAAGCCGATGGCACGCGTGAAATTGCCCGCCGGGCGCGGGGAACTCCACGTATTGCAGGGCGCCTGCTGCGTCGTGTTGCCGACTTTGCCTTGGTTGAAGGTGACGGCCGCCTGACCCGTGCCATTGCCGATATTGCATTAACCCGGCTGGGTGTTGATAATCTTGGTCTGGATAGTGCGGACCTGCGTTATCTTGGCCTGATTGCCGAAAATTATGGTGGCGGCCCGGTTGGGGTTGAAACAATTTCGGCAGCCCTGTCCGAAAGCCGGGATGCCATTGAAGAAGTAATTGAACCTTACCTATTGCAGCAGGGCCTGATTGCCCGCACTCCGCGTGGACGAATGCTGGCACCGAAAGGGTGGCGGCATCTCGGGCTAGACCAGCCCGCAGCTTCGGAACAGGGAGCATTGTTCGAAAGCGAGTGATCGTTTGTTTTTGAGGACGAGTAATGAATGTTGAGGATTTCGGTGACCTGACTGAAGCAGAGCGTGGACTGATCGCGCATTTGCGTCACGGCTGGCCGGGTGTGTTTTGTGCATCGGATGGGGTGCCTCCGGAATATGCCATGTATAACAGGCATATCCGGGCCAGCCTGATCCGTGCACTGGTTCTGGGAAAAACCGCCAATTGTCCGTTACCTGAACAAGGATTGAGGATCTGGGGCGCTTTCATCCGAAGCGATGGCACAGAAGCCTGTGAAACCCGTGGCCTCGATCTGGAAGGCGTCATGCTCAAGCATGATCTGGCTTTGTTCGGGTGCCGCTTCCCCGACCCGCTCCTGCTGCGTAATGCTCATGTGGCAAATCTTTACCTGAATCATTCCGTCCTTGCATCTGGTCTGAATGCCGATGGCCTCAAGGCAAAGGGCTGTGTCTTCTTGCGTAATGCACGGGCCGAAGGTGAAATCCGCCTGCCGGGGACGTGGATTGGCGGCGATCTGTCCTGTTCGGGGATGAAACTGACAGAAGCCGATACTGCAATCAGTGCTGATGGGATGGTGGTGCAGGGCTGCGTTTTCTTGCGCAATGTCCACACCGAGGGTGAAATCCGCCTGCTTGGAGGGCGGTTCGGCGGCAGTCTCGACTGTTCCGGAATGGTGCTGATAAAAGCGAATGAGGCCCTTTCAGCGGACGGACTGGCTGTAAAGAGCTGTGTCCTGTTGCGTGATATTGAAACAGCGGGTGAGATTCGCCTGCCGGGTGTACATATCAACGGCGATCTTGATTGCGAAGGGGCCAAGCTGCTGGAAGCAGGGGTGGCATTGAATTGCGATGGTGCCAATATCGGCGGAACGTGGTTCTGGCGTGCCGGGGCAAAAAGCGATGGCATCATCGATATGACGGGCGCAAGGATCGGGGCAATTGACGATGATCCCGCATGCTGGCCGGAACAGATCTTGCTGAATCGCTGCCGCTACGGGGCTCTGGTCGGCACGGGTGTATCAGGAAGTGTCCGCCGGGATTGGCTTCATCGATCCCGGCAGGATGACAGCGCCTGTTTCTGGTCTCAGCCCTATGAAGAATGTGCCCGTGTGTTACGGGTTGCCGGCCTGAATGCAGATGCACGGGAGATCCTGATCGACAAGGAACGTCAGCAGCGCCGTGCCCGGCATCACCGGCTGGGGCGGGAATTTACTGCTGCAGGACAACTGTCCCAGCGGGTTGCGATTGGCCTGCAAAGATGGCTGCTGTGGATCTGGGACCGGATTATCGGCCTGACGGTTGCCTATGGCCGCCGGCCCTATCAGGTTCTGGTACCGATGCTGCTGTTGTTGGTCTTTGGTGCGATAACCTTTGCCGAAGCTGCTGATCGGGGTGAAATCAGGCCGAACCAGCCGGGCATCCAGCGGGCAACCGAATGGGTGAACTGTGCGACTGCACCACAAAGGCAGCTGGACTGCTTTCTTGCCCAGCCGGAAGCACAATCCTATCCGCAGTTCAATGCGCTGATCTATTCGGCCGATACGCTTATTCCGGCGATTTCGCTGGAAATGCAAAGCTACTGGATCCCGGATGATCGCAAACCTTTTGGCCGGACGGCGCGGGTTTATCTCTGGATCCATATAGTTCTCGGCTGGGGGCTGGCATTACTGGCAATCGCGGGGTTTGCCGGACTTGTCAGAACCGACAGCAAATCGTGATGGCCAGTGATGAGGCACCTGCAGCCGAAATTGCCGCAGGTGTTCCCGGGGTCAGTTGATCAGACCCGTTCCAGAAGTTTTTCTCCGCCGGAGATATCACATTGGCCAGGAACCTCTTCCAGGTTCATTGCGGTAATCGTACCGTTTTTCACCAGTATGGCATAGCGCTTTGAGCGGCCAAGCAAACCTGCGGGCGGGGCATCGAACTCCATCCCCATGGCACGGGTAAAGCTACCGCTTGCATCGGCAAGGAATGTCAACCCGGCCTTGTCGGCCCCGGTTGCGGTAGCCCACGCCCCCATCACGAAAGGATCATTGACGCTGATACATACAATCCGGTCCACGCCTTTGGCACGGAACTGATCTGCCGTACGGATAAAGCTGGGAACATGTATGGTTGAACAGGGACCGGTATAGGCACCGGGCAAGGCAAAGATTGCCACCTGTCCCTTTGCATAGTCAGCCAGATCAACCTCGACCGGACCATCTTCAGTCATTTGCAGCAGCTTGCCAGAGGGCAGCTTGTCACCTTCACCAAGGGCCATTTGCGCATCCTTTCCTGTTACATGTCACCAGATTAACTGAATACTGTACATCCGGAAAGGTTCAGATGCTTGCAATCTCGGTCAGAAACGCATCGGCAAAACGGTCCAAGCGTGATGTATCAATGATCTGTGACAAGGCTTCCCGGCTGGCCGGACGGGATTCGGCGATACGGCGAAGCTGGCTGGTTGAACAGCTCAGCGGTTTTGCCGTGCCGTCCTTACCACGAACAAGCTGCACCTGAACTTCTGCCAGCCGATCAAACAGCGCACCTGATTCGCGACCGGCAAGAGCCCGCCGGGAAGGATGCATAACGGGAGGTGCATCACCCGCAATGACCGACAGGAAGGCCATGCCGTAGCTTTCCAGCTTTTTTGCACCAACGCCGCTTATTCGCGCCATATCATCCAGTGTCTGTGGCCGGCATTTGGCCATTTCCTGAAGTGTGCGATCCGGAAAGATGACATAGGCCGGAACGCGCTGTGCTTCGGCAAGGGCCCGGCGTCTGGCCTTGAGGACAGAAAACAGCGGGGCGTCCTCTTCGGCAACCTGCATTTTCGGGACAAAGGCAGGCCTGACGCGTCTGACGCTGTCTTCACGCAGGGTTACCCCTGCTTCACCCCGGAGGACAGGATGAGCTGCCCCGGTAATGTGCAGGGCACCATGACGCGCCGGATCAGGGCGGCAGAAATCAAGGCCCAT
Source organism: Paracoccus sp. (in: a-proteobacteria) (assembly GCA_047971845.1). GTDB lineage: Bacteria > Pseudomonadota > Alphaproteobacteria > Rhodobacterales > Rhodobacteraceae > Paracoccus. The sequence continues at coordinate 4,246 of JBKEAB010000165.1, read as the reverse complement.
CATCTGCCGGATGATGGCCTGCCATTGTGGCTTGGACCAATCGCGTCCGACTCCAAAGGTTGGCAGGTGGTTGTGACCGCGTTCACGGATCTTTGCGGTCTCATTTCCGGTCAAAACATCAATAATATGGCCTGCTCCGAACCATTCGCCCGTACGCAACATGGCAGACAGGGCCATCTGCACAGGCCTTGTCGCATCGAATGTCGACGGCGGCATATCGCATAAATCGCAATTGCCACATGCTTCGGCTTCCTCCCCAAAATAACCAAGCAGGCACACACGACGACATGATGCTGCTTCTGCCAGCCCCAGAAGAGCGTTCAGCCGGGCATGGTCTGCATCCTTGCGATCGTTTTCAGCCAGTCCTTCATCAATCTGAGCACGCCGCATACGGATATCATCAGGACCAAAAAGGGTTAGCGTCTCAGCTGGTAATCCGTCACGCCCGGCGCGTCCGATTTCCTGGTAATAGGCCTCAATGGATTTGGGCAGATCGGCGTGAGCAACCCAGCGGATATCGGGCTTGTCTATGCCCATACCAAAAGCAATGGTGGCTGCGACGATCAGCCCGTCCTCCCGCTGGAAACGGGCTTCGGCCTCACGGCGGGCATCGGGTTCCATGCCACCGTGATAATGCAATGCAGCATGCCCGGCAGTATTCAGTGCGGCGGCAAGGGTTTCCGTACGGGCGCGTGTTCCGCAATAGATAATACCGGATTGACCGGACCGCGCAGAGACAAAATCCATGATCTGCCGGCGCGGACCATCCTTGGGCTGAAAGGCCAGATGGATATTGGGTCGGTCAAAACCCCGCAGGAAGGTAACGGGTTCCTGACCGCCAAACAGGCGCGAGACGATCTCTGCCCGGGTTTCGGCATCGGCGGTTGCCGTAAATGCCGAAAGCGGTACCTCCAGCACCCGTCGGAGTTCCCCTATACGCAGATAGTCGGGCCGAAAGTCATGGCCCCACTGGCTGACGCAATGTGCCTCATCAACGGCAATGGCAGTCACTCCAGCCCGGCGCAGAAGTGACAGCGTTCCGCCCGAGGCCAGACGTTCCGGTGCCATGTACAGAATTTTCAGCGCTCCGTCGCGGATGGCTGTGAAAACCTCATCCGTTTCGGCTTCGGTATTGCCGGAAGTCAGTGCTCCGGCCGCCACACCAGCTTCGCGCAGGGCCCGGACCTGGTCTCGCATCAGCGCAATCAAGGGAGAGATCACCACCGTCACCCCATCACGCATCAGCGCAGGTAACTGGAAGCACAGTGATTTGCCGCCACCGGTTGGCATGATAGCCAGAACATTGTGGCCACCGGCAACGGCCTCGACGATGTCCTGCTGGCCGGGACGAAAGGCATCAAAGCCGAAGATCTGGCGCAGCAAGTCGGATGGCATCAGTAGCCGTAAAAGAAGCCTGCGTTATTCGCCAGAATCTGGCGAATGATGATGATCACGATAAAGACAACCAACGGCGCGAAATCAAGTCCGCCCGTATTTGGCAGGATCCGGCGAACCGGCCCATAGATCGGTTCCAGGATCCGTGACAGGCCGTCCCAAACCTGTGCCACCATCGGTTGACGTAGGTTCAGGACCTGAAAATTGATCAGCCATGACATGATGATATGGGCGATCATCAGGAACCACAGGATACTGAGAATAAGGTCAATTGCCTGGTAAAGTGAAACCATTGTTCAGCCCTCAATCAGGATGCGCATCATCCGGCGCAGTGGTTCGGCAGCGCCCCACAGAAGCTGGTCGCCAACGGTGAAGGCACCAACATATTCCGGCCCCATTGTCAGTTTGCGGATACGACCAACCGGAATGGTCAGCGTACCGGTGACGGCAACCGGGGTCAGGTCGCGCATCGTCGCATCTTTTTCGTTCGGGACGACTTTGACCCAAGGATTGTCTTCGGCAATGATTGCTTCGATTTCATCGACCGGCACATCGCCACTCAGCTTGAAGGTCAGGGCCTGACTATGGCTGCGCATGGCACCGATACGTACGCAAAACCCGTCAACCGGGATGGCCGGTTCGGCCGGGCCGCCAATGGCATCCGGACCAATGCCGAGGATCTTGTTGGTTTCGGCCATGCCCTTCCATTCTTCCTTGCTGACACCATTCCCCAGATCCGTGTCGATCCACGGAATCAGCGATCCGCCCAGAACGGCCCCGAATTGTGCCGTTTCCGGCCCATCCAGCATGGCCTGTTGGCGTGCCAGAACTTTGCGGTCGATCTCAAGAATCGCCGATTGGGGGTCATCCAGCAAGTCACGAACCCCGGCGTTCAGGGCCCCGTACTGGGCCAGCAACTCGCGCATATGCCTAGCACCTCCACCAGAAGCAGCCTGATAGGTCTGGGTTGACATCCATTCGACCAGCCCGGCCTTGTACAGGGCACCGACCCCCATCAGCATACAGGAAACCGTGCAGTTTCCGCCAACCCAGTTGCGGTTACCGGCCGTCATGGCAGCGTCGATCACCGGGCGGTTGACCGGATCCAGCACGATCAGCGCATCCTTTGACATACGCAGGGTCGAAGCCGCATCTATCCAGTGGCCGTCCCAGCCTTCGGCACGAAGTTTGCCAAAGACGGCAGACGTATAATCCCCGCCCTGACAGGTTACGATGATGTCACAGATTTTCAGTGCGTTCAGGTCATGGGCATCCGCCAGAGGACAATCCCCCATGGGGGCCTTGCCACCGGCATTCGATGTTGAAAAGAAGACCGGTTCAATCAGATCGAAGTCACCCTCGGCCGTCATGCGATCCATCAGGACCGAACCCACCATGCCCCGCCAGCCGATCAGACCAACCCGCGGCGTTTCCGTCATCGCCATTGCCATTCCCCTGAGTTGCGCCTGCATGACCTAAGCCAGCCGCGCCCCGCGTGCAAGGTTGCGTGACGTTTACATTGACTTCACCTGCAGCCCTGTTAGCTGCGAGGCAACAGGAGGCCCTACATGTATCCGCTGATCCGCTTTGCCAAGGAAATGCTGAAGTTCCGGAATGCGCCGGTGCTGGGGCCTCTGGATACACATGTCTCGACCCATATGTGCTGGCCTTGGGACCTTGATCCATGGATTGAGCTGAATAACGGCCGCACGCTGACCCTTTATGATCTTGGCCGGCTTCCCATGGCGTCCCGCACAGGGTTGATCAGAGCCCTGCGCAAGAATGGCTGGGGCCTCACGGTTGCCGGAAACTCAACCCGCTATCGTCGCCGTATCCGAGCCTTTGACCGGTTTACGATGGTGTCCCGGATGATTGGCTGGGATCAGCGTTTCATGTATATGGAACAGTCGATGTGGCGGAAGGGTGAGTGTTGCAATCACATGCTTCTGCGTGCTGCCTTTACCTGCCCTGACGGTATCCTGCCCCCGGACAGAGTCTTTTCGGCGATGGGATTGCCAGGCGAAAGCCCCGCTTTGCCTGACTGGGTTGCCGGCTGGATCGCAGCCGATGCGCAACGCCCATGGCCGCCCATCCTGGCCGAAGATATACGTCAGACCATAACAGCCGGATGAAACGCCGGCTCGCCGGTGAAAAGGCGGTTGCCAAGCCGGTCTGGTTTGGCCTTACTCCGGGTAACTGGACAGGAAGGTTATGCCCGTGAACCGCAAGCGTATCTGGGGATGGTGGTTTTTTGACTGGGCCGGCCAGCCTTATCATACGTTGCTGGTGTCGTTCATCTTCTCAATTTATTATGCCGAGGTTGCCAGGAACAGCTACATGTCCGCCGGACATGATGAAGCCACCGCCGGGGTGATGGCACAGACTCTGTGGGGCGATGGGCTGGCCATCGGCGGGATCATCATTGCAGTTCTGGCCCCGGTTCTGGGGACAATAGCCGACAGTTCCGGCAGAAAGCTGCCATGGGTCTGGTTCTTCTCGGGACTCGTCATTATTGGCGCAACGGGGCTGTGGTTCCTGACCCCGAATGAACCCGGCCTGATTGCCGCTGTGGCATTCTTTGGTCTGGGCCTGATCGGCATCGAATTCGCGACAATATTCACCAACGCCATGCTGCCGGGACTTGCCCCCCGTGAGGAAATTGGCCGTATATCCGGTTCGGGCTTCGCATTCGGTTATCTGGGTGGACTGGTGGCATTGGCAATCATGCTGCTTTTCTTTGCCGAGACCGGTTCCGGCAAGACCCTGATCGGTATTGACCCGTTATTCGGGCTGGATCCGGCGACACGGGAGGGCACACGTTTTGTCGGACCATTCACCGCGATCTGGTATG
>JBKEAB010000164.1:0-19549 GCA_047971845.1 Paracoccus sp. (in: a-proteobacteria) | reverse complement strand
CTAATTGGGAATCCTGAATCCTCACAGAACCTAGTCAGAACCTTGTAGCAGTATTTCATCAACCAGACGAGGTGATAGCGATGATAGAAAACGCAGTGCGCCGGTATCGTATTGCATGATCCTGTCCTCCCGAAATGAGCCGCAGCCAGGGCAAGGGCGCATTTCGGGAGGACAGGATCATGCCCCGATTCTTCGTGCTGAAGCAGGGCCAACTGGAAGTCGGAGGATTTGCTCCAGTGCCGCGATACTGAAAATGGGCCGAAGTTTATAACCCGGATCTTCCCGGAATACCGCCTTGCTGATGGAAAGCTGTCAGAAGCACGGGCAATCAAGCACGATGACATACTGCTGGATTCAGCCAAGAGCTAAACCTGCATGAAGTTAACGTGGCGCAACCTGGGTCCCGTCACAACAGTCGTTAAAGATAATCAATCAATAACGTAGCCGGCAAGGTTGCCTCATGCGTCTGACACCTGCCATGTGGAAAAAATGCTATCGGATTTCAGAAATCGAATAACTCGCTCAGGAAGCTTTCATGCTTCTTGCGCTTGCGGCCATAACGATAGTCATCATCGTCATCATCATAACGCCGGCGCTTTTCATACCGTTCATCCCGTCGGTCATTGTAACGTCCATCACGGCTATCACTGCGAGATCGGTCATCATAATAGGGATCACGGTGTTGTGGCTGATATTGCGGTTCAGGGGCCGGTTGGGAAAATGCCGCAGACTGTTGTTCCACAGCGTACTGGGATAACGGAGTCGTCTGTAGTGGCGGGGTCAACTGTACGGGTGGTGTCGCTTCGCTGACGCTTTGCGCGATAATCTTGTCCAGCTCTCCCCGATCCAGCCAGACACCGCGGCATTTCGGGCAATAGTCGATTTCCACCCCGTTTCTCTGGGTCATCAGCAAGGTTTCATCATCAACCGGACATTTCATCTGTGGCTCCATGAGCAGCTGTGCTTTGCTTTGTCATTAGATGGGAACCAGAATGATAAACTCAAGCCCGGCAAGAATGCACAGCAGATATTTGCCTTATATATCCCATATGCTCACAACACATCTCCGAGGGACTATTGCAGGGCACAATGGCAGCGCATATCACGAGCCTAGGAAATCCGACATTGAGGAAACAGCCATGCCACGTGAACTGAAATCCGATCGCAAGGGTCCTGGAAACGCTTCCCGTATTGTTGTTTTCCTGCATGGTTATGGTGCTGACGGGGCTGACCTTCTCAGTTTGAGTGATGTGTTGGGACCTTATCTGCCTGACACCGCGTTTTATGCTCCCGATGCCCCTGAACGCTGTGCAGGCAATCCATTTGGGCGGCAATGGTTTCCCATCCCATGGATGGATGGTTCAACCCAAGAACAGGCTCGTGATTCCATGGCACAATCAGCCGGGGATATTGATACCTTCCTTGACAAGGTGATTGCAGACGAAGGTATCACCTCAAGGGAACTGGCCATAATAGGCTTTTCTCAGGGGACAATGATGGCCTTGCACGTTCTGCCCCGCCGGGCTGATCCGGTTGCCGCAATTATCGGATTTTCCGGGCGACTGCTTGACCCGGCACGGCTAAGAACCGAAGTCCAGTCCCGCCCACCGGTCCTGTTGCTGCACGGGGATGCAGATCCTGTCGTACCGTTCGCCGATCTGGATAAGGCTGTAACAGCCTTAAAGGGTACGGAATTCAACGTACAGCACTTTGTCATGGAAGGCACCGGCCACGGTATCTCACAAGATGGACTACAGGCGGCGTTGTTATTCCTGCAGGAGCAATTTGCCAACTGAAACACAGTGCCAACCAAGCATTGATCGCCAGCCTCATCAATCCGGTCAGGCCCCTACCCCTGATCGGAACTTGATACGCAAAGTCAGAATTGACGCCTGCGATAGCAACGTTTCTCCATTGCGGTTCGTGACAGTCACGGCATTCTGGATTATCCGTTCCGACAGCATTTCTGACCCCCGGTCTCTACCATAGTTTTTTGCCCTGTCCGCATCTGATGCAATATAACCGCGATATCCGCACGCACCCCGCCAATCTCGACCTCCAATGCCCGGGCAATAGTCTGGAACCCAACTGGCAAGTTTCTGTCCTTAGGAACAGACGCAGCCAATGTATTTTCCCGATCATGCCGGATTTTACCGGCCGAAGAAGGGTATGCAGCACGTAATCCGGCCGCAGCTTCGGAAAGGCGTGTATCCAGATCTGACAGCCCCGAAATCTGATCATTGATCCGATAGCGGATGCGAACAGTGCCATAACCGGATCCCAATGCAAATCCGTCAGTGACAGAACCCGCCACGCTCACGAAACGGATACCTGTTTCCGCAGGAGCCAATGCTATCCGGCATATGTTCCGACCTGTGCGATACAACCTAGAAGGGTGTTGCGTCAGCCTGTGGCAGCGGGTCCAGTCTGATCATTGCAACCTCCGGTTGATTTGTCACCCAGACTAATCCTGATTTCTGCCGTATTTCCAATATTATCTGGTTAAAATTGCATGCATATTCTCCGCTGAAATTGACATGGTGCATTGCTGTATCCACAGAACCTACATTCTGGGCCTTGCTTCACCGAAGCTCCTATATATAGTTGACCCAAGCGGATCAGAATAATCCGGCAGGACGGGGTTGCGAATGCTCGACCACCACCATACAGAATTCAGAACACAGTTCGTACGCGAGCCGACAGCGCTCCGGCATCATCCGGCACTGGTGCTGAACGCCGATTATCGCCCGCTCAGCTATTACCCGCTTTCTCTCTGGACATGGCAGGACGCGATAAAGGCCGTTTTTCTGGATCGGGTCAGCATCATCGCAGAATATGACGAGGCTGTACGCAGCCAAAGGCAGACTTTCCGTATACCATCCGTCATTGCGCTGAAAGATTATGTCAGACCATTAAGGCGCATCGCCTTTACACGCTTCAAACTTTTCCTGCGGGACGGGTTTGAATGCCAGTATTGCGGATCGAAAGGCAGCCTGACCTTTGATCATGTCATCCCACGTTCCCGCGGGGGTATCACAAGCTGGGAGAATGTCGTTGCCGCCTGCTCCCCCTGCAACCTGCGCAAGGCAAACCGTTCCCTGAAATATTCCGGGCTGCACCTGCGGCGAACACCATATCGTCCATCAAGTACGGAAATTCATGCCATGGGACGGCGCTTCCCGCCCAACCATCTGCATAAGACATGGATGGACTTCCTGTATTGGGATGTCGAACTGGAAAGCTGACCCCCAGATCATCCCATTCAGGGGCAGACTATCACCTTAAAGGCGATGATCGCGGCGGGTGAAATGCACCAGCCCGGCGGCAATCAATGCCGCAAGTGCAAGCGCAACAATCGGAACGCCATGCGTGATCCCGACCCAGAGTGTCGCGGCAGCGGCCAGAATAACAGCAACCATAAGCAGCAGAAAATGCGGAAGCGGCATATGGGACCCCCCTTCCCCTGTAATATGGCCACCATGAAAGCGAATGGAAAGAGGCGCTCTGGCAGAATGGTGGATTCTGGACAATGTTCATGCTATGTTCTATAAACTGATAATGCTTCCTCCACGCAATCCCAATGAAACCCTCAAGGCACGCGGTGCAGATACACGTCCGGCAAACCGATTCGATCGCCTTGCCCCGGAACATGAACATGATGGCTGGGATATCCCTGAGGAAACGCGCCTTCTCCGGACCGAAGTCACTGATGAACATCCGCGTCAGATCATCACCCGTAACCAGTCCCCTGACATACCGTTTGATCGTTCAGTCAATCCTTACCGGGGCTGTGAACATGGCTGTATCTATTGTTTTGCCCGCCCCAGTCACGCTTACTGGGGTTTTTCAGCCGGTCTGGACTTCGAAACGAAAATTATTGCCAAGCCCAATGCCGCACGCCTTCTGGAAAGGGAAATTGCGCATCCCCGGTATCGCATCGCACCAATTGCCTTCGGCACCAACACCGACCCTTATCAACCCATTGAATCCAAACGGGCCATCATGCCCGCAATCTGGCAGGTTCTACTCGACTGGAACCACCCTGCCAGCCTGGTCACGCGCGGACAGACCATACTTCGCGACTTGCCGTTACTGACCGAAATGGCCGCGCGTCAGCTGGTCCATATTGGTATATCAATTACCACACTCGATACACAGCTTTCCCGGAAAATGGAGCCTCGCGCACCTGCTCCGGCTACCCGGTTGCGGATAATCCATGAACTTTCCGCCGCCGGAATTCAGGTTCATGTCATGGTCGCTCCGGTCATCCCGGTCCTGACCGAGCCCGAAATTGAGCGCATCCTGACAGCCGCACGCGAAGCCGGTGCCACCCATGCCGCCATGATCCCCTTGCGGTTACCCCGGGAGGTTGCGCCGCTGTTTCGTGACTGGCTGGACCGCTATTATCCCGGTTCAGCCACACATATCATGAATCGTGTGCGGGCCATGCATGGCGGGCAGGATAATGATCCCCGTTTTGGCAGCCGCATGCGTGGTGAAGGTGTTGAGGCAGAACTCATGATGAACCGGTTTCGCCTTGCCCGGAAACGGCTTGGCTTTTGTCAGGCAATCCCACGACTGGATCGTTCGCGCTTTGGCCCTCCTCCACGGCAGGGCAATCAGCTTTCACTGTTCTGACCATCTCCCAACGGACCGGGGCACCGTTCCTCGGACAGCATGACATTGGCTTCGACCTGACCAAGACCCGGCAAGGTCATGATCCGCCGCCGCAGGATCCGCTCGAAATCGGCAATATCACGGGCAACAATACGCAAACGATAATCAAACTGACCCAGCACATGCTGAACAAGTTGCACCTCAGGGATTGCCGTTGCCGCACGTTCAAATTCTTCAAGGCTGGTGCGGCCCTTGGTAGCAAGACGGATACCCAGAAAAACCGTCACACCAAACCCAAGCGCGGCACTGTCCAGCACCACCCGCTGCCCGGAAATAATCCCAAAATCCCGCATCTTCCTGATCCGTCGCCATATTGCTGGCTGGGTCAGTCCAAGTACCCGCCCGATCTCTGCGGCACCAAGGGTTGCATCCCCGGACAACATACGCAGGATCGCCAGATCAATCGCATCAGGAATCATAGGGGCAGTTCCGCACTGTTCTTGATTGTCGACACCAGCATCAGCGCATCACTGGTTTCAACATGCGGTAATGTCAGAACACGTTCACGATATACTTGCTGCCAATGTGTCATGTCGCGGGCGATAACCGAAAGACGGAAATCGACACTTCCCAGAAAGGTCTGGATCTCAATCACCTCCGGAACCTCACGAGCAGCGGCGGCAAATTCGTCAAAGGCACGCGGGTTGGTCTTGTCGAGCATGAAACGCAGACTAACCTCGACCTCATAACCAAGAGCACGCCAGTTGATCCGCGCTTCCTGCCCGGCAATGGTCCCGGCAGCACGCAGCTTTTCCAGACGCCGCCAAAGCGTGGCTGGCGTTACGCCCGCACGTTCCGCCAGTTGTGGGGCAGGCAGGTCTGGATCAGCAAGAAGCTGACGCAAAATGCGGCGATCTGTCGTATTAATCATGATTTCATCATAAATATTTAATATTGAGCATGATTATTTTATAATAATCATATAATTTGCGAAAATTGAACAGATTTGTAAGAAGAATTTTCGTATGACCCTACCAGAGCACTCATGAAAGGACCGCTGATATGCGCGTTTACTACGACCGCGATTGCGACGTTAACCTGATCAAGGACAAGAAGATCGCCATTCTGGGCTATGGCAGCCAGGGCCATGCCCATGCACTGAACCTGCGCGATTCAGGTGCCAAGAATGTTGTCGTAGCATTACGCGAGGGATCGCCTTCAAAAGCCAAGGCCGAAGGCGAAGGCTTACAGGTGATGGAGATCGCCGAAGCCGCAAAATGGGCCGATCTGATGATGTTCACCATGCCAGATGAACTTCAGGCTGAAACCTACAGGAAATACGTCCACGACAATCTGCGCGAAGGTACAGCAATTGCTTTCGCACATGGTCTGAACGTACATTTCGGTCTGATCGAACCCAAACCGGGTGTTGATGTCATCATGATGGCACCCAAAGGTCCTGGCCATACAGTGCGCGGTGAATATGCCAAGGGCGGCGGCGTGCCTTGTCTCGTGGCGGTCCATAACGACGCCACCGGCAAGGCCATGGATCTGGCGCTGTCTTATTGTTCCGCAATCGGTGGCGGTCGTTCAGGTATCATTGAAACCAATTTCCGCGAAGAATGCGAAACCGACCTGTTCGGGGAACAGGCTGTCCTGTGCGGCGGTCTGGTCGAACTGATCCGTGCCGGATTCGAAACCCTGGTTGAAGCAGGTTACGAACCCGAGATGGCCTATTTTGAATGCCTGCATGAGGTGAAGCTGATCGTCGACCTGATCTATGAAGGCGGGATCGCGAATATGAACTACTCCATCTCGAACACGGCGGAGTATGGTGAATATGTCAGCGGGCCACGGGTTCTTCCCTATGATGAAACCAAGCGTCGTATGAAAGAGGTCCTGACCGATATCCAGAACGGTAAGTTCGTCCGCAACTTCATGCAGGAAAACACAGTTGGCCAGCCTTTCTTCAAGGCAACACGCCGCATCAATGACGAGCATCAGATCGAACAGGTCGGCGCCAGGCTTCGCGAAATGATGCCGTGGATTTCAAAGGGAAAAATGGTCGACAAGGCCCGCAACTGATAGGCACACAGCCCGAAAATGCAAAGGGGCATCATCAGGTGCCCCTTTCTTTATGTTCAGCACCGCCTATTCAGCTATTTCAGTAACCGACAGCGGCAGCCCCTGCCCGACGCGGGTCTGATGCACCCAGAAGAAAGCCTGTTTCGGGATCACGCATCACCGATTGGGTTGAACCCATCACCTCCTGCAGGGAAACCACATGTCCCTTGGCCTCCAGGGCCTGTAACGTATCAGGGCTGATACCTTCTTCAACGCGCAACTCATCAGGCAGCCATTGGTGATGAACACGTGGCGCGGTACTGGCCTCGGCCACACTCATGCCATGATCCACCATATTCATGATAACCTGCAAGACCGTAGTAATGATGCGTGCACCACCCGGAGACCCCGTAACCAGCCAGACCCTGCCATCCTTATTAACGATGGTTGGTGTCATGGATGAAAGTGGCCGCTTGCCTGCCTCAACAGCGTTGGCATCCCCCCCGATCAGGCCATAGGCATTGGGAACACCCGGCTTGGCCGAAAAATCATCCATCTCATTATTCATCAGGACACCGGTTCCTTCGGCAACCAGACCCGATCCGTAAGAGAAATTGATCGTATAGGTGTTCGATACTGCATTCCCGTCTTTGTCGATAATCGAGAAATGCGTCGTCTGATCCGATTCATATGGTGTCAGATCATCGGTTGGCTTAATTTGCTCGGACGGGGTGGCAAAAGTCGTGTTGATCCTGACGCGCATATCACCAGCATATGCCTTACTCATCAACTCATCGACCGGGACATTAACGAAATCCGGATCGCCCAGATACTCTGACCGGTCAGCATAGGCAAGCTTCATCGCCTCAGCCATCAGATGGATGGTTTCCGATGAATTCTGACCAAGTGAACCGATTGGATAGCCTTCCAACGTATTCAGGATCTGGATCAAATGCACGCCACCCGACGATGGCGGCGGCATGGAGACGATTTCATATCCGCGATAGGTACCCTTCACCGGTTCACGCGCAACCGCTTTGTAACCGGCCAGATCTTCGATCGTCATGTCCCCCCCGGATTCCGTCACCGAGGTTGCAATGGCCGCAGCCACTTCTCCCTTATAAAAGCCGTCGGGCCCTTCGGTCGCGATCTTTTTCAGCGTATTTGCCAGATCAGCCTGCACAAACGTATCACCAGGACGGTAGAACTCCCCTCCGTCCTTGTAAAAGACCTTCGTTGTCGACGGATATCGTGTCAGGCGTTCCTGCATCGCCTCAAGACTGTCGGAGAGGTCAGGGGTCACGATAATCCCCTCTTCCGCCAGCCGGATGGCTGGGGCAATAACATCAGCCCATTCCATACTGCCATATTCATCCAGTACCAGCTTCATCCCCGCAACGGTCCCCGGCACACCCGCAGCTGCCCCGGTAAAGCGTGATTTATCGCTGTCTGCATTGCCCTCCGGATCAAGAAACATATCACGACTGGCACCAGCAGGGGCCATTTCACGATAGTCTATGGCCTTGGTTTCCCCGGTTTCAGCATCATGCACCAGCATAAAGCCACCACCACCAAGGTTACCGGCACGCGGCAGAGTCACAGCCAGAGCAAAGGCCACGGCCACCCCGGCATCCACCGCATTACCACCCTGCGCAAGAATGTCGCGCCCAACCTCGGCAGCGACACGTTCCTGTGCGGCAACCATGCCGTTTTCCGCCCAGACAGGATGGACCCTGTCCATCCCCGAATAAATTGCCGCTTCCTGTGCAGGTAAACTGCCAGCGAATACCGTGGCAAATGCCAAGGCAGCGGCACCCCGGAACCGGGTGCTTTTCAATATAGCCATGTCAGTCCTCAAAAAAATATACTTCAACAATGGACCTAGTCGATACTTGAATTTTCATCACGTCAAGCTGAACTGGTCACCCATACTAAGCCCTTGGGAACATGAGTCCGAGACATGGCCCAAAAAGGGCATTCGTGTCCGATATATTCATGAATAAATGAGTCAATAAATCTAGCATGTAAATTAAAGAAATTCTTATATTTTTAAATTAAATATAATTTTTCCATTCAATATTATATAACAATGCATAAAAATACTCAGCTTAAAAATTTGATTCATTTATGAATGTTATATTCAGGATAATAATTAAATTAATAAACCATTATAAGAATAAAAATTACAACCTAGAGAATTTTAATACATAAATCGAACCCCTAAAAGATGTTTGAATCCATTCATAAATGGATCTATTTTAATGTAAAAATGCACGACATTACGAGAATGTAGACATGGATAAGCGGAATTTCTCTTGTCGGGGGATTACGCCAAAGATAGCGTTCCCGTCATAGCCACAAATTGATTCGGCTAGTCTTTATAAGACCTTGTTTTAAATCTGTACAGATTAGTACCCGGAGGCATATAATGATTAATCCAAATTCACAGGATCCTGAAGGCAATGGTGAGTGGGGCGACATTCAGGATATCGGCATTATTCCGCTGCATTCAATTGTCCTTCCAGATGGGAAAGTCCTGTCGTTCGGCACAGATGAGCGCGGCATGCAGGGCGCTGAATTTATTTACAGCGTATGGGACCCCAAAACAGGCGAAAACAAAATACTGGAGAATACAACTGGTACAAATATCTTTTGCTCAAATATGGCAATTGATCCCTCAACCGGGAATGTCATCATCATGGGCGGAGATGCATGGCGAGATCAGGAAAGCGACGGCGGCCTTTATGCAGGTGTTAACGACGTCACTATTTTTGACTACAAAACTCAGACCATTCGGGAAGCCGAAACCGGAGATATGAGTTATGCCCGCTGGTATGGCTCCGTAGCGACACTGGCAAATGGTGAAATTCTGATCGTTGGCGGTCGGGATGAGAACTATGAAGGCTCAACCATCCCGGAAATATATAATTCAGAGACCGGATTCCGTGAGCTGGCCGGTGCAGAAATTTCGGATCTTGCGGATAACCAGAACCAGATTCGCGGGACATACTGGTACCCGCATCTGTGGCAGGCCAGTAACGGTACGGTCTACATGATCGAGTCCGAAGGCAAGGATGACGAACATGGTGATATCTTCACCATTGATGTCGAGGGCAATGGTTCAGCCGCCAAGATTGACACCCTTCCCTTCCAGACCCGGACAACCACTCCCAGTATCATGTATGATGTCGATAAGGTGCTGATCATCGCAGATGACGGCTGGGTCTGGTCCGGCGATCTGTCCGGCAATATCCCGACATGGTCCAAAGCCTACTTCATCGAAGATGAAAACAATCCCGGCGAAGGAATTGGACGGACCAATGGCAGCTTCATCCTGCTTCCGGATGGACGCGTTGCCATTGTTGGTGGTGGGGAATCCGAAACCATTCTTGGCAACCAGCTTGCGGATGCCCAATATGCGGTGCTCGTATGGAACCCCGAAACCGGAGAGACCGAAACCTGGGCCGATCAGGCACTGGCACGGCTTTACCATTCCTCGGGTCAATTATTACCTGACGGGACGCTGTGGTCCGGTGGGGGTGGTGCACCTGGCCCGCTTCAGAACACCAATATCGAAGTCTTCACACCGCCTTACCTGTACGACGAAAACGGCAATCTGGCCGACCGACCTGATATCACCAATGCACCCACCAACATCGATTCGGGCGATACGTTCTGGATCAAGGTTGATGATGCCACAGCAATTGAGAAACTGACCGCGATCAAATCCGGCTCATCAACCCATGCCCGGAATACGGATGCACGGATGATCAAGCTGGATTTCGAGGTTGTCGATACGACCACCATCAGGGTTTCCACCCCGGAAGCCAATATCATGAGCCCCGGCGTCTGGACAGTCTTTACCGTTGATGACGATGGCGTGCCATCGGAAGGCAGTATCATCGGTGTGGATATGGCAGCAATTGAGGTTCCCGATCCGTCAACACTTCCCGGTTCGGTAGATCATCAGACCTATGACGGGATCCATGCTGTCATAAACGACTTCTTCGACCAGATAGATGGTCCGGTCTTCACAGTTCTGTCAGGCTTCATGAACGGGCTTGTCGACATTTCAGAAGGCAAAACCGATATGGTTGCGGATATGGCGCAAAGTACGGGCATGTCCCTGCTTGAACTTCTGGGCGCAGATCCATCTGCCATGACCGGTACGCTTGACCCTGCCCTGCAACCAGCTGCCAATCAGCTCAATTCATTCTACGGCTCGGCCTATGATCTGGTCTATCGTCTTGGTGATGCCATCTTCCGGGTCGGAGATTCTATGACAGACGGTTTTGCTGATCTCGGGGACAAGATCACTGCAGCAACCGGTCAGCCAACCCCGATACTGGACCAGATGGAGTTCTATACGCAGCTCGTGACCGTCGGGGCCGTCTATGGCTTTACCGAGGTATCCAAGAACATCATTGACATGCAGCAAAGCCTGGACCTTGCCGGGCTTGGCTTCCTCAGTGGTCTTCTGGGACTTGGTGACGGTGGGGCTAATGACGATCCGTTCGGGTTGTTCAGCATGGAAAGCACACGACAGGTCAGCTTCAATGGCGCTATCGGGGTTGCCGGGCTTGACGGCAGCACGCGTACCACAACGGCACAAGGGGATGAACTCGTTTACATCACCGCTGCCGATAAGGTTCAGGCCGGTGGGGGATCCGACCTCATCACGCTTTATGACGGGGCGCAGCAGATTAACCTTGGTGGCAATGCCGATACCACAGATAACGCACTGGCCCTGAACCGAGGTGACGTCACCGAGGTCGTCGGAACAGCGGGACGTGATTTCATTGCCTCTGGAATATCCAGCACCATCGACCAGATTCAGCTTCTGAATGGAAATGACCGCGTCTTCTCGGCCGGAACAATCAGACAGCTTGATACCGGAAACGGTCATGACGAGATTGAGGCCAATATCATCGGAACCGCCAACCTCGGGGCCGGCAATGACACGATTGTCGCTGACAAGGTTGAAACACTCATCAACGCCGGAAGTGGCAATGATGAAATCGCTATCACATCCGGTTATGCCGATGGGGGTTCCGGCAATGATACCTTCCATTTTGTCACAAATGGCGAAGGTACGACATTCAACGGAAATAGCGGCTGGGACAAGCTGGTCATTGACCTGGACGAAGCAGGCATCACCTATAACCAGCTGATGTCGGCAACAGGCACCTGGAACCCGTTCGGCGGGAACCTTATCCTCTGGGGACGCGAAGTCACCATTGATGCGCTTGACCTGACTATTCTCGGGATTGACGAAATCGCATTCGCCTGACTCGGACAAGTGATCTGACAAATGCTGGAGCGGCCACAACCAGCCGCTCCAGCATACCTTTTCTCGATGTTACACCTCATGCATCAGGTGAAAGCGGTCCTGTACGGCATTCCTTGCCATCATCACCGCAGCACGCAATCCGGCACCACGCGCCAGATCAACGGCAATTGCACTTGCCAGCTGACAGCCTGTTCCCCGCAACTTTCCCGTAAAACGAGGGCCTGAAAAGCGGATGATCTGCCCGTCTTGCAGATAAAGGCGATCTTCACATTCCGGACCGGAAACGGCATGCCCTCCCTTGACCAGAATGGCCGGACATCCCTGCCGCATCAACGCGGAGACACAGGCATGTTCATCCGCATTTCCAGAAACCCCCAGCCGCCGGGCCAATTCATACAACTCCGGTAAGTTCGGTGTCAGAACAGTGATCTGCGGCAACAGTGAGGCAAGCATAACCCCAACCCCATCCTCATCCAGCAGAGGGCGTCCGGAGCTTGCCGCAAGAACCGGGTCAAGGACCAGAGGAACCAGAGGCAAGGACCGGCTGACGGCCTGCGCGATCCGCGCCGTGGCCAGCATCCCGATCTTGACTGCACCAACCTGACCTGCGGTCCTTATCTGGGCCACAACATCATTGGCCGGCACAGGATGAATCGCACTGACGTCATGATCGGACTGCGCTGTCACCGCAGTTACGGCAATGCGCATATCCGTCCCCAATATCCTTGCCGTTTCACAATCACGCAGAATTCCCGCGCCCGCACTGGAATCCATTCCGCCAATGAACAGTACTGGTTCGGTCATCCGTCTCCATCTCCGATAATGGCAACCCGATCATGACCCACTGCCTTCAGGGCTCTGGCCGCACGCCATGCTCTCAGACCGGTGTTGCAGACGAACACGACCCGCCGGGACGGATCAGGGTCAGGGCTGAACCGGGCAGCATCCACCTGCCGCAGGTCAATCACGATATCTCCGGGACGGATATCCGACGATGAAATCACCTCTGGACCCGCCACCTCGGGTTCCGCGGCATCATCAAAGCGAAAGCCGGACATGCGCCAGTCAGCCAGATCGAAGCTGAGCATCTGCCCCAATGGAGAAGGGTCAAAACCCAGCAAGACCGACAAGGCCATCTGAGCCTGAAACGCCCCCAAAATCGCGACCGCCGGCCCCATCACGCCCTGAGTATTGCAGTTTTCAAGCTGCCCCGGAGGATCAGGGAAAACCGCCCGCAGGCTTGGCGCCCCGGCACAAAAGCCGCCAGCATATCCCCTGCGCCCCAGAACCGAAGCGCTGATCAATGGTCTGCCTGTTTTCCGGCACTGGTCGGACAGTGAATAGCTGACTGCAAAACTATCCGCTGCATCAATGACTATATCAGCAGACGGCACCTCCATCCGTGCAGCATACGGGTCAAGTCTGGTAACCAGCGGCACTACCTGACAATCCGGGTTCAGCAGTGTCAGGGTTTCCGCAGCAACCACGGCCTTCGGGCGACCGATATCCCCGGTTCGGAACAGAGTCTGGCGATGCAGGTTGGTTTCCTCGATACAATCAGGATCATAGAGCCGGATCTGCCCTATACCTGCCCCGGAAAGCAGTGGCAGCAGGTTAGCCCCCAACCCCCCCGCCCCGGCAACCAGCACACGGGAACTAGCAAGGCGCTGTTGTCCCTGCCGACCGATTTCTGGCAAACTGATCTGACGTGCATAACGATTCACGACATGTCCCCGCGCCGGGTTACAGAAATCCATTCCCGGCATCGCGCCTCAGGATCCGGGGCCTGTACAATATCGGTGACAACAGCCGCACTGTCGGCACCGGCAGCAAACAGATCCGGCAGGCGCTGCGGGGTCAGCCCACCAATGCCAACCAGCGGCGTACTCCCTGTGCACGCTTTCCACTGGCGTACACGATCAAGCCCTTGCGGTGCCCATTTCATCTTCTTCAGCAATGTCGGATAAACCGGCCCCAAGGCAACATAATCAGGTGCCAGTCCGAGAGCCCTTTCCAATTCGTCCTCATCATGAGTGGACAGCCCAAAGCGAACCCCCGCCCGTCGCAGCGCATTGAAATCCGCATTGTCCATATCTTCCTGCCCCAGATGAACAAAATCACATTCCAGGTCGATGGCAGCCTGCCAGAAATCATTGATGACCAGCCGGGCATGATGCCCGGCACACACTCTGCGTGCCTGCATGATCTGATGCCTCACCTCATGTTCAGGCACATTCTTGAGGCGCAGCTGCACGAACCGGACACCAAGCGGAACAAGGCGTTCCAGCAGAGCCACATGCCCGACAATCAGATAAAACCGGTCCAGTTTCATCATCATGAAAGCTCAGCCATGCCGAAAATCGGGGTGGACGCCTGTGCCATATCGCGCTGCGGCATCAGCCCGGCACCGCATGCATCCATTCCCCCCGACACTGCCCGCCTGAAAGCACGCGCCATGGTGACAGGATCACGTGCCAAGGCAATTGCCGTATTCAGCAACACGGCATCAAACCCCATTTCCATCGCCTGCATAGCCTGTGAGGGAGCCCCTATACCGGCATCAATCACCAGGGGAATGTCCGGGAAATAACTGCGCATCGACCGTAACCCTTCAGGGTTGCGCAGCCCCTGCCCCGACCCGATCGGCGCCCCCCATGGCATCAATACCCGGCATCCCGCCTCGACCAGCTTTTCACCCAGGATCAGATCTTCAGTCGTATAAGGAAAGACCTCAAACCCTTCTGAGATCAGTATCCGCGCAGCCTCAACAAGCCCGAAAGGATCGGGTTGCAACGTATCGGCATGGCCAATCACCTCAAGCTTGATCCAGCAGGTATCAAACAGTTCCCGGGCCATCTGCGCTGTGGTAATGGCCTCACGCACACCATGGCAGCCAGCCGTGTTTGGCAGGATACGACAACCACTGGCCTTCAATATTTCACGAAAGGCATCACCATCCCGACCTTCCCGGCGCAGGGATACGGTAATAACCTCTGCCCCTGATGCAACGATGGCATCACGCAGGATCCGGGGCGAAGAATATCGCGCCGTACCCAGCATCAACCGGCTTTTCAGGTCCACATTATAAAACAAGCCTCACCCCCCCTGCATCGGTGACAAAAGTTCGACCTTCGCCCCTTCGTCCAAGACCGTCCCGTCACGCAGCTGCCGGGGAACAAACCTGCCATTCAGGGCCGTCGCAACGGAAACCGGATCAGCACCCTGTTCGGCAACCAAGGCAGCCAGCGTTCCGGCACCGGTTTCAACCGCCACCCCGTTAACCTCAATCCGCATATGCTGGCTCCTGCATCAACATCCGGGCAACCTCACCTGCCAGGGCCGGAGCCATCAGGAAACCGTGGCGATACATTCCATTGATGTAAATCCGGTCGCCTTCACAGCGAACGGCCGGAATATTGTCGGGAAATGCCGGTCGCAGACCACTATCCGTCATGATCAGTTGCGCTTCGGCAAAAGCCGGATGGACCGTATAGGCGGCTGACAGAAGTTCAACTACGGCACGGACTGTTATCGGACCTTCACTTGCACTTTCCACCATGGTTGCACCAATCATATAGCGTCCTTCTCCACGTGGGACGATGTAACAGGCAAAACGGGGATGCAGCAGGCGCACGGTCCGGCTCAGATTAATATCCGGCGCCAGAACCTCAAGCATTTCACCACGGACGGGACGCAAATCGGTCAACTGATCCCGTGCCGCCCAGCCACGGCAATCAATCACCTGCCCTGCTGGCAACCCGGTATGAAAGACCACTCCGGTTCTGATCAGTGCCGCACGCAATGCCTCAAGCGCAACCGTCGGGTCCATATGTCCCTCATCCGGGAAGAACAGCCCACGGGCAAAGCGCCCTTCAAGTTCTGCCTCCAGTGTGCCCGGCTCTGTCCACTGGTGATTTTGCGTTGCCGCCGCAAAGCGATCCAGCTCCCGTGCATCGCGTGACGGGGCAAGCACCAGCGTGCCACGCCGGGTGACAGGCACCCGTGCGGCCCACCAGTTCAGGGCTTCCTGTCCCTTGATGACAATTTCATGCGGCGCGGATTCCCCTTCGCAGAAGGGGGCCAGCATACCACCGGCAAGATAGGATACCGCCGGGGTTTCAGCTTCGATAACCTCAACCGCAAAGCCTTTTTCCGACAGGACCGTGGCCGTACACAGCCCCCCAACCCCGCTTCCGATCACCGAAATCATTCAACTTCCTCCGCCGGAACGTAAAGCTGCCCCCCCTCACGAAATTTCTCGGCCATCCTCGCCATCCCTTCGCGTTTCTCGACCTCAGCCCGAATGTCATGAGAAATGCGCATCGAACAGAATTTCGGGCCGCACATTGAACAGAAATGTGCAACCTTATGTGCTTGGGCCGGCATGGTCTCATCGTGCATGGCCCGCGCAGTATCCGGATCAAGGCCAAGATTGAACTGGTCCTCCCAACGAAACTCGAACCGGGCACGTGACAGGGCATCGTCACGCCGTTGAGCACCCGGATGCCCTTTGGCAAGATCAGCCGCATGTGCCGCCAGCTTGTATGTGATAACCCCGGCCTTCACATCGTCACGGTCAGGCAGGCCAAGATGTTCCTTCGGCGTGACATAGCAAAGCATCGCCGTACCGAACCATCCGATCATCGCAGCACCAATGGCTGAGGTGATATGATCATATCCCGGAGCAATATCCGTGGTCAGCGGCCCAAGCGTGTAAAACGGGGCTTCACCACAGTGCCGCAACTGTTCGTCCATATTGGCCTTGATCTTGTGCATCGGCACATGACCGGGGCCCTCGATGATCACCTGACAATCCTTGTCCCATGCAATCCGGGTCAGTTCACCCAATGTATGCAATTCGGCAAACTGTGCTTCGTCATTGGCATCGGCAATGGATCCGGGCCGCAATCCGTCACCCAGACTGAACGACACGTCATAGGCCCGCATGATATCGCAGATTTCAGAAAAATGCTCGTAAAGGAAAGATTCCCGGTGATGGTGCAGGCACCATTTCGCCATGATTGAGCCACCACGGGATACGATCCCTGTTACACGACGCGCTGTCATCGGCACCATATGCAGCCGCAGCCCGGCATGGATGGTGAAATAATCCACACCCTGTTCCGCCTGCTCAATCAGCGTATCACGGAAGATCTCCCAGTTCAGGTCCTCGGCAATGCCACCAACCTTTTCCAGAGCCTGATAAAGAGGCACTGTCCCGATCGGAACCGGGCTGTTACGGATAATCCATTCCCGGATATTATGGATATTGCGCCCGGTGGACAGATCCATGACCGTATCTGCCCCCCAGCGAATAGCCCAGACCATCTTTTCAACCTCTTCCTCCATGGAAGAAGTCACCGCCGAATTCCCGATATTGGCATTCACCTTTACCAGAAAATTACGGCCGATAATCATCGGTTCCAGTTCACGGTGGTTGATATTTGCAGGAATGACAGCACGTCCTGCCGCAATTTCCTGACGTACAAATTCTGCCGTCACCAGATCAGGCAACTCCGCCCCGAAGGCCTCGCCATCACGAGGACCGGCACTCACACGTCCCTCATTTTCACGAATGGCGACAAATTCCATCTCGGGCGTAACGATTCCGGCCCGTGCATAAGCAAGCTGCGTAACCGGCCGGTTACCGGTCGCACGCAGTGGATCATACCTGACAGGAAAGGCCGGAACCAGACGATCACCTGTTGCAAATCCGTTATCGGCCTCCGTCACGGTCCGCCCGTCATAGGTTTCGGCATCACCCCGCATCAGCAGCCATTCTGAACGCTGTTGCACCAGCCCCCTTGCAATGTCGATCTTCGCTGACGGATCAGTATAAGGGCCGGAACTGTCATAAACCGTCAATGGTGCTTCATTCGATACGGTAATTTCACGCATCGGCACCCGGACATCATGTATTTCACCGGAAACCCGGATCTTGCGCGATGCCGGTAACGGGCCGGTTGTGATGGTAGGGTTTATATCTTTCATTCCGGTCTCCTCTCACGAAAAGACCCAAGTGAAACTCAGGGTAGAAAGGAGCCGGGAACGGGGCCAGAGACGCCAACACCTCCCTGCCCGAAAGAACAATTCACGATCAGACAGAACGGCTCCTCGGTCTTCCTACGCCAGTATCAACTGGGTCAGGTTCAAAGGGTCGCTTCACCGGGATATCCCCGTCAGCCTCTCAGTCCCCTTGGCGGGACTCCCCTGACATGTATGCAATAATGAAACAGATCCTCTCCATGTCAACAGAAGAAACCGCCCGGGGTCGTAAGGTCACATCAACAGCAATGGACCACAATGTCATCCTGGACTAACAACGCCCTGCAAGTGCCACAGCATGACTGATGAACATGAAATATGGATTTCCTGTAGCCACACCCGGAATGCGGGTTGGCCTGCTGGGCGGATCATTCGATCCCGCACATGAAGGTCACCTGCGACTGACCCGTGAAGCCCTCAAGCGCTTCGGACTGAATCAGGTCTGGTGGCTGGTCACGCCGGGAAACCCGCTGAAAGCACATCAACCCGGACCAATGTCAGAGCGGATTGCCTATGCCCAAGGGATGATCCACGATCCGCGGATCCTCGTGACAGGAATTGAGGTAAGACTACAAACCCGCCAGACCATAGATACGATCTCGGCACTTCAGAAAATCTATCCACAGGTATGTTTTACATGGCTGATGGGATCCGACAATATGGTGCAGTTCAACAAATGGGATCGCTGGCAGGAAGTCGCGGCACGGGTTCCCATCGGCATCCTGGCCCGCCCCGGATCCCGGCTGGCCGCAAGAACATCCCGAGCGGCGCGGATTCTAGCCGCTTATCGGATTCCGAATGACCGTGCCAAATTACTGGGATCAGCAACTGCACCTGCATGGGTACAGGTAAACATGCCAATGTCAAACGCATCCTCGACCACCATTCGCACAGCCCGGACCCTGAACAACGACCGGCAAAATCGGTAATATGATTATGAAACCCTGAAGATCGAAAAATAGCACCACTTCAGAACCAGCAGCCCCGATCACGCTTGCGGATATACGAAAACTCCTGTTGTATCGTAGAAGGCAAACGGCCCTTCACCTTGCACACCAGGTCGGAGATGGCGAGTTTTGGCAGTACATCGGACGACAGATATCGCGCAAGCACAGCAGTTCGGTCAGCACCTGATGGCGGTATTTCATTGATCAAACAATGATAACCTCCGGGTTTGCAGAGGCTGACCTGGTTTAGATCACCTTGCGTTTAATCGTCACCGTATCCTGCTGCTTTAAAGAAGTTCCGGCATTCTTCGGGGGTGAAGAGATCGCAGATTTTGCCGACGGTTTTCCATAGATCGTGAATGGTTCTGGCACCGACCCGCCGGAGATGGGCTTTCAGCTTGGAAAATGCCATTTCTATGGGGTTCAGGTCCGGCGAACAGGGCGGCAGGAACAGAAACCATGCGCCGCGCTCGCGCAGGGCAGCCTTGGCCTTCTCGCTCTTGTGGGCGGCCAGGTTGTCGAGGATGACCACGTCGCCCGGTTGCAGGGTCGGGGCAAGCTGGGTTTCAACGTAGGTGTCGAACGT
>JBKEAB010000163.1:0-9876 GCA_047971845.1 Paracoccus sp. (in: a-proteobacteria) | reverse complement strand
GGCGCAGGATCGCGAGGATCTGCGCTTCTGTGTATCTGCTGGTCTTCATCCGAAATCTCCTCGTGCTCTTTGCCAAGAAAATTCTACTTTTGAAGCCCCCTGCTTTCCGGGGGGATTACCATCCAGCCTAAAGCAGCTTTTCCTTTACCATCTGACCAACAGCACCGAAGTCCATCTGTCCTGTAAACCGTGATTTCAGTTCACCCATAACGCGGCCCATATCCCGGACCGAACCGGCTCCGAGTTCCCCGATTACCGTTTCAATTGCTGCACGGGTTTCTTCCTCACTCATCCTACGGGGCAGGAATTCCTCGATCACGGCAATCTCGGCATTTTCTTTTTCCGCCAGTTCCAGCCGCCCGCCCTCTTCATAGGCGCGGACCGATTCCTGGCGCTGTTTGACCATCTTGGCGAGGATTGCGACCAGTTCGGCATCACTCATCCCTGCAGTCTCCCTTTCTTCGGTACGGGCAGCAATTTCACGATCCTTGATCGCAGCGGAAATCAGACGCAACGTCGACAGACGCAGGCTGTCCTTGCTTTTCATGGCTTCTTTCGTAGTGGTCTGAATTTTCGTTTTCAGGTCCATGGCTCATCCCCATGTTGTTCAAGCGCCATCAGATAGGGATAAGGCGCTGTCCATTCAAGTCCGGCTTCGCTTGACCCCGATGCGCCCCTTCACTAGGTTTCGCGCGATTACCAGATCAGGAGCCCCGCCATGACCGTGCATGCCGCGAAACCAACCGCCTGCCTTGCCCTAGCGGATGGAACGATCTTTACCGGGCGGGGGTTCGGAGCCACCGGTGAAGTGGTCGCAGAACTGGTCTTTAACACAGCCATGACCGGTTATCAGGAAATCATGACCGATCCGAGCTATGCCAGCCAGATCGTTACTTTCACATTCCCTCATATCGGCAATACCGGTATTACCGAACAGGATGACGAGGCACCGGACCCGGTGGCCAGTGGAATTGTCGTGAAATGGGACCCGACAGAGCCTTCGAACTGGCGTGCAACCTCTGATCTGCAGGACTGGATGACCCGCCGTGGCCGGGTTGGGGTCGGTGGCATAGATACCCGCCGCCTGACCCGTGCGATTCGTCAGCAGGGCAGCCCTCATGTCGTCCTGGCTCATGATCCGGATGGCAATTTCGATATCCCCGCCCTGATCGCCCGTGCCCGTGCGTGGAAGGGTCTTGTCGGGCTTGATCTCGCAAAAAAGGTCACGACACGGCAAAGCTATTGCTGGGATTCCGGCCTGTGGGAATGGCCGGATAAATTCGGAGTGCCGGCCGAAGCCAGACCGTTTAAGGTTGTGGCTCTCGATTATGGTGCCAAGCGCAATATCCTGAGATCGCTGGTTGCATCGGGCGCTGAAGTCATCGTCTTGCCGGCAACAGCGACTGCCGAAGAAGTACTGGCCCATGGTCCTGAAGGCGTATTCCTGTCCAATGGTCCCGGTGATCCGGCAGCAACCGGTGAATATGCCGTACCGATGATTCGCACCTTACTGGAGCATGATCTGCCAATTTTCGGGATCTGCCTTGGCCATCAGATGCTTGCACTGGCGCTTGGGGCAAAGACCGTCAAGATGGGTCATGGTCATCATGGAGCCAACCATCCGGTCAGGGACGTTGAAACCGGCAAGGTCGAGATCACATCAATGAACCATGGTTTCGCAGTAGACGCGCAAACCCTGCCCGATGGTGTACGTGAGACGCATATCAGCCTGTTTGACGGATCGAACTGCGGTCTGGCTATTGCAGGCCGGCCGGTCTTTTCCGTCCAGTATCATCCCGAAGCAAGCCCCGGTCCACAGGATTCCGCATATCTTTTTGAACGCTTCGCAGAAGCAATGCGGGATCGTCGGGTAAAATAGGCTGCCTTAACCAATACTTAAGGTGCCTCATGGCAAAGATGGCGAAACCAATGAGGATTCGCCATGACTACCAGACCTGTCGCACAGAATGCGCCAGTCCCGATACGGTCCGGCGTACCATCTGCCACTCAACCCATGACGGTGCTCCATACTATCCGTCCTCTGGGTCAGATCCTGCTGGAAGACAAGGCCGTCAGTCATGGTGAACTGCTGAAAGCCACGGTCATGCGCCATCGGCAGAATGTCCGGCTCAGCGATATACTTCTGTCACAGGGCTGGGTCACGGAAGACGCATTATTGCGTGCCATGACCCGACAATGGCGGACATCATCTATTGATCCGGTCTCCATGCCTCCTGATCCCCGGCTGCTTGATGAGCTGGGTGCCGGATATTGCCTGAAGCATGCTATCCTGCCATGGCGGCGGGTTGGTGGTGTCACCTTCATCGCCACATCACGTCCCGAAGATTTTGAAACGCTGACAGCAAGGCTTCCGACCGGTTTTGGCATTGTACGCATGATCCTTGCCAGTGAAACCGGGATCCATTCTGCAATCATGACCCTACGATCAGTTTCACTTGCCCGGCAGGCAGAACACAGTGTAGATGCCACCGAAAGTTGCCGTTCCGGCAGTAAATTACGCGCCATGTATATTGCCATGGTTGTATTTGCCTTCTGTACAGTCGGGATGATCTTTACCCCTGTTTTGCTGATTGGCACACTGACCTTCTGGGCCGTCTTGACACTTCTGGCCGGGATGGTCCTGAAACTGGCAGCATTTCGCGCTGTTTTGCGCCAGAAGGTTGATGAAAAGGCGCAGGCAAACCTGATCGCTGCCGGGCTGAGAGCACCGCCGGAGATGACCACTTCATTACCGGTCATGTCCGTCATTGTGCCACTGTTTCACGAAAGCGATGTCGCCGGAAAACTGGTCGGCCGGCTGTCACGGCTGGACTATCCGCGTGAGCTGACGGACATCCTTCTGGTCACTGAAGCCACGGATCAGATTACACAGGATGCGTTGAAAGATGTTCGCCTGCCACACTGGATCCGGGTCGTAACCGTTCCGCCCGGACCTGTGCAGACCAAACCGCGGGCACTGAATTATGCGCTGAACTTCTGCTGCGGTGATATTGTCGGCATTTGGGATGCCGAAGATCGGCCAGACCCCGATCAGTTACACAAGATTGCCCGCGGCTTTGCCTTTGCCAAACCAGATGTCGCCTGCCTGCAAGGGCAGCTCGACTATTTCAATCCGCGTACGAACTGGCTCGCCCGTTGTTTCACTATTGAATATGCAAGCTGGTTCCGCGCCAACCTTCCTGGTATCGCACAGCTGGGACTGATCGTTCCGCTTGGCGGAACAACCTTGTTCTTCCGCCGTGATGTTCTTGAAAAAATGGGGGGGTGGGACGCATGGAATGTCACCGAAGATGCCGACCTAGGCGTCCGGCTTGCACGGCGCGGATGGCGAACCGAACTGGTTGATACCACAACCGATGAAGAAGCAAATTGCCGAACCATTCCTTGGATCAAACAGCGTTCACGCTGGCTGAAAGGTTATGCGATGACTTGGGGTGTTCATATGCGCGACCCCATCTTCTTGTGGCGCGAACTCGGGGCAAGGCGTTTTGTGGCTTTTCAGGTCCAGTTTCTCGGTACAATGTCCCAATATCTGCTTGCCCCGGTATTATGGAGTTTCTGGCTTTTGACACTGGGTTTCCCCCACATCCTTCGCCAACCCCTGTCAAGCATCTGGAACGGCAATGCCGTACCGATACTCTTTACGCTGTTTGTAGCATCTGAGCTGCTTTCCATGGTGATAAGCCTGTGGGCCGTTCGTGATGAAAAGCATCGT
Organism: Paracoccus sp. (in: a-proteobacteria); assembly: GCA_047971845.1. Lineage (GTDB taxonomy): Bacteria > Pseudomonadota > Alphaproteobacteria > Rhodobacterales > Rhodobacteraceae > Paracoccus. The sequence goes on along the minus strand of JBKEAB010000163.1, from coordinate 6,140 downwards.
CATCTGCGAAAATGGGTCCCGCTGATGCATCTGTATTTCCCACTGGGCTGTCTGGCTGGCTGGAAGGCAATCTATGAGGTAATCACCAATCCTTTCTATTGGGACAAAACGGTCCATGGCGTTTTTGAGGAGCATGAAGAGGTAACCTCACACGAACACATTCTGGCAGACGGAATTGCGCAAATCCCCGTTCTGGGACCGATCACGACGACAAGCCGCAACATATCTGCAACCCGGCCAGCAGTGCATGACCCTGCCTCTGCCATTTTGCCCGGCATGGCAGAACCGGGTTTTCGGTCCCCTATAAAACACCGGCCCATACAAAAGCTTGGTTAGGGTCAGGCCTCATTAATTTCTGTATGGCGACGTAATTCACGGTTCGAAAACCGAGCGATGAACATGTCTGATCTCTTCTGGCTCACAGATGCGCAGATGGTGCACCTTGCGCCTTTCCTCCCCAAGTCCCACGACAAACCTCACATTGGCGATCGACGTGTCTTGAGCGGGATTATCTTCGTCAATCGCAATGACTTGAGGTGATGCGATGCCCCGAGCGCATATGACCCGCATACTTGAAGGAACCGTGCCCCGGTGGGGCCGCGCAAGTTCGGAAAGGCTCTACGACCGCTGGAGGCGGTGGAGCGACAATGGTGTTGTCGCCAGGATCATGATGGGCTTGGCTGTTGAGCACGGTGAAGAGAAGATCGTGATGATCGACGCCACTGACCTGAAGGCACACCGAACGGCGATCACCATGGCCGTTAAAAGGGGGGGCGTGGACGCCTGATGGGCCGGGCCAAAGGCGGCATGAACACAAAACTGCATGCTATCTATGACAGCCAGGACCGACCACTCAACCTCTTCATCACCGCCGGACAAGTCAGCGACTACATTGGCGTACGGGCACTGCTGAGCGGTTTTCTCAATGTGGATTGGCTGTTCGGGGACCGTGGCCACGACGCCGATTGGTTCAGAGAAGCGTTGAAAGACAGAGGGATACGCGCACGCATCCCCGGCCGGAAGCAGCGGAAGACACCGGCCAAATACGACAAGTGCCGCTACAAACGCCGCAACTGCATCGAGATCATGTTCGGCAGGCTCAAGGACTGGTGCCGCGTGCCTTCCGATATGACCGTTGCCGAAGGTCTTCCTCTCAGCCATCACCCTCGCCACACCGTATTGTTCTGGCTATGAAACAAGAACAAGTCCTGGGCCTAGCGCGTTGCCAGGGCCGAGGGGATGATGCGGGTGTATTTGGTTCCCTCTATCGCGGCACCTGCCATGATACCTGTCTGTCCGAAGACCATGGCAACGATCGGATGATCTCTGGTCATTGTGTCGGTTCCAAAGGACATGCCATCGGCTGGAAGAGCATAATAGGCACCCGCACCGGCAACCCAGCCCGGTGCCGCGCGGAAATCGGCAAGTGCCTTCTCCGTCTGAAAAACCAGCACATGTGCATATTGGCGTGCACCGGCCTGAAGGCCAAAGGAAGCCTGTACTGCGGAATAGTAATCCGTGGTCTTGCCACCGATGCGCAGTGCACCTTCGCCGTAAGAGCCTCCAACCCCGAAACCGGCCTGCGTCATAACCGGCATGACCAGAACACCCCGGGAGTTCTCAACCAGAGGCTGGGCGTTTGGGTATTTGGTGAAAAGTTCGTTGAGCGTGCTGTTCACACGGTTTCCCAGTGCCTGCGTTGCATTTGTGGCGAGCCCGTTGTTGCAGGCTGCCAGTGTCAATACGGCACCTCCTGCAATGAAGCCACGACGCGTCAATGCCTTGTGTTTGTCCATGCTCATATCCCATGATTTTGTGGACAGGCTAACGAATTTGTGTAGTTCAGGCCAGAGCTTCCGCAACTTCGGGGGCAAAATAAGTCAGGATCCCGTCACATCCTGCGCGACGGAAGGCCATCAGGCTTTCCAGTACGACCTCCCGTCCCAGCCAACCCTGGCCTATTGCATTTTCAATCATCGCGTATTCGCCGCTGACCTGATAAGCGAAAGTCGGGGCGGAGAAGCGGTCGCGGACCATCCGGCAAATGTCCAGATAGGGCATGCCGGGTTTGACCATGACCATATCGGCACCTTCGGACAGGTCGCGGGCAACGCAGCGCATGGCTTCGTCCCGGTTGGCGGGATTGATCTGATAGTTTTTCTTGTCCCCGATCAGCCGTCCGGCCGCACCGACAGCATCGCGAAATGGTCCATAAAATCCCGAGGCATATTTTGCCGCATAGGACATGATGGTCACGTCCTTGTATCCATGCTGTTCCAGTGCTGCGCGCAATGCCCCGATACGACCATCCATCATGTCCGAAGGACCAAGAATGTCAGCCCCGGATTCGGCCTGGACCAGGGCCATGCGGACCAGACATTCGATGGTTTCGTCATTCAGGATTATTCCATTACGTACGATGCCGTCATGACCGTTGGCATTATAGGGGTCTAGGGCGACGTCAGTCATCACCAGCAGATCCGGTGCCGCATCGCGAATGGCACGAATAGCCCGATTCCCGATATTGTTGGGGTCCCATGCGCGTTCACAGCTTTCTGTCTTGAGCGACTGATCGGAATGCGGAAAGACACAGACTGCCGGAATTCCCAACCGTGCTGCACGCTCTGCGGCGATCTTCACGCTGTCCACGGTGTAGCGTGTCACGCCGGGCATGGATGGGATTTCCGTATCGGCCCCCGGAATTTCGGTCACAAAGAGAGGCCAGATCAGGTTTGAGACAGACAATTCAGTTTCGGCAACCATACTGCGCAGGGCAGATGTACGGCGCAGCCGGCGTGGGCGGGACAGGGGGAAGGGTGCGATAATCGGGTCTGTGGACATGGGTTCAGATGTTCCTTATTCGGATCCTGTTCTAAAGTCGGGAACAGACTACGACAAGCAGGCCAGACCGCGTGTTTCTTTCTGAAATCTTCTCAATCCTCGATGCCAGATCCTTTTCCTCTCCGTGGTTCTGGCTGGTGCTGATCTCTGTCTGGTCGCTGAGCGGACGAGGCGTGCTTGGTGTTCCCAATGATGTCCTGTACCGTGCGGGCCGGATTTTGCGTGATTCCGCGGTGTCTGATCCGGCAGAGGACACACTGCTTCTGGACTGGCTGTCCCTGCAGTTGTCACGCTGGCGGATCCCGGACACAGGGGGGATCATTCTGGTGGCGGCAGGTACCTGCCTGCTGACGGTCCTCTTCATGCTGGGATTTGGCTTTGGACTGGAAATGGCACAGGCCATGTCCCTGATCATGTTACCAATGGCGATCCTGCTGGTCCTGCGTCTGCGTCTGGCCAGGCGATTGCAGCTTGTGATTGATGATGCCCGTCAGGGTGCTTCCATACGTGCTTCTACCACTGAGGCTATGAAATACATCAACCGCTATCGTGCACTGCATATGATCATTTCGGTCGTGGCGGCTCTGGTCACGACATTATGGGCCTCACTGTGGATGTTATTGCATCCGAACGGGTTGTGACCTTGACCCCGGCTGTGGTCTGTTTATCTGGACAGCATGGCTGATAATATTACTCTTTCCGGTGCCCCAGAGGGCTATGATGCTGCACTTCTCGCACGAGAGGCCGAGCGTGGTCCCGTCATCCACATTGCCCGCGATGACCGTCGGGCTGAAGCCATGCGGGAAGGGGTGCGCTTTTTTGCCCCGCAACTGACGGTTATGGAATTTCCGGCCTGGGATACGACGCCCTATGACCGGGTTTCCCCCGCAGCAGAGGTGATGGCTGCCCGGATGGCGACTCTGGCAGCGCTGACACATAAAACAGTCCGGGGAAGTTTTGTTGTCCTGACCACCCTGAATGCCGCAATTCAACGGGTACCGCCCAGGACGACAGTGAAGCAATCCAGCTTTACGGCACAGGCAGGTAAACGTATCAACGAAGCAGATTTGCGTGGCTGGCTGGCACGTATGGGATTCGTTCAGGCCCCGACCGTGACTGAGCCGGGTGACTATGCCATCCGGGGCGGGATCATTGATATCTATCCGCCCGGACCTTCCGGTCCGATCCGGCTGGATCTGTTTGGTGATGTGCTGGATGCTGCACGGCGCTTCGATCCTGAAACACAGCGCAGCAAGGATAAGCTGGACCGGCTGGAGCTGGTTCCCATGTCCGAAGTGATCCTTGATGCTGCTGCTATTACCCGCTTCCGGACGACTTATCGTGCCGAATATGGTGGTGGCAGTAATGATCCGCTGTATGAGGCCGTAAGTGCTGGACGCAAGCTGGCAGGAGCAGAGCACTGGCTGCCGTGGTTCCATGACGGGCTGGATAGCATTTTTGATTATCTGCCCGATGCGGCCGTCATGCTGGATGACCGGATTGATCAGGTGCGTGAAGCCCGCTGGGACACAATCACCGAACAGTTCTCGGCCCGTCGTGAAGCGGCAAGCCAACGTGGGTCGGATAGCATATATTGCCCCGTTGCGCCTGAGGCGATGTTTGCGCCGGAAACTGAATGGACCGGTTGGCTGGCCGGGCGGCGTCAGCTGCATCTTTCGGTCAATGCCGTTCCCCCGGGGCCGGGAGTTCTGGATGCCGGAGGCAGGGCAGGGCGCAACTTTGCCCCTGAGCGGCAGGCAGAACAGCTTGATCTGTTTGGGTCACTTGCCATTCACCTTACCGAATTACGTAAGACCCACCGTGTTATCATTGCCTCATTCTCGGATGGGGCTCGCGAACGTTTGCGTGGATTGATCGCTGATGAAGGGGTTGAAGGCATGACCGATATCGGCCGCCTGTCAGACCTGCCGGATCAGCCGGGTATGCTTGGCCTGACAGTCTGGCCACTTGAGGAAGGCTTTGTTGCTGATGGCACGACCCTTGGCAGGATTGCGGTCATTTCTGAGCAGGATGTGTTGGGGGACCGGCTGATCCGGGGTGTCCGCAAGCGTCGGCGGGCAGAAAATTTTCTGAAGGATACGACGACGCTGACACCGGGTGATCTGGTTGTCCATGTGGAACACGGTATCGGTCGATTCACCGGGTTGGAAACCATCACGGCCGGGGGTGTGCCGCATGATTGTGTGGCGCTTGAGTATGCCGGTGGTGACCGGCTTTATCTGCCGGTTGAGAATATCGAACTGCTTAGCCGTTACGGGCATGAGGAAGGTTTGCTTGACCGGTTGGGTGGCGGGGCATGGCAGGCCCGCAAAGCCAAACTGAAGGAGCGTATCCGCCTGATCGCTGATCGCCTGATGCGGGTTGCGGCTGAACGCTTGTTGCGGACAGCCACTGTTCTGGAACCAGAACATCATGACTGGGAAGCCTTCTCGGCCCGCTTCCCCTATACCGAAACTGATGATCAGATGGCTGCCATTGACGATGTGATGTCTGACCTGGGAACCGGCCGGCCGATGGATCGCCTGATTGTCGGCGATGTCGGCTTTGGCAAGACCGAGGTTGCAATGCGTGCAGCCTTCATTGCGGCATCGCAGGGTAAGCAGGTCGCGGTGATTGCCCCGACCACACTGTTGGCGCGTCAGCATGCCCGCAGCTTTGCCGAACGCTTCCGCGGCACGGCACTCAATGTGCGGCCATTGTCGCGGTTCGTATCGGCAAAGGATGCGGCGAAGACGCGCGAAGGGCTGGCTGATGGCAGTGTCGACATTGTGGTCGGGACCCATGCAGTACTGGCCAAGGCGATCATGTTTCGGGATCTCGGTTTGCTGGTCATCGACGAGGAACAGCATTTTGGTGTAGCGCATAAGGAACGTCTGAAGGAACTGCGATCAGATATCCACGTCCTGACAATGACCGCCACACCTATTCCGCGGACATTGCAACTGTCACTGTCCGGCGTGCGTGACCTGTCGATTATCGGGACCCCACCTGTCGACCGCCTTGCTATCCGGACCTATGTCAGCGAATTCGACAGTATTACGATCCGCGAGTCCCTCCTGCGGGAGAAATATCGTGGTGGGCAAAGCTTCTTTGTCGTTCCCCGTATTGCCGACCTGCCGGAAGTCGAGGACTGGCTGCGTGAACATGTTCCCGAAATCAGCTTTGTCGTCGCCCATGGACAGCTTTCGGCAGGGGATCTCGATCAACGGATGAATGCTTTCTATGATGGGCAGTATGATGTTCTTCTGGCCACGACCATTGTAGAATCAGGACTGGAT
>JBKEAB010000162.1:0-3980 GCA_047971845.1 Paracoccus sp. (in: a-proteobacteria) | reverse complement strand
GCAAGCATCAAGGGGTCGATCCGACGGACCTTGCGGCGCTCATAAGGCTTCGGCTCCGGTCGCTTCGACCAGCGTTTCACAGAAGCAATGCCTGCCGAGAACCGGTCGGCAACCTCGGCAAAGCTCAATCCGTCACGCTCCCTGACCCGCAGGACATGACGACGAAAGGCAATCGGATGGCTCATAAAGATACAGTATCATAAAATTGTCGCTTGGATATAACGGCATCCAGTTCGCCGAACAACTCCGGAACCGGAACACCATCCACTCCCGGCTGATGTGCTTCGACATGATCTGCGAAGCCAACGGGATCGAGCACAGGCTGGGGTTGATCAAAAGGCAATACCTTCCTTCTCATAGGGAAAAGGCAGTATATGGGGTGCTTATTCAGTACGCATAAAAACAGAAAGGCGGCGATCAGATTGGCCAGCCGCCCTTTTTCAATGCGTCAAGGATGCGCAACTCAGCTGTGGGGGCCATGGCATCAATGGCTTGTTCGCGCAGGAACCAGTACAGGTATTTTGCGTAATTAGTCCGATGCACAGGTGCGTAATCCAGTGCTTGCTCAACACCCATATCGGCAACTTTCAGCGAGATATGATGAAAATCAATCTGGGCGAACAATACGACAGGGCGTGCCAGCAGATAGGCATCGAAGGCAACTGAACTGTTCTGAGTTGCAACATATTCCGCACCGGGCAGCAACTCACGGCTGTTTCCGCCAACACTGAGGTTGGGATATGCTGCAATCAGTGAATCCAGTGCATCATATTCGTCCTGAGAATATTTCCCGTTGGGATGCAGCGTGGCGATACAGCGTTTCCCGGTCTGGGCAACGGCCTCAACCATCCTGACCGGACTCATGGTCTGGAAAGAGCGGGCCTCTGTCAGCTGGCGCTGCAATGGGATCAGTATATGCTCTGGCTCGGTTGGTTTCAGTCCCGGCATGATCCGTTGGCGCAGGTGGTGGATGAACTTGCGTGCATCATCCTTGTTGATCTGGTTCGGTTTGAATGCTGCCTGTGCCACATTCCACCGCCAGCGTTGGGGTTTGGCCTCGATATGCCAGAAAGGGTAATAATAGGTCCGCCGGAATACCTTGACACGACGGTGGCCAGGCCCGCTCATGTGATGCAGGGCATAAGTATAGCGCGGTGGTGGCTCGTTGGTTTCCGGTGCCAGAGATGTCTGCCAGCCCCGGCTTTCGGCAGCTGTCCGGATCAGATTGATGAAATTGAAATGACCGGATTGAGCGCGTTTCAGCATACCCGGATCAAGGTGTATTTGCAGCATACGTTCGGTCATGCCGACAAGTTAAGGCGAATAACCGATGGCTGCAATGGCTTGCGACAACGGGATGGGGTGACTATCTCGTCGACAATGATGGAGAGATTTATGGCTGATGACAGGTTTCCCGGCTGGCATGGCACGACGATTCTGGCAGTAAAGCGCGGCGGTAAGGTCGTTGTTGCAGGTGATGGTCAGGTCAGCGTCGGCCAGACAGTGATGAAGGGCACGGCCCGGAAAGTGCGGCGCCTGTCGCCTGGCGGGCGCGATGTGGTGGTCGGTTTTGCCGGATCGACGGCAGATGCTTTCACCTTGCTGGAGCGCCTGGAAAAGAAGCTGGAAGCAACGCCCGGTCAGTTGCAGCGCGCCTGTGTCGAACTGGTGAAGGATTGGCGGACCGATAAATACCTGCGCAACCTTGAGGCCATGCTGATCGTGACGGATGGGGATCATATCTATGTCGTAACCGGTGCGGGCGATGTGCTGGAACCAGAACACGATATCGCCGCCATCGGGTCCGGCGGAAACTTTGCGCTGGCCGCGGCACGGGGGTTGCTGGAAACTGACCTGACAGCTGAGGAAGTTGCCCGCAAGGCAATGGCCATTGCGTCGGATATCTGTGTCTATACGAATGGAAATCTGACCGTCGAAATTGTCGGACCGTGACAAGGGGTGTTGCCCCTGACCCCCAAGATATTTCGGCCAGGATGAAAGAGAGACCATGACTGACCTTACCCCCCGTGAAATCGTGTCCGAACTGGATCGCTTCATCATTGGTCAGAAGGACGCCAAACGTGCTGTTGCTGTGGCGTTGCGCAACCGTTGGCGGCGTAGGCAATTGGCTGATGATATCCGTGACGAAGTCTATCCAAAGAATATCCTGATGATCGGTCCGACCGGTGTCGGCAAGACTGAAATCAGCCGCCGTCTGGCCAAGCTGGCACAGGCTCCTTTCATTAAGGTTGAGGCGACCAAATTCACTGAGGTCGGTTATGTCGGGCGGGATGTCGAACAGATCATCCGCGATCTGACCGATGCGGCGATGATCAACACACGTGAACGTATGCGTGAGGAGGTCAAGGCCCGTGCCTATCATGCAGCTGAGGACCGGGTTATTGCCGTATTGGCTGGTGACAGTGCCCGTGATCAGACCCGTTCGATGTTCCGCGACAAGCTCAAGCGGGGTAAACTGGACGATACCGTGATCGAGATTGATCTTCAGGACAGTTCGAATCCTCTTGGCATGCTTGAAATGCCCGGACAGCAGGGCGGCATGGGAATGATGGATATTTCCGGTCTGATGAAAGCCTTTGGTGGCCGGCGCATCAAGCGCAAGGTAACCGTTGCCGAAAGCTATGAGCTGCTGATTGCGGAAGAGGCCGATAAACTGCTTGATGATGAGGTGGTCAAGGCGGCTGCTCTGGAAGCCGTTCAGGAGAACGGGATTGTTTTTATTGACGAAATCGACAAGGTTTCCACTCGTGCCGAAACCCGTGGTGGTGATGTCAGTCGCGAAGGTGTGCAGCGTGATCTGCTGCCGCTGATCGAAGGGACAACGGTTTCGACCAAATACGGGCCGGTAAAGACGGATCATATCCTGTTCATTGCCTCAGGGGCGTTCCATGTGTCTAATCCTTCGGATTTGTTGCCGGAACTGCAAGGCCGTTTGCCCATCCGGGTTGAATTGCGTGCCCTGACCGAGGAAGACTTTGTCCGGATCCTGACTGAAACCGATAATGCCCTGACCCGACAATATACGGCGCTGATGGGCACAGAAGGTGTTACCGTCACCTTTGTCGAAGAGGGGATCAGGGCTCTGGCGCGGATTGCGGCCGAGGTGAACAGTAGTGTCGAGAATATCGGTGCGCGGCGGCTTTACACGGTGATTGAGCGGGTTTTTGAGGAACTGTCCTTTTCCGCCCCTGACCGCGATGGTGAACAGGTCACGGTGGATGCGGCATTCGTTGAAACACATCTGGGTGATCTGGCGCGTTCAGCCGACCTGTCACGCTATGTGCTGTAAGAAGATAAAACCGGCTAACCGACGGAAAAGTCGGCTGTAAGGTGTCCTTCAGGTATTGAGGCAGGTATCAGAATGCCTGCTTTCCGTACCCGAAGACAATATAATCCCCATGCCGGAACCGGCCCGCCTGCAACGCATTATGTCTGTAGGCTGACTTTTCGATGATGGAGTACAGATGCAATTCAACATGTTCACGGGCCTTATCAGCCTCATCATCTTTGCGCTCAACGTTTGGGCCATTGCACAGGTCATTAACTCTGGTGCTGAACAGAAGCACAAAATCATCTGGGTTATTGTGATTGCATTCCTGCCGGTTGTCGGGCTGATCGCCTGGTATTTCGCAGGACCAAAATCCGATCTGCGTCTGCCACCACAATAAATCCGGCACATGTCGGGCAAGGTATCGCCAAAGAATGATGGGCTTTGTTGGACAAATGTGTGAGGGATTCACTGATTGAATCCAAGATGGTAGCTGACCAGCATAAGCGGTTGGTCCCCTACGAAGTACAAGACCAGGAACTGACCTTCGTACAACACGGCGCTAAAGCAGCGCGGTTCGCTATCGATCTGGTTCGATCCTGAGATGCCTTGGCCTTGGCACGCGCGTCTGACAGGCAAGCGCGGTGGTCAGCCTGAGTTCAGCGACGCGTCGATCCAGGTTTGTCTTACG
>JBKEAB010000161.1:0-39776 GCA_047971845.1 Paracoccus sp. (in: a-proteobacteria) | reverse complement strand
TCTTCGGAAGAAGGCCCCCGGTCGTCTTCGCAAGCTTAACCATGTCATTGACGAACTTGACCGATACCCTGAAACGCGCCGCCGCTGACCGGTGCGTGTTGCCCTCGGACACATGATCCACGACACGCTGTCGAAGTTCAATAGGATGCGGCTTACCCATCGTTGATCCCCAATATCTGCCTCAAAGACAGGGAATCACAGCGCCTCATCCAAAGGAAGTATGAATCTCAATACGTGCAAAACGCTCTAGTAGTTATAAATCCTGAGCCTACAGCACCAGCCCTTCCGGGTCCGGCAGACCGTTTGCCCGGCAGCATGCCGTCAGTGTATTGGCCAAAAGGCAGGCTATTGTCATCGGTCCAACACCACCGGGAACCGGGGTCACAGCACCCGCAATCCCGGAAACACTGTTATAATCGACATCACCTACCAATCCGGAATCGGTTCGGTTGATACCAACGTCAATGACCGTCGCACCTTGTTTGATCCAGTCGCCCCTGACCATCTGCGGGCGACCGACAGCTACCACGACGATATCAGCCCGTCGCACGACATCCGGCAGGTCCCTAGTACGAGAATGCGCTATCGTTACCGTTGCATTATCGGCCAGAAGCAGTGCGGTCATCGGCTTGCCGACAATATTGGATCGCCCGATCACCACGGCTTCCTTGCCCGACAGGTCTCCCAGCTGGTCACGCAAAAGCATCAGGCACCCCAGTGGAGTACAGGGCACCATGGCCCGTTGCCCTGTTGCAAGGCGACCGGTATTGGCAATGGTGAAGCCGTCCACATCCTTCTTGACCGCAATGGCATTGATGACCTCGGCCTCGTCGATATGCGCGGGTAATGGCAGCTGGACAAGAATACCATGCACCTCTGCATCGGCATTCAGGCGACCGATCAGGGTCAGTAATTCAATCTGACTGGCATCAGCTGGCAGACGGTGCTCAAAGGACTTCATGCCGACCTCAACTGTCTGCTTTCCCTTTGAGGTCACATAGACCTGACTGGCCGGATCATCACCTACCAGAACCACAGCAAGACCGGGCGTGATATCATGATCACGTTTCAGCCCGGCAACCTGATCCGCTATCCGGGTACGCAGCCCCGATGCAGAGGCTTTCCCGTCAATCCGCACTGCCACCATGGCTGCCCCCAAGCTGCGCTTCTTCCTGCGCAATGAAATGTTCCATCATCAGCCGCCAGAGCCGCTCCGCCAAATCAGGATCAAGCCCTGCATCAGCCGCCCGGTTGCGGGCAAGAGCGGCCACCTCCTCAACACGGGATTCGATCCGGGCAGGCAGGTTTTCACGCGCCTTGATCCAGGCGGCACGGTCAATAAGCTGACTGCGTTCAGCCAGAAGCGCAATCAGACGCGCATCCAGAGCGTCGATATGCGCCCGCAGCGTCGTCATGTCCTGAATATCTTCATGCACCATGCCGGGACTCATGCCCGTTGACCGGCGACTGTGCAAGCCCTGAGCGTTGCGTAAATGTCGCGGGCTCTGCCATGACAAGAGTATGACGGAACTGTTTCCCTTGCGTAAGGTTATCCGGACAGGATCCGGCATGACGCCAAAGGAAAGGAAAAGCCATGGATCGCCTTGGCATATTGATCAACTTGGGATTCGCACTGGCATTTATCATCGGCACATCGGTGTTGATGGTCATTTGACAGATCTTAATTTCGCGAAAACGAAAACCCCGGCCATGACACAGCCGGGGTTTTCGTTTTCATCTATACCTACAGCGATCAGGGCTGCGGTACGGGTGCCGACGGCTCATCCTGTTCAGCACCAGGTGAACCGGGATCAGATATACGTGAAACCTTCGGCGTGGAACCAACCTGCGGGATTCCCGAAGATGGCGTATCATCGTCCCCACCCAGTTGCTCACCACGAATAACCTTGCCGATTTCCTCACCTGTCAGAGTTTCATATTCCAGAAGCCCCTGGGCAAGACGTTCAAATTCTTCCGACCTTTCAACCAGAATGCGATGTGCTTCCTGATAGCCTTCATCAATCAGGTCATGGACTTCCTGTTCGATCAGCTCCTTGGTTGCCGCCGATACGGAAAACCCGCCAGTGCTGCCGGAATATCCCTCATGCGCTTCGGCATAGTCAATATTGCCAACCTTGTCGGACATCCCCCATCGCATCACCATAGCGCGGGCAAGCTGGCTGGCTTGCTGAATATCACCGGCAGGGCCATTGCTGACACCTTCTTCACCATATTTGATGATCTCAGCCGCTTTGCCCGCCATGGTCATGGCCAGTTTCTGCTTGACCTCATCCTTGTGGAAATTCAGCCGGTCCATCTCAGGCAGCGATACAACCATTCCCAGCGCACCACCGCGCGGGATGATCGTTGCTTTATAAACCGGATCACATTTCGGCAGGGTCAGGCCGACAATAGCGTGCCCCGCCTCGTGATAGGCGGTCTTTTCCTTTTGCTCGGGCGTCAGGACCATACTGCGACGTTCGACACCCAGCATGACCTTGTCCTTGGCGTTTTCAAAATCTTCCATGGTCACGAAACGTCGTCCGATCCGGGCAGCCATGAGCGCGGCCTCATTCACGAGGTTCATCAGGTCGGCACCCGAGAAACCGGGCGTACCGCGTGCAATGATCCGCAAATCGACATCGGGACCCTGGGGAACCTTCTTGGCATGGACTTCAAGGATCTTTTCGCGCCCCTTGATATCGGGGTTCAGCACATGGATTTGACGATCGAAACGACCCGGACGCAGCAATGCGGGATCAAGCACGTCCTTACGGTTCGTTGCCGCAATGATAATTACACCTTCATTGGCGTCAAAACCGTCCATTTCCACCAGAAGCTGATTCAACGTCTGCTCACGCTCATCATTGCCACCGCCGATACCAACGCCACGGGCACGGCCCACAGCATCAATTTCATCGATAAAGACAATACATGGCGCAGACTTCTTGGCCTGTTCGAACATATCGCGCACACGCGATGCGCCGACACCAACAAACATTTCCACAAAATCAGAACCCGAGATGGTAAAAAAGGGCACGCCTGCCTCACCCGCGATAGCGCGGGCAAGCAGGGTCTTACCCGTACCGGGCGGGCCAACAAGCAGCGCACCTTTCGGGATCTTGCCACCCAAACGGCTGAATTTCTGCGGGTTACGCAGGAATTCAACGATTTCTTCCAGTTCTTCCTTTGCCTCATCAATTCCGGCCACATCATCAAAGGTGATACGACCATGCTTTTCGGTCAGCAATTTAGCGCGCGATTTGCCAAAGCCCATCGCACCCCCCTTACCGCCGCCCTGCATGCGGTTCATGAAGAATATCCAGACACCAATCAGCAGGATGAAGGGCAGCCAGACACCAAGGAAGGACATGAAGCCCGATTGCTGCTGGCGCTTGACCCGCACCTCGACATCCTGAGCGATCAGCCGGTCAGCGATTTCCTCACCCAGAGGACGCACCGTGGTATATTGCTGACCATCCTTGGTCTTGAATGTGATCTGCTCTCCGTCAATGGTCGCGGTGGCGACTGCGTCGCTCTCCACCTGCTCAATAAAATCAGAATAGCTGATCTGCTGATTGTTCATTTGCGATGCACCATCGCTGAACATGTTGAACAACATCAGGATCATCAAAAACAGAACAACCCAGAAAGCGATATTTCGTGCGTTACCCAAAGGGCAGTCCTCCGGCGGGGAATACAGGTGTTGGGCAGAAAATAGGGATTCGGGGCCGGTGTTCAATGCCCAAGCAGCATTCGGCGGAAATCCGTTACGCCTCGGACCGGTTCCATATGCAGATCATCGCAGCTCTCAAACAGGGGAACGACAAGCTGTCCGGCACGATAAACGACAGGCAATGCCTGTGCCTCAAGATGGGTCAGGCCAGCTGAGCGCCAGTCAACAGCATTCACATTCTCACCAAGCGGCAACACCTTTTCACCATCCTGCAAACCTGTAATCCGCCAGCGATTATCCCAAATTTCATTATAAATTTCATGGTTTACGGATGCTGGCTCCCGGTGGACCAGAAGTCCCGACCCGGGATCAATAACCGCGCCGTCCAGTGTCACCCGCACCCCACGTGACAACGCTTGCAGCGCATGATCAACACCTGCCCGACGTGGGGGATAACCAGCCCCGGTCACGAACCGGACAGCCGCCAGAATCAAGCGGCGACGCAGCTCCTGTGCGGCAGATTCAAATGCAACACGATCCAGAAAAAGTGATCCCCACCGCACTGCCGCACCTTCCAGAAGCGGATCCATCGCAGCATTCAGTGCATCACGCACCCCAGACAGATTCGCTGCCGACAACGCCACCATCCCGGCATCCAGCCCCAGCTGTACCATCGCCTGACGAACCCGTGCCCGCGCAAAACGATCATCCTGATTTGTCGGATCATCCACCCATGACACGCCGATATGGCATAACCAGTCACGCAATTCATCACGACCAATTTCCAGCAACGGGCGTAACCAGACCATGCCTTCGGCTTCACGACGGGCTGCCATACCGGCCAATCCGTCAATCCCCGCACCACGCGACAGACGCATCAGAAAGGTTTCTGCTACATCATCACGCGTATGCCCCACGACAACCGCTGGCAAACCCTGCTCCCGCGCCCATCCAGCCAACAAGCGCAGCCGTGCCTGCCGGGCATTGGCCATCAGGTTACCGGACATGCCGCTGCCATCCCGCCAACGCAGAATGTGATGTCCCAGCCCAAGCCCTGCCGCCATACGGCCGGCATCAATGGCCTCGGCCTCTGATTCGGCACGCAGACCATGATCTATCGTGGCAACCAGAAGGCGACGCTTTTCCTGATCCGCCCAACGTGCCGCAAGCTGCATCAGCGCAACCGAATCACCACCACCCGACAGTGCAATCCCAAACCCCGGCATGTCACCGGCCAGCCGGTTAAAGCCTGCGAAGGCCCGCGCTTCCAGCGAAGCCAGATCAGCGCTCTGCACCCTCTTCCTCCATCAGGGCCTCATAATCGGTACAGGATGCAGCACTGGCAGCCATGCGAGCCTCTTCAGCCTCGGCTGCATCAGGAAACCGTCCAATCAGTTCTGTCAGATAGGGGCAAGCATCCTGTGCTTCCCCAAGCGACCTCATGACCTGAGACAAGGACATCAGACTGGCCGCAGCCTGCGGACCATCAGGAGCAGCCGCAAATGCCTGGAGCCAGGATTCCGCCGCAGCCGGAACCTGCCCGCTGGCTTGCTGAGCCACACCGCGCAAAAACAGTGCCTCCGCAGTTAACGGGCCTCCGGCATGGCCTGAAACCAGATGATCCAGCTGCGCAATCGCCGCCTGCCATTCCCCCGCATCAACTGTTGCACGCGCTTCCGCAAACTCGCGCGCTTCCTCTTCGGTCGGAGGCGTGATCACAGGCTCGGGTTCATTCATCGGCGGCAACGTAACCGCACTGATGTCCGACGGCACTGAAGGTTGTCCGATTGCAGCACCAGAGACGCTTCTTCCGGTGCCGTACCGGCCCAGTTCAGCAGTCATCAAGGCCCCAAGATCACAGTTCTGATCCAGCTCACACAGCCGGAATTCGATATCGCCAATACGGTTTGTCCCATCCGTCACGATCCGCCTGATACGATTCGACATCTGTTCGATCTGATCGGTCAGGACAGCAATCTGGGCTTCCATCCGGTTCATGCGATCAATCGCCGAATCACCGCCAGCCGCCGCAAAGCCCGCTGCACCCGATACCAGAAGTTCTGCCCGCAATGTCTGAAGATCCGCTGAAACCGCGCGCAGATTGGCCTGCATATCGGCCAGCGTTGCATCATCGACATCAGGACGCGTCGCAGCATTTTCGGCGGCCAGAGTGGCTGCAATACCTTCAGGAGACAGCTCGCCTTCCCCGATTTCCTGATTTAATGCGGGAACACCAGCCGCCTGCCCGTCAGCAGCATCTGCCGCTTCCTGTGCAATACCTGCCAGCGGCACTGTCAGTGCCACAAGCAGCATCGAGACAGGAAACAGATCACGCATCAGACACCAGCCTGAGCGGCACTGACAGCCGTAACCGCCCTGCGATTGCGGGCAAGACAGGACGCTTCCGACGCACAGATCGCGGCAGGTCGCTCTTTCCCGTAGGAAACCGTACGGATACGTTCTGCCTCAACCCCTTTCGAGACCAGGTATTCACGAACTGAGGTTGCCCGCCGCGCACCGAGTGCCAGATTGAATTCACGGGTGCCGGGTTCATCCGCATGACCTTCCACTACTGCTGTAAAGCCCGTATTCTGTGCAAGCCATGCGGCCTGCCGGGTCAGGGTTCCCCGGGCTTCTTCAGACAGGGTAGATTCGGATTCGGCGAAATATACAGTGTCCCCTTGCGTGGCAAAATCACCGTCCGGCGATACGGTTACTGCAGTACCGGGCAGATGTTTTCCAGTCGCATTGACATCCCCCCGATAAATGGCCGTACCATTCGGTCCTGTCACATAGGGATCGGTAACCGGAGCAGATACAATCTGCTGGTCATCTGGCATAGTGCATGCCGACAGCATCGCTGCGGCAGCGATCAGGGTCAGGCTCATGCGCATAAACTGTTTCCTCAGAACTGACTCACGGTAGCAACGGCCCCCAAGCGGGATCCGATGCCGTATTACTCGGTGTGACAAATCGCATGCTTCGCCCGGAAATGTCCACATAATGCAACCCGGCATCCGCTTCTTCGTCGCTCTGGCGTGTGAAGATCAACACACGTCCATTTGGCGCCCAGCTTGGACCAGCATCTGCGCTGCCTTCAGTCAGCAATTGCTCACCCGAGCCATCGGGCCGCATCACCCCAATGGCCGATCCTCCGGTCATTTGCTTGGTAAACGCGATCCGGTCACCTCGCGGAGACCATGCAGGCTCTCCGTAAGACCCGACCTCGCCAAAGGAAATCCGGGTCTGGTCCGTTCCGTCAGCACGCATGACATAAAGCTGTGAAGTCCCCGAACGGTCACTTTCAAAGACAATCTGCTGACCATCCGGCGACCATGACGGCGCGGTATCAATGGATGGGCCACGGGTCAGGGGCTTGGCAAAACCGGGGTTTCTGACCTGCATGATCCAGATATCGGTATTGCCACCACTTTCGCGCGAAAAGGCAACCCACTTTCCATCCGGCGAAAAGCGCGGGGCAAAGCTCATTGAGGTGGCATCATCGGTCAGAGGAGTCGCCGTGACAGTATCAACGTCCATTGCCATGATTTGTGGCATCCCCGAACCAAAGCTGGTATAAAGCACCGTTCGCCCATCAGGTGAAAAACGCGGAGACAGCACAAGATCATTCTGTGATGTCAGCCATTTCACACCTTCACCATCATAATCCATAACTCCGACACGCTTGATCCGGGCCGTTGCAGGGCCACTTTCACCGATAAAGGCGATCCGGCTGTCAAAATAAGGGGCTTCCCCTGTAATCCGGGAATAGATCTGATCCGCAATCTTATGTGCCGCACGACGCCATCCTTCACGCGGAGCATCAAACTGCATCCCGTCACCCAGCGGTTCACCGGCAAAGATATCAAACAACCGGAACTGGATCGTGACAGCATCTTCATCGACGCTGGCCATACCTGTCACAAGCGCCTCAACCTCTCCGGCTTTCCAGCCGGCATAATCGACAGCCTGATTGAAACGAACCGCAGGCATACCTTCCGGGTCAATCACCTCAAACAGCCCCGCGCCTTCCAGATCAGCTGCAATGACCTGAACAATGTCAGATACCAGTTCCGCAGCATTCCCGGCATCATCAAAGCGCAGGGCAACCGGCATCGGTCGCTGCACACCTTCAGTGATTTCGATACGTAACGGAGCATTCTGCGCGAAAACCAGCCCCGGCAGAACAAGCGCAATCAGAATAGCCGCAATACAGAAGACCGTTCTCATTCCAGCCCCTCGACACCAGAGGGAGTAAAGGTCATTTCGACATCATCCCACTCATTGTATTTGTCAGCCGGCAGATCATATCCATCCCCCGCACAACGCAGCACGGCACGCCGGGCGGCCTCAAACGCCTGCTGGCGGGCAATATCGGAATCCGGATCACCGACCATACGGAAACTATCAGGGTCCGGTATTCCGTCGCGGTTCATAACAAAGCCGACCACGACACGGGTTTCGGATGCATCCGTGGACAGGGTGGACAGGTTCCAGCATGACTGCACCGCATCACGGAAGCCTTCCTTTTCCTCTTCGGTCATGGGAACAGTCGCGATATCGGCCCAATCATCACGTGGCAGCTCTGAGGGACGCGTTTCCCCCATTGCATCGGCCAGAGCATCGTCAAGCTGATCCGCCTCAATCGCGGCAGCACCGGCCTCATTCAGCGCATCAGTCAGCACATCGGACCCCCCCCCCTCACCTTCACCTTCAGGGGCATTACCATCAAACGGGCTGGGTGTCGCTTCCTGAGCAAACGCCGCCGCTTCCTGCAAACGGCGTTCTTCGGCCAGACGTTCGGCAAGGTCACGCTCACGGGCCAGCTCAGCCGCAGCCGCAGCATGGGCCTCTTCGGCAGCACGTTCTTCAGCCTCACGGGCGAGGCGGGCTTCTTCGGCGGCCCGCCTTTCAGCTTCGGCCCAACGTTCTTCCTCCGCACGGCGTGCTTCCTCACGTTGCCGGGCCTCTTCGGCAGCCCGGCGCTCAACTTCTACACGTGCCGCTTCGGCACGTCTTTCCGCTTCGGCCTGACGCCTCGCTTCTTCAGCTGCGCGTTCCGCAGCCATACGGCGTTCAGCCTCTGCACGTTCGGCAACTTCACGAGCAGCACGTTCCGCAGCCTGCTGTTCTTCTTCTGCAAGCCGTTGCACCTCGGCTTCACGCCGTTCCCGTTCAGCTTGCTGTTCGGCCTGCGCCGCAGCAATAGCCGCAGCCTCTGTTTCAGCGATGCGACGTGCAGCAAGAACCGCTTCGCGCAGTTCATCGGGACGTTCTGGCGGATACCGCGAATTGGTCAGCGCCAGCGCCGACATAGAAGACGGATCAGGAGCGGCCCCCGCTTCCGGAACCTCAGGACGTTCAGGAGCCACGGTTGCGGGCGTGGATTCAGCACCTGGCGCAGCCGGAGATTCATCACTCCCGGAGGGATCCTGCACCGGCCCGGGGGCAAGTGTCGCCACTTCCACCGGAGGCATGGCATTTTCAAAATCACTCAGATCGGGAGCCGGTTCCGGCTGCCCCGAAGGTTGAGGCAAAGCCGTAGCCGAACTGTCCGGACGTGGAATATCCAACGCCAGATCAGGGCCTTCCGGTGCTGTCGTATCCCCCGGTGTCAGCGGTTGTTCCGGGGCTTCACCATCCGCCTGCCCGACCGGACCCGCCCCACGTGAACGGGCGGCAAGTTCCTCAAACTCTTCGGTCGAGATTGTGACGACTTCAGTCAATTGTGACGGCGGATTTTCCCGTGCCGCGAACAGGGCCCCACCAATGATTGCCCATAATACCAGAACTGTATGACCAATGCCGGAAATCCAGATACCGATACGCTCGGCCCGATCACGCCCCTGTCTTGGTTCGGCCTCAAGCGGATCCAGCATCGGATCAGCCGTCCATCCGCGGCCCGCCAGCATCGGTCACCAGAACGATGTTACCGAAGCCCGCCGCATTCAGTGCCCCCATCACCTGCACCACACGGGCATAGGGAATCGCACCATCCGCACGCAGAAAGATCTTTGCCGACTGCCGGCTTTCAGCCATTTCCTGCAGGCGCGTCACCAGTTCGGCTTCCTCAACATTGTCTTCCATCAGCATCAGCGGACCTTCTGCCGGGATGGAAACGGTCAGCGGCTCTTCCGGTTCCGCCGGCACGGCATTGGCCGCCGTATCAGGCAGCTGCAATGGAACGCCCACTGTCAGCAAGGGTGCCGCAACCATGAAAATGATCAGCAAGACCAGCATCACATCCACAAAAGGAGTAACATTGATTTCAGCCATCGGCTGACTGCGCCGGCGACCACGACGTGATGAGGATGACTGACGGGACTGGACCTGCATGGTCTAACCCTCGTTCAGCTGGCGCGACAGGATGGTCGAAAATTCATCCGCAAAATTTTCGTAATTTCCACTGATCCGATCGGCATCGGCATTAAACTTGTTATAGAAAATCACTGCGGGAATGGCCGCCAGAAGACCCAAGGCAGTGGCCAGAAGCGCCTCGGCAATTCCCGGGGCAACCACCGCAAGCGAGGTGTCCTGCGCAATGGCGATCTGTTCAAATGCGGTCTTGACCCCCCAGACCGTTCCGAAAAGTCCGATAAACGGTGCGGTTGATCCGATCGTCGCCAGAAAAGACAGCCCACGCATCAGGCGCGCCTCCTCCCGGCCGATGGCAACATTCATTGCCCGGTCAATACGTTGCTGCGTGCCGGGAATCATCCCGCCCTGCTCATCCTGCGACTTGCGCCATTCACCCATTCCGGCGGCAAAGATCCGTTCGGCCGCGCCGCGCGGATTATCGCCAATACGATCATAAAGGTCGTCCAGCGACTCACCAGACCAGAATGCACGATCAAATTTCGCCGCCTCATTCCGCGCGGCGACAAATTTCAGCAACTTCTGGATAATGATTGCCCACGACCAGAAGGATGCAAGGATAAGAACCACCATCACGATCTTTACGATCAGCGAGGCACGCATGAACAGCGCGATCAGCGAAAAGTCGAGTTGTTCCATGAATCTGCCTGTAACTGCCTGGCCATTCCGGCCTTTGCCGGACCTTCTAGCAGAGTTCGCAGCCCGCGACCAACGAAATGCCGTTCAATTTCGCATGAGTTCTGTCAGAACGTCCGGCAAACGGCGCGGACGCATATCGGGACCCAAGCAGGCCAGTGTCACTTTTGCCGTGAACAGAACCGCCTGATCTCGTATGACCTGCTGATCAAGTTCAAGCCGTGCCGGCGTCATACGCGCGATACTGGTTGTAACGGTCAGCTCATCGTCAAACACTGCCGGCAACAGATAGTCTGCCTCAACCCGGCGCACGGCAAAAACCGCACCCTGTTCCGCTTTCAGCCGGGACTGATCAATGCCCAGTCCGCGTATCCATTCGGTTCGCGCCCGTTCGATGAAACGCAGATAATTCGCATAATATACGATGCCGGCCAGATCGGTATCTTCATAATAGACGCGGACCGACAAGAGATGCATCAGTCACGCGCCCGGATGATACCGGAAAACTCGGCAAAAAGCTGTGGATTGGCACAGACCAGATTGTCTGCATCAACCACCGGGCCTTCACCGCAAATGGCCTCGACAAAGCCACCGGCCTCCTTGACCAGCAGAATACCCGCGGCCACATCCCACGCATTGATACCGCGTTCCCAATACCCATCGTAACGCCCACCGGCCACATAGGCGAGGTCAAGCGCGGCCGATCCGAAACGCCGGACACCAGCAGTCAGCGGCATCAGGCGGGCCAGATCCTGCAATGTGGCAGGCAAGGTTCCGCGACCACCAAACGGAACACCGGTCGCAAAGATTGATTCGATCATATGACGGCGACCCGAAACCCGCAGCCTTTGACCGTTCATCCAAGCCCCATTCCCTTTTTCAGCCGTGTAAAGTTCATCCTTGGCCGCATCGAAAACCACGGCTGCAACAATCTCACTCTTATGTTCCAGTGCGATCGAAACCGCCCAATGCGGCAATCCATGCAGAAAGTTTGTGGTTCCGTCCAGAGGATCGACAATCCAGCGACGGGTCGGGTCCTCACCCTCTTCAGTCCCGGTTTCCTCGCCCAGCCAGCCGTAATTCGGACGTGCACCCCGTAACTCTTCCTTGACGATCTTTTCGGCTTCCCTATCGGCACGGCTGACAAAATCGCCCGCCCCCTTGACCGAGACCTGAAGGTTTTCGACCTCACGAAAATCCTTCACGAGACTGCGCCCGGCCTTGCGGGCAGCCTTGATCATCACGTTCATATTGGCGCTTTGCATCGTGGCGCTCCTGAAAATTCCGGGTTGCCTGGGGTTTAGGGCCAATAAGACACAAAGGGAAGCCACATCAGGAACTGACCGGCCTGTAATTTTCAACCAGCTTCACGCCAGAGGACAGCCGGACCGCACCTGCTCCATCCGGGACAGACGCAGAATATGCTGCATATAGGGTTGCTCCCGGTCCGATTCGCGTATCGCGGCATGAACACGACGCCGGACCCCACTTTCAGTCAGGCGCAAAAAAGCCAGTTCCGGGTTGCCGGCATGGCGGTCCAGAACCCAGTCCGGCATGACCGCAACCCCACGTCCGGCAGCAACCAGCATGAGTGTTACATCCGTCAGCTCCACCTGACGCACCGACGCTGGCTCAACCCCGGCAGGAGTCAGAAATTCGGAAAAGACATCCAGCCGTTCACGGTCCATGGGATAGACAATCAGGTTTTCACCAACCAGGTCATCAGGCAAGGCGAACCCATTACCGGCCAGCGAATGCCCCGCCCCGACAACCAGTATAGGCGCATAATCAAACAGTGGTTCAAAATGAATGCCCGGTAAATTATCAGGATCCATCGAGATAACCAGATCGACTTCCTCCCGCTGCAATGCAGGCAAGGCCGTAAAGGCAAGACGCTGGCGGATATCCAGATCGACATCAGGAAAGGTCCGACGAAACTGATCAAGAACCGGCAAGACCCAGTCAAAGCAGGCATGGCATTCCAGCGCGATATGCAGTTGTCCGACACGGCCATCCTCAACCCCACGCAATTCGGCTTCGGCGGCATCAATCAACGGCAGGACCTGCTCTGCCAGCCGTAAAAGCCGCATCCCTGTTGCCGACAGCCGCATCGGACGGGCACGACGAATGAAAAGTTCAACTCCGGTCTGGGCCTCCAGTGCCTTGACTTGATGGGACAGAGCCGATTGGGTGATGTTCAGTACCCCTGCGGCACGCGCCAGCCCTCCCTGCTTGTGGATAGCGCGGATCGTACGAAGATGGCGCAGTTCAAGATGCATGAAACTCATGTAAATCATGTGCAATATGAATTTGTCTCACGCGGCACAACGTGGCACAAGGCCTCATTCTGAAGGAAATCACCATGTCCACGCCTGCTGTCAGTTTTGAGTTCTTTCCACCGCGCAATCTGGATGCATCCTTCCGGCTTTGGGATACGGCCCGTGCGCTGAGCCCCCTGAATCCGGACTTCGTATCGGTCACTTACGGCGCAGGCGGTACGACACGGCAACTGACCCATGAGGCCGTGACGGCCCTGTCAAAACATTACGGCCTGAATGTGGCTGCACATCTGACCTGTGTTGATGCCAGCCGTGATGAAACCATGCAGATCGTCGATGATTATGCACAAGCAGGCGTGCAAGAGATCGTCGCCCTTCGCGGCGATGCTCCGCAAGGTCAGGATCGCTGGACGGCCCATCCCGACGGCTTTGCATCATCCGTTGAATTGATTGAAGCCATTGCAACACGCGGCGACATCTCCATCCGTGTCGGTGCCTATCCCGAACCACATCCTGATTCCGGCGGATCAACGGCTGCGGATGTTGCCTTCCTCAAGCGCAAGGTTGATGCTGGTGCAGGATCAGCCATCACGCAGTTCTTCTTCGACGCGGATACATTCTTCCGCTTTCGTGATTTCTGCCATGCCCAAGGAATCGACGTTCCCATCCTGCCGGGCATCCTGCCGATTCAAAGCTGGGCCGGTGCCCGCAAATTCGCCGAACGCTGCGGAACCTCGGTCCCGGACTGGGCGATTGAAGCGTTTGAGACCGCCGGCAAGGAAGGCGAGGCCCAGCTGGCGCAGAATCTGTGTATCAGGCTTTGTCAGGATCTGCTGTTAGGTGGTGTCGGACAACTGCACTTTTACACACTGAACAAACCTGACCTGACACTGGCGGTCTGTCGTGAACTTGGCATCAGCGGCGCGGGGCTGGCGGCCTGATCTGACCGACAGGTATTTCAGCTTCATGGAATCATGCGAATTGATCCCGTTTATATTGCAAGGATCAGCGATAGGCCCGACCTGCCCGCCGCAACCTGCGCCCCCCGCGTCTTGTTGTCAGCTGGGCCGGATTTGCGGCCTGATCCAGCAAATGCTCCGCCAGAATTGCCGGCCCCGGATAGGGTCGCTGCACCGTTGGATGCAATGCCTCGCTGGGATCCAGCCCTGCCACACGCGGAGACCGTGCCAGAAACACCTTTCCCCAGCCCCGCCAGTTCCCAACCGACGGAGCCGTCACATCACATGAAAAGCGGTTCCGCCAGCCATCAGGCAATGGCAGCCCTGCCGATTCTGCCTGATCCAGCATCCAGACAAGCGGAATATTGGCCAGTGGCCGGGCAGCATCCTTTCCCCACAACTGCCCCCCGATATCGGCATGAAATCCCTTGAACCACATCTGCGTGACAGTTCCTGGCGGATGGCCGTCACTATTCCATAAAATCGGCTGAAACGCCGCACGGGTTTCATTCAGGGCCAATGCCTGAACACCATGCCTGACATCTGGCCCAAGGTGCTGATCGTGAAAGCGAAAACGCGGTTCTGTCAGCATCCATAAAAGCGGCAACCGTATCCCCAGGGCCATGACGGTATCGAAGACACCGATCAGTTCGATCGGCACCCGATCATGGCACAAATGGCCCCGCAGGCCATCCTGCATGGCCAGAGCAGTTTCATCATCCTGATACATACGCCAGACGGTACGGATATTGCGCTCCGTCGCTTCCTCAGGACGCAAAAGTCCAATCCGGTCGATCATTCCAGCCAGTGACCTGATCGCAAAGGCACCCCGCGAATATCCCAGCAGGAATACCCGATCACCCGGACGATATCCGGAGGCCAGCCAGCCATAGGCATCGCGGATACGCCCGCCCAGACCACGTCCCATGGCAATCCCCAGCAAACTGCCCCAGGCTTCCCATTGCTGACCGGCTGCATAGCGCACACGCAATGTGTTCCCCCGCAGAGGGCGCAGCAGCCGATAGATCTGGCCAATATTCGAATACCGGCCCGCCATCAGCGATGCAAAAGTCCCGTCAATCAGGACCACATGAGTAACTGGCTGGCGATTCATGATCCCACCCTAGCATTCATTTCTTCAGAAGAAATGAATCTCATTTGGCCTTGCCATCCAGGCGGCCGGGCATGAAAGCAATGCATGAAGGTAAATTATGGAACAGGGGCATGGGAACAATCATCGGCTTCACAACGGCAGCCATCCTTGAAATTGCAGGTTGCTTTGCCTTCTGGGCCTGGCTGCGGCTTGGGCAAAGCCCGGTCTGGATGGTTCCCGGAATCGCATCCCTGATCGGTTTTGCATGGCTGCTGACCCTAAGTCCGGCAGATCAGGCCGGACGCCGCTTTGCTACTTATGGCGGAGTTTACATCACCACATCACTGATCTGGATGTGGGCGATTGAGGGCCGCCGTCCCGATATATGGGATCTGACCGGCGCAGCCATTTGCCTGATCGGAGCCGGAATCATTCTCTGGGCACCCCGTGGCGGATAAGCCAGCCTAGCCCGGCCTTAATCCAGTTGCGCCACAACAGCCCAGCCCAGTTCCCCGAAGCCATTGAAACGGGTATTGGTCACAACCGAATAGGCACCAGCACCGTGGAGGATCAGATAATCACCCTCCTGTACATCGCCGGGCAGGACCACCTCCCCCGGCAAACGATCAATCGAATCGCATGTGGGACCGAAAATGACCCGGCCAGCCTCATCCCCGCCACGGGGTTCACCTGCCGGGGTCAAAAGTTGGATCCGGTCAAGGTTGCCCACAACCGGAAGCTCCGCCAGCCCACCATACACCCCGTCATTCAGGAAAACTGCCTGCCCGTCACGTACTGCCTTGACGCGGGTAATCAGCGAAAATGCATCGGCACAGAGCCCTCGTCCCGGTTCACAAACCAGTTCCGGCATATCTGCACCAAAGCTTTCGGCAGTCACACGGCCAATCAGGTCAAATATCCCGCCCAGATCCGGGGCAACTCCGTAAACACGGTACGACGGAAACCCCCCGCCAACATTGAGACGCCGCGCCCTGACACCGGCCATATCGCAGATATCACGGGCAGTATGGATATATTGTTCCCATGCTCCGGGATCGGTGCATTGTGTTCCGGGATGGAATGTCAGTGAAGGAATAAAGCCAGCATCTGCGACCCGGCGGAGCAACTTTGCCGCCACTTCCGGCGAGCCCCCGAATTTTGATCCGAAATCATAAATTGCACCGGCAACCGGCAGTGTAAAGCGCGACGAGATTTCACATCCCTCCGCAGGAACCATATCAATCAGCTTGTCCAGTTCGGAATAGCTGTCGACAGACCACGCCCTGACCCCGGCCGCGACAGCATGGGCAATTTCGCTGCGTGCGCGGACCGGGTTATGGTAATGACAGGCTGCTTCCGGTGCCAACCGGCCAATCAGGTCAATTTCAGCCGGTGAGGCGACGTCAAACCCCTTTATTCCAGCAGCCACAAGGGTCTTTATCACAGCCTCATCCGGGTTTGACTTGACCGCATAGGTCACAAGGCCCGGAAACCGGTCAAAAAACAGCTGAAGCCGTTCCTGCAATACGGTTGGCGCAAAGACCATGACCGGATTGTCCGGCTGCATTTCACGAATGATCCCGGCCGGGTTTTCCCAGATCGTCTTTTCCATTACACCTCCCATGAGCCCGCCCATTGCGGGGACATAAAGCCCATCTCCGGGAATAAGATATCCGCTACCACGTTTCAAATACGAACGCCCCGGACCAGCCTGCCGGGGCGCCATGGTTTCATATGTCTGACCAGATCAATCGTCGTCGCGCAGTTTCTTGACAATCTCTTCGCGGGTTTCCAGAGCGTCTTTGCCCAAGGCGGAAACAATAGCGATATCCCCACGTTCCGTCACAATGATTGCAATTTCATCATTGCTCAAAAGAACCTCTTTTTCGCCCATACCAAGGAAACCGCCGATCTCGGCAATGGCCCCGACAATTTCACCCTGCGCGTCAAGAACAAGGTCCTCAATTTCACCGATCTTGTCCCAGTCACTGCTGACTTCGGTATAGACCGTGCCGCTGTCCAGCGTAGCCTGACCGGTGATATCAACAGTATAGACGTCAGCTCCTTCAAAAGCCGTTGCACGCAACAGACCGGTTTTTTCCGCTTCCACCGGCTTGTCGCCAACATCTGTGGTACCGGCCGGCATGACAGGAGGCGTCGCTGCCGTCGAATCCGCTGCAGGGGCTGTTGTATCCTGAGCCAATGCAGCACCACCAAGTGACATGATAACGGCAGTTGTCAGATAAAGGTTCTTCATCACAATACTCCTTATACAGTGCAGAAGAACGCATGAACTGACATCCGGTTGCCGGCCCTGTCATCACATCGGCGGGATACCCCCATATCGGCCAATATCAGCAAACAGGTGCTATCCGCCCCGGAAGGCCCGCTCCAGAATTGCAAGATCGGGTTTGACCATATCCGGCATGGCCTGCGCCGCACATCTGGCCACTGCCCGTTCCGGGGGCTGGACCTCATTCCCCCAATCTGCCAGCTCATCCCCCAGCGATCACGCAGCCTGCCGCCATCGGAAAGAACATCCCATAACCGATCAATCTCATCCTGATTGTCACACATTATCATCAGGACAATGGCATGGTTGAATTCATCCATGCACCGGACAAGAACGCGATGAACAGCTGCCCGGTAAGTATGAACCCGGCCGTGGTAACACTATCTCCCGAACCAGATGGCATATCAGCCAACATGGTCAGGATCCGGTCGATCCTGCTGTCGGGAATGGTTCGGGCGTGAAAGCGGGCAGCCTCTTCCGACCCGGCCGAATATCACGGGTCTGGAATGATGCGCATCATGGATATCCTTTCATGAAACCCTGCAGGCAGCATCCTGCGTGAACCACCACCCCCTGGCCCCGCAGCATAAAATGCCCGTTGTTTTCTCCTACAGCAACTGACAGGCTGAGATCAGTTATTTGAAGGACGCGTTCATGACCTATTACACCGGTGCTGTTGTTGCCGTTCCTACCGTCAGAAAGCAGGAATATATTACTCATGCCCAGACCTCATGGCCCCTATTTAACAGCTATGGAGCAACCCGCATGGTCGAGACATGGGGAACAGATGTTCCAAGGGGAACGGTTACTGATTTTTACGGTGCCGTGAATGCGAAGGACGATGAAACCATCGTGTTTTCGTGGATCGAGTGGCCAGACAAGGCTACTGCCGACGCTGCATGGGAAAAAATGCAATCCGACCCGGCCGTGCAGCACATGCCGAAAATACCATTCGACGGCAGCCGGATGATCTTTGGCGGATTCGAACCGATCATGACCAGTGGTTCCGATCAGGGTAGTTACTATCAGGGCTTTATCCTTGCCGTACCGGAAACCAACCGCACCGCTTATGAAAAGATGGCGGTTGATGCATGGGAGGGGCTGTTCCGGAAACATGGCTGCCTTGGCATCTTCGAAAACTGGGGCCTGGATATACCCCATGGCCAGCAGACCGATTTCTGGCGGGCCGCCAAAGCCAGGGATGGCGAAGTTCCGGTTTTCAGCTGGAGTGTCTGGCCGGACAAGACCACATGCGACATCGCCGCCAAAGCAATGGAGACTGAAATGGCCGGTCAGGAATTCCCGGAAATGCCATTCGACGGCATGCGCATGATGTGGGGCGGCTTTGATCTGGTTTTCGATTCCGGCAAATCCGAAAGCTGAAAACAGGACGTGACCAAAATGAGTTTTACCCCGTATCTTTCCTTTCAGGGCGAATGTGCCGAAGCCTTTTCTACCTATGGCAGGATCTTCGGTGCCACCCCGACCATCAGCCGTTTTTCCGATGCCCCCGCCAGCCCTGATCTGCCGTCCCTGCCCGACGAACAGAAGAACTGGGTCATGCATGCCCAGATCCTGACATCTGACGGGGCCATGCTGATGGGGGCAGACATGCCGCCTCAGTTCGGGGGCCAAAAACAGGCAGGAATATCTGTCGCGGTCTGGCGAGCCAACCCCGATGAGGCGCGACGAATCTTTGACTCTCTGGCCGAAGGTGGTGACGTGACCATGCCATTTGGCCCGACCTTCTTTGCGCAGGGCTTCGGGATATGTCGTGACCGCTTTGGCACCAGCTGGATGGTCAGCACAGGCGATCCCGCAGCCACCCCGGCAGACTGACCTGCAGATCAAACACGGCCTTCATAACAAGGAGACAAGAATAAAATGAGCTTTCATGGCAATCCTTGCTGGTATGAACTCGGCACCAGTGACCTGAACGGAGCAACGGCTTTCTATTCCAGGATCCTGGGATGGAATGTACAGGATTCCGGCATGCCGGATTTTACCTATCTTCTGGCCCGGATGGGCGAAGTGATGGTGGCCGGAATGATGGACCTGGCTGGGCAGTCTGATGGAGTTCCCCCAAACTGGATAATCTATTTCGCGGTTGATGACTGCGACAAGGCCACAGCCGATATCACCCTGGCCGGGGGTCGGGTTTACAAGGAACCGGCCGATATTCCCGATACCGGACGTTTTGCCATTGTCTCTGATCCACAGGGTGCCGTCTTCGGGATTCTGCAACCCGACATGTCACAAATGTCCGAGGCCGACATTGTCAGAGCAGCCGAAAGCAACCCCTTTGATCAGAGAAAGGCCGGGCATGCCAACTGGAACGAATTGATGTCTCCCGACCCGGAGGCCGGCTTTACCTTTTATGCCGGATTGTTCGGCTGGACCAAGGGTGACGCCGTTCCGATGGGCAATATGGGAGCCTATCAGCTTTTCCGTCATAAAGGTACCGATATCGGTGCCATGATGGGGTTAGGGGATGCGCCGGTGCCTAACTGGCTGCCCTATTTCGGTGTGGATGGCAGCGTTACCACCAGAACTGATGATATCAGGGCGGCAGGCGGCAAGGTTCACCATGGTCCGGCCGAGGTTCCCGGACCGGCCTATATCACGATCGCACAAGACCCGCAGGGAGCCTGGTTCGCCATTGTCGGCGCCGAAAAGTAGCCGCCTTGACAGATTGCGGCTGGGCATCACCCGGTCGCAAGAGCATGCTCGTGGTTTAATCTGCTACGCAGCTACAGGGTTGATACGCGCCTCTGGTTCACGATTATCCGTCGCAGAAAAGCCAGAATGAAGATTGCCGTCAGCACCAGGATAATCGTCGCGGCAGGTGCACTGTCCAGATGAAAGCTCAGATAGGTTCCACCCAGCATTCCGGTCAGGTTGACCATACAGGCCACGATCAGCATCCATCCAAAGCTGCGCGTGACCAGAAAGGCAATAGCTCCCGGAGCAATCAGCAAGCCAATGGCCAGGATCAGTCCGGTGGCAGACAGCGTTGCGACGATGGTCAGAGACAGGATTGTCAGCAACCCGTAATGTAATAATCCGACCGGCAGGCCCAATGCCCTGGCCTGAGCCGGATCAAAGGCATGCAGCATCAGATCCTTCCACTTCAGAAGCAGGCTGATACAGACAACAGCGGAAATGCTCAGCGCGGTGTGCAGATCCTCAGGGCCAACACCCAGCATATTACCGAAAAGCACATGGTTCAGGTGGATATTGGTCCGCAGCGCAACATACATCACGATCCCCAGCCCGAACATCCCGGAGAACACAACCCCCATGACCGTATCCTGCTTGATCCGGCTGTTTTCAGACAGGAACCCCGTGACCAGTGTTGTTGCCATACCCGCCATGAAGGCACCAAGAATTAATGGCAATCCCATGACATATGCCAGTACAATCCCCGGCAGCACGGCATGGCTGACCGCATCGCCCATCAACGCCCAGCCCTTCAGCACGAGGAAGCAGGATAACAGCGCCGTCGGAAACGCCACAATCAGACAGATAAGGAAGGCATTCTGCATGAAGGGGAACTGAAAGGGCTGAAGCAGGATATCCATCATGTCCCGGCCCTCATTTCCGCAACCGCACGGCGACGCGCAGCCAGCATTCCATGCTTTGGTGCCAGAACAAAGGCACACAAAAAGATCAGCGTCTGCATCACGACAATAATTCCACCCGTTGCCCCATTCAGAAAGAAACTGAGATATGTTCCGGCCAGACAGGTCAGCGCCCCGATCATGACGGCAGTAAGGATGAGTCGCGGGAAACGATCACACAGCAGATAGGCGGTTGCCCCCGGTGTCACCACCAAGGCGATCACCAGAAAGGCACCGACCGTCTGCATTGCCGCAACCACACATGCCGACAGCAGCATGAAGAACAGCCCCTTCAGCAGTCCTGCCGGAAACCCGATGGTACGGGCATGGCTTTCATCAAAGAAAACCACCATCAGATCCTTCCATTTCGCCGCCAGTACAACCAGCGAAACGCCTCCGATAATGGCCAGTTGCCGCGTTTCATCAGGTGCGATGGCAAGGATATTGCCCATGGTGATGGTCTGCAGATCCACGGCAATCGGATTGACCGAAACCAGAAAAAGTCCCAGACCGAAAAACGCCGTGAAGATCAGTCCGATCACGACATCCGCCTTGAGCCCCGAACGATCGGACAGAAACAACATCGCCCCGGCAGCCAGCCCCCCCGACAGAAACGCCCCCACCGCCAGGGGAAGCCCCAGCAAATAGGCCCCGGCAACACCCGGCACGACTGACTGGGACAGAGCATCCCCGATCAGGGACCAGCCTTTCAACATCAGAAAACAGGACAGAAAAGCACAAACCGCGCCCACAAGGGCCGAGACCAGCATGGCACTGGTCATATAACTATAGGTGAAGGGATCAAGCAGTATGCTCATGAGGTCTCCTCACGACGTTGCAGCTGTTCACCATACTGGACCAGAGGGCGTTCATCATCGCTGAAGATCGTCACGCTGCGCACATCGTCATCATCATGCAGCGTTGTTCCGCCAAGCGTAAAATGACGCAGGACACCACCGAAGGCACTTTCCAGATTTGTACGGGTAAAGGTGGCCTCTGTCCGGCCAAATGCCAGAACCGTCCCCTTGACCAGCACAACCCGGTCGCAGAATTCCGGAACCGAGCCCAGGTTGTGTGTCGACACCAGCATGACCCGGCCTTCATTACGCAATTCCCGCAGCAATGTGATGATTTGCTCTTCAGTTTTGACATCAACCCCAGTGAATGGTTCATCCAGCAGGATCACCTGCCCATCCTGTGCCAGAGCCCGCGCCAGAAAGACACGCTTTTTCTGCCCTCCGGACAGCTCGCCGATCTGGCGATGGCGATAATCCTGCATATTAACCCGGACAAGTGCGGCATCAACGGCCTCATGATCCGCCCGCGTCGGGATGCGCAGGAAGTTCATCTTCCCATAGCGCCCCATCATCACCACATCCTCAACCAGAACCGGAAATGACCAGTCCACTTCCTCAGATTGAGGAACATAGGCTACCAGATTGCGCCGCAAGGCATCGCGAACCGGCATGCCCAGTAGGCGGATTTCACCAGTCGCAGCCGGGACAAATCCCATAATTGCCCTGAACAGGGTCGATTTTCCGGCTCCATTCACCCCGACCAGTGCCGTCACTGTCCCGCGCGGAATGGCAAAACTGGCCTGCCGCAGTGCCGTATGGCCATTGCGATAGGTCACAGTTACGTTGCGGGCCTCTATCCCGCCGACAAAGGCATCCCGGTCAGTCATATCCATCCTGTCATTCCCCATCCGCACTCAGCCCGCGGGCAATGGTACGGGTCGTATTTTCTAACAATTTCAGATAACTGGGTACTGGCCCATCTGCCGAGGACAGACTATCAACATACAGGGCACCGCCATATTCCGCCCCTGTTTCACGCGCAATCTGACGGGCCGGCGAGGTATTGACCGTACTTTCACAAAAAACTGTCGGGATGTTGTTTGCGCGCACTCCGTCAATCACCATGCGAATCTGTTGCGGTGTCCCCATGCTGTCTGCATTCATCGGCCAGAGATACAATTCTTTCATGCCGAATTCGCGTACAAAATATGGAAACGCCCCCTCACAGGATACCAGCCAGCGCCGTTCCTCAGGCAAGGCCGCAATATCCTGGCGCAAAGGTTCGATCACATCGCGGATCCGTTGTTTGTAATGTCTCGCATTGCTGCGATAGATCCCTGCATTTTCCGGATCATGCCCGGCCAGAGCACGCGCGATATTATCAATATAAATCATCGCACTATCCACACCCATCCAGGCGTGTGGGTTCGGTTTCCCCTGATAGGCACCTGCCGCAACCGGGATCGGATCAATACCTTCAGTCAATATCACCGAAGGCATCGGGGGCAGGTTGGCAAGAAATTGTTCAAACCACACCTCCAGATCCATTCCGTTGCGCAGGATCAAATCGGCATCATGCGCCCGGACAAAATCTTGGGGGGTCGGTTCATACCCGTGAATCTCGGCACCCGGCTTGGTGATAGAGACAACTTCAGCCGCATCACCCGCGACCTGCCTGGCCATATCGGCCAGGACAGTGAAGGTCGTCACCACCTTCAGCCTGTCATCCTGAATATCCTGCGTTGACCCTGCCTTTACCATCAGCAAGGACAACAACGCGGCACCTGTCAGCAATTTTACCAGTCTGAGCATTTGCATCCATATCGCAGTTTCATTTTTTGTAAATGAAATTCATTCGCAATAGTCAAGTATAAATGAGAACCACTCTCATTAACTTGTATTTATGGATACAAACAGCTAGACCTTGCATGAGGACAGAACGGACCTGATCATGTGCGCAGAAAATACCGATTTCACCAAGGCACTGCGCGAGGCCGGTTTGCGCGTTACCCAACAGCGTATCGCACTTTTATCAATTCTGGTGGATGCTGCCGATCACCCCAATGCCGATGAGCTGCTGGCCCGGGCCCGGGCTGAGGACGATTCCGTTTCTCTGGCAACGGTATATCGCACGTTGTCGACACTGGAAGATGCTGGGCTGATCCGTAAATTATCGCTGGAAAACGAACCGGCCCGCTATGAAATTGCACCAACAGCGGAACATGACCACCTTGTCGATATTGATACGGGTGAGGTAATCGAACTGGAAAGTGACGAAATCACCCGCCTGCGTACCGAACTGGCAACCCGCCTGGGGTATGAGATCGTCAGCCAGCACACACTGATCCGGGCCCGCAAGGTCAGGCAG
Source organism: Paracoccus sp. (in: a-proteobacteria) (assembly GCA_047971845.1). GTDB lineage: Bacteria > Pseudomonadota > Alphaproteobacteria > Rhodobacterales > Rhodobacteraceae > Paracoccus. The sequence goes on along the minus strand of JBKEAB010000161.1, from coordinate 15,680 downwards.
GATCAACCCCGGTAAAGCCCCCGGAACCGTTCCAGCGCAGTATCGAAATCATCCCGAAACGACGTCTCTGGCAGGATTTCGGCAGCAATCCGGGGCGGTGTGCAGACAGTATCCGGATCGGCACCGCTCGCAGCCATCAGCCCCAATCGTGCAGCACCAAACGCAGCACCGAAATCACCACTTTCAGGAACCAGTACCGGCAGATCAAGTGCTGTGGCAATGACTTTCAGCCAATAATCCGACCGCGCCCCACCTCCAAGCGCCAGAAGCGATTTCGGATCAGATCCCGCAGCCCGCAAGGCGGCAAGATTATCAGCAAAGGCAAATGCCACGCCTTCAAGCACGGCCTGTGTCAGCCCGGCCCGGTCAGTTCGCGCCGACAACCCGTTGAAGCTGGCCCGCACAGCAGCATCATTATGGGGCGTTCGTTCACCAGACAGATATGGCAGGAACGTAACTTCACCCGGAACTCTGAGCCCAGGTCCAAGCTCTGCCGTCAGATCCGCCGGCTTAGCACCAACCATACCAGACAGCCATTCGAGTGTGGCGGATGCTGACAGGATCACCCCCATCTGGTGCCACATGCCGGGCAATGCATGACAAAAGGCGTGGACCGCACTTTCAGGGCGCGGCAGGTAGCGATCCGTTGCCGCAAACAGCACTCCGGAGGTTCCCAGCGACACAAACCCCTGCCCTTCAGCCACTGTTCCGGCCCCGATCGCCGTTGCGGCATTATCACCTGCGCCGCCGGCAACAGGCGTTCCGGACCGCATCCCGAATTCCGCCGCGACTACTGCCCGCAACCCACCCGAAACAGCACTGCCTTCAATCAGTTCCGGCATCTGGTCGCGTCGCATTCCAGAGGCTGCGAGCAGCCTGTCCGACCATTTCCGTGCTCCGGTATCGAGCCAGCTTGTCCCAGCTGCATCCGACATCTCGGCAACCCGTTCTCCTGTCAACCAAAGCCGCAGGTAATCCTTGGGCAACAGAACACAATCGACCCGTGCAAAGGCGTCGGGTTCTTCTTCCGCCATCCAGATCAGCTTGGGGGCGGTAAATCCCGGAAACACGATATTGCCGGTAATCACCCGGAAATCCGGATCCGCATCCAGCCTGGCTGCCTGCTGGTAACTACGGATATCATTCCACAATATTGCCGGACGAATGACCTGATCATTCCGATCCAGCATCACGGCACCATGCATCTGCCCAGACAGCCCGATACCTTTCACACCCGACAGATCATGACTGGCACACAGTTCGGCCAATGCAGCCCGCATCGCCACCACCCAGTCTTCGGGATTCTGCTCCGCCCAGCCCACAGCCGGTCTTGAGACACTCAGCCCGGCCGTGGCCGAGCCAAGAACCCGCTGTTTGGCATCCATAAGCAGCACTTTCACACCAGACGTTCCCAGATCTATCCCGAGATACATGCTTTCCTCCGCTTCAGGCTGCTTCCGTCATCCTGCGTAAAGCTTCGGGCAAATCCGCCGCATCTGCAATGATGGCATCCGGCATCAGCGGTGCCACGCGCTCCGCCAGACGGGCAGCACCGGCATGGCTGCCCCCCAGAAAGGCAATTACGCGCATGCCAGCGGCGCGGGCGGCCTGAATGCCGGTCGGGCTGTCTTCGATCACGATACAGTCAGCCGGAGCCACTCCCAGCTGATTTGCAACAAACAGGAACAGGTCCGGAGCCGGCTTGCCCCGTGCCACCTGCGTGGCCGAATAGACATGTGGCGCAAACAGATCCCAGAGCTCCGTCAGTTGCAAAGAGTGTTCCAAGCGGGGCAGTGTCGAAGATGACGCAACGGCACGACTTCCCACCGGGACAGCATCAATAACCTGCCGCATCCCTCGCATCGGTTGCAGATCAGCCTCAAACCGGGCACGAAGTCTTTCGCCATATTCAGGCAGGAACGAACTTGCATCACAACCCTGCTCTTCCAGCACCATGGACAGGATTTCAGCAATCGGACGCCCGATCATACGCTGGAAGATATCGGCATCCGAAATATTCGCCCCGGCCCGTCGCAGCGTATGCCCCAGTTCGGTTACGGACAGATTTTCACTGTCGATCAGAACTCCGTCACAATCAAACAGAACTGCTGTCATTGACCAATATAACGGCGCAATGTTGCAGCCGTGCCATCACACCACAGCGCGTTCAGCCAGCTGGCAAAACTGGCTGCAAACTCCGGATTCCGGCCAACATCGCCATAAATATCGGACATGCCCAGCCAGCTGTCCGGTGTTTTTCGGGATTCCTGCGCCACTCTGGTCAAACGGTCCCAGTCCGGGTCATTGGGTTCAATCCTCGCTCCACTATCGGTTGTGCCTGCACAATAACGGCACCAAAGTGCAGATTCCAGAGCCAGACCTTCGATCGACTTCCCTGCCGTCAGACGATCGGCAATGGTTGGAATAATGAATTTCGGCTGTCTGTTTGACCCGTCAAGGCACAACCGGCGCACGGTATCACCGATCTTGGGATTGGCACAACGCTCCTTCACCTTGCCGAAATAGGCATCCAGATCGGTATTCGGCACCGGAGGAACTGCCGGAATGATCTCATCCCGCTCAACCTTCTCAAGAAAACCGAGTACCAGATCATGTTCCATGGCCTCATGGACGAAGTGAACATCCATCAGGCCCGCCGGATAGGCAATCACCGCATGCCCGCCATTCAGGATACGGATCTTCATCAGCTCCCATGGCGTGACATCTTCGACAAATTCGACACCGACCTTTTCCAGTGCCGGACGCCCGGCCGGAAAATTGTCCTCAAGTACCCACTGAGTGAAATCCTCACAGAAAACCGGACTTGCGTCATCAACCCCCATATCCCGGATCATGGCACGCTCCCTGTCAGATGTTGCCGGGGTGATCCGATCCACCATCCCGTTCGGGAAAGCGACGTTGTCAGCAATCCAGTCCGCAAGCTCAGAATCTGACAGACGCGCAGTTTCCACAACGGCTTCACGTGTGATAACCCCGTTATGGGGAATGTTATCGCAACACATGACGGTAAACGGCCCGATACCTGCATCACGGCGGGCTTTCAGCCCCGCAACAAGCAGACCAAAGACCGTCTTCGGCGCATCCGGGTTCGCACCATCTGCCGCAACAGCCGGATGTGCCGGATTGAAGTGCCCGGTATTGGCATCGATGAAATAACCGCCTTCGGTAATAGTCAGGCTTGCAATCTTCGTAACAGGATCTGCAAGCTGGGCAATAACGGCCACCGGGTCACCCGGCGCGAGGTAGTCAATCATGGCACCAACAACCCTTGGCTCCGAGGAATTCGCCGCCTGCTCAACAACCGTATAAAGGAAATTCTGTCCGGCCAGCACATCACGTGCCTTCGCATCGGCAGGCATGACACCCGCACCGATAATGGCAAAATCATGACCTTCACCGGTATTCATCAGCCGTTCAAGATAAACGGCCTGATGGGCCCGGTGAAAATTTCCCAGCCCGAAATGGACAATCCCGCCAGAGAGTTTCGTACGGTCATAGCCCGGCACGGCAATAGGCAGGTCAGATAAATTGGCGTTATTCAGTTTCATTTCAACTCATCCAGTTGCCGCCGTCCACGTTGTAACACTGGGCGACGATGTAATCGGATTCAGGTGTGGCCAGAAAAATTGCCATACCGGTCAAATCTTCCGCTGTTCCCATGCGACCATAGGGGACGGCTTCGCCAACCTCGCGCTTCTTCTGACCGCGAGGCTTGTTTTCATAAGCGGCAAATCTGGCATCCACACCTTCCCAGTGCTCGCCATCGACAACGCCGGGTGCAATTGCATTGACGTTGATGCCGTGACTGATCAGGTTCAGACCCGCCGACTGGGTCAGGCTGATAACCGCAGCCTTGGTTGCGCAGTAAATCGCAACCAGAGACTCCCCCCGCCGCCCTGCCTGAGACGCCATGTTGATGATCTTGCCGCGACGACCAGTTTCAATCATGTGCCGGGCCACGGCCTGCATGGTAAACAATGTACCACCAACATTGATCGCAAAAAGACGATCATAGCTTTCGCGGGTAATATCAACGATCGGGGCCAGATCAAAAAGCGCCGCATTGTTAATCAGGATATCAATCCCGCCCATTTCCCGTACCGCATCCGCGACACCGGCCTCAATACTGGCCTGATCCGTGACATCCATGACAACAGGCACAGCACCGATCCCGGCTGCCGTGGCGCGAACGCCATCGGCATTGATGTCGGCAATGGCGACCTGCGCCCCCTCACGAATATAAGCCTCGGCAAAAGCCCGCCCGATCCCTCGGGCCGCACCGGTGACAAGGGCCGTCTTGCCTTGCAGACGCATGTTACCCTCCGTCCTTATGCTGCCAGCCCATCTTCACGGAACTTGTAGACACGGCCTTCCTGAGGGGTCAGCCAGATCCGGTCACCATGATGAACGGGAAACTCACCCTCCGCCCGGGCGATAATGTGGGCTCCATTGTCCAGATCGACATGCAGGAACGTGTCAGATCCCAGATGTTCGGCAACACCGACCTTCCCCTGGAACTCACCTTCGGTCGTGGAAAGCTGCCAGTGTTCAGGCCGCACACCGATTGTATGGGCACCATGTTTCGCTGCGCCTTCACCATCGATAAAGTTCATGTTCGGCGAACCGATGAAGCCACCCACAAACTTGTTGGCAGGCTTGCTGTAAAGATCCAGCGGACTGCCAACTTGTTCAACCCGTCCGGCACGCAGCACGACAATCTTGTCTGCCATGGTCATGGCCTCAACCTGATCATGCGTCACATAAATCATCGTGGTCTTGAGGTTGTTATGCAGTTCAGAAATCTCAACCCGCATATTGACCCGCAACGCTGCATCAAGATTTGACAGCGGTTCATCGAAAAGGAAAGCCGCCGGCTCACGCACAATGGCCCGTCCGATGGCAACCCGCTGACGCTGCCCCCCCGAAAGCTGACCCGGACGGCGATCCAGATAGCTGTCGAGATTCAGGATCCTTGCTGCATGTTCAACACGCTTTTGTTGCTCGGCTTCGGGCATCCTGGCCATTTTCAGCGGGAAGGCGATATTCTTGCGTACCGACATGTGCGGATAAAGCGCATATGACTGGAACACCATCGCAAGACCCCGCCTGGCAGGTCCGGCGGCTGTCACATCCTGACCGTTGATTTCAATCGCTCCCGAGGTCACGTCTTCCAGCCCCGCGATCAGGCGCAGCAGCGTGGACTTGCCGCAGCCCGAAGGGCCAACAAAGACCACGAATTCACCTTCTTCGATATTCAGGTCGACGCCGGGAATGACCTCGACTTCACCAAACGCCTTGCGAACGTTCCTGAGAGTAATGGAACCCATTCTCTGTCTCCCTCTTATTTCACCGCGCCGAAGGTCAGGCCGCGGACAAGTTGTTTCTGGCTGAACCAGCCCATGATCAGGATTGGCCCGATGGCCAAGGTCGATGCGGCCGACAGCTTCGCCCAAAACAGCCCCTGCGGGCTGGAGAAAGATGTGATGAAGGCCGAAAGCGGTGCTGCATTCGTGGTTGTCAGCTGAATGGTCCAGAAGCTTTCATTCCAGGCCAGGATGACATTCAACAGCAGGGTTGACGCAATACCCGGCACCGCCATCGGGGTCAGAACATGGACGATTTCCTGCCCCAGCGTAGCCCCGTCCATCCGCGCGGCTTCCAGTATTTCACCGGGAATTTCGCGGAAATAGGTATACAGCATCCAGACAACAATCGGCAGGTTCATCAACATCAGGATGATGACCAATCCGATCCGCGTATCCATCAGTCCGGTGCGCAGGAAGATCAGGTAGATCGGCACCAGAACCGCAACCGCCGGCATCATCTTCGTCGACAGCATCCACATCAGGATATCCTTGGTCCGCCGGGTTGGCGCAAATGCCATTGCCCATGCCGCCGGGATCGCGACCAGCAAAGCCAGAGCCGTTGAACCCAGTGCAATGATGACCGAATTCATGAAAGGTCGGAAATAGTTATACTGTGACTGAACCTCACGATAGCTTTCCAGCGTCAGCGAAGGGATCAGGTTGAAGCCGGCAATGGCTTCCTGCTCAGTCTTGAAACTGGTAATAATCGTGTAAAGGATCGGAAAGAAGATCAGCAAGGCCACGATCCACGCGGCAACAGTGTAGCCGATCTTCGTGCGGGTAGAGACTGCACGAGCCATGGCGTTCCTCCTTAGTCCAGATTCTTGCCGACAGCGCGCATCAGAAAGATGGCAACGACATTGGCCAGAACGACTGCAATGATTCCTCCTGCCGCGGCACCGCCAATATCGAAATTGAGGCGTGCTGCGCGATAGATCAGATAGGTCAGGTTGGTTGATGCATTGCCCGGCCCACCATTTGTGGTCACAAGGATCTCTGCATAGATGCCCAGCAGGAAGATCGTCTGAATCAGAATGACCACGGTAATGGCCCGTGCCATATGCGGCAATGTCAGGTAAATGAACCGGCTCAGCGCCGGAGCACCATCCATCTCGGCCGCTTCCATCTGCTCACCGTCAAGTGATTGCAATGATGTCAAAAGGATCAATGTGGCAAAGGGCAACCACTGCCAGGCAACGATGATAATGATCGACATCAGCGGATAGGCCGCGAACCAGTCCACCGGCGAGAGACCGAAGGTTTTTGCAATATCGGCAAAAACCCCATAACTCGGATGCATAATCATGTTCTTCCAGATCAACGCAGCCACAGGCGGCATCACGAAGAACGGTGAAATAACCAGGATACGGACAATTCCCTGTCCAAAGATCGGCTTGTCGATCAGCATGGCAATCAGCGTGCCCCCGATAACCGTGATGCACAGAACACCAAGCACCAGAACCAGCGTGTTCCAGATCGATTCAAAGAAAGCGGGATCGGTGTAGAAATACTGATAATTGAACCAGCCGGCCCAGCTCGTACTGGCGGGATTAAGCAGGTTATAGTTCAGGAACGAATAATACAGCGTCATCCCAAGGGGAACGAGCATCCAGACCAGAAGCAGGATGATCGCCGGGGCGCGCATGAGCCTGGCAAGGCTCTGGGTCTGGCGTGTGGCCATAGCGTGCTTCCTCCGACAGGGCAGAACCGGCAACGGGCCGGCCCGCGTGGGGACAGGGCACCGTCCGGAAAGCCCCGGGCGGTGCGGTTTTGCAGGAATAGTGCCTTATTTCGGGTAACCAGCCCGCGCCATTTCGCGCGATGTGCTGGATTGCGCGGCATTCAGCGCATCATCAACCGACATCTGACCGGCCAGGGCTGCCGAGAACTGTTGTCCGACCGCCGTACCGATCCCCTGAAATTCCGGAATCGCCACAAACTGACCACCAGTATAGGGAACATCCTGAACCGACGCTTTCTGCGTATTCGCAGAATTGATCGCCGTCAGGGTCATAGCCGCGAAGGGCGCCGCTTCCTGATAGGCCGGGTTTTCATAAAGCGAAACCCGCGTTCCCGGAGGTGCTGCACGCCAGCCTTCGGCTTCGGCAACGGTATTGGTGTAATCCTTGCTGGTTGCCCAGGCGACGAACTTCTTTGCTGCATCCGGTGCATCCGACGAAGCCGGGATGGCCAGTGACCACGCCCACAGCCAGTTGCCGTGATTATCGACACCTTCCTTGTTGGGGAATTGTGCAAAGCCGACCTTGTCGGCCACGGTCGAGTTTTCAGGATCCGTCACGAAACTGGCAGCCACAGTAGCATCAATCCAGATGCCGCACTTACCCTGCTGGAACAGCGACAGATTTTCATTAAACCCGTTCGACGACGCTCCGGGAGGACCATATTCTGTGATAAGACCCAGATAATCAGTCAACGCCTCTTTCCATTCCGGACTGTCAAACTGCGGAACCCAATCCATGTCGAACCAGCGGGCGCCATAACTATTGGCCATGGCCGTCATGAAGGCCATGTTCTCGCCCCAACCGGGCTTGCCGCGCAGGCAAATGCCATAAACTTCGGCATCCTTATCCGTCATGGCCTCAGCAGCGGCCTTGATATCAGCCCAGGTCGGACTTTCAGAAATGGTAACGCCCGCGGCCGCGGCCAGATCAGTACGATACATGACCATCGCAGATTCGGCATAGAACGGCACGGCATACAGCGTATCATCCACCGACAAGGCACCGCGAACCGCCGGCAACAGATCATCTGGATCATATTCCGCCGGCAAATCATTCAGCGGTAACAGCCATTCCTGCGCTGCCCAGATCGGAACCTCGTAAGTACCAATGGTCAGGATATCATACTGGCCGCCATTGGTGGCAATATCAGTCGTCACACGTTCTCGCAGGATGTTTTCTTCCAGCTGCACCCAGTCCAGCTCGATATCCGGATTCGCTTCGGTGAACGGCGCAGTCATTTTCTGCATACGAATCATATCGCCGTTGTTCACGGTCGCGATGGTCAGCGTTTCCGCCACCGCCGGCGCTGCAAGCGCCACAACAGCACAGGCACCCGCAAGGGCGCGAATAGAATGCGTCATTATATCCTCCTCCGAGCGCGTCATTTGCCCGCTCTGTGAGCAAATGCTCACATTTTGTCTGAGGCTTGTCAAACTTTATGTTAATCTTCATGAGATACACCGCGTTAAGGAGAGGAAAATCGTGCCGCGAGAGAGTGATAAGCTCGATCAGGCTGCCCGTGCGGCATGGCTTTCATGGGTTGGCGGACTGACACAAGACGAGATTGCGCGTGAAATGGGCATCTCACGCCAGACTGCACAGCGACTGACAGCACAGGCCATGGCGGCAGGAATCGTCAAGGTCCGCATTGATCATCCGCTGGCAGATTGCCTTGATCTGGCCGTACGGCTGCAGCAACGATTCGGACTGCTGCATGTCGATGTATCGCCCGAACTGGCGGGACCGGCCGGTGTTGCTATGCTGATCGCCGGATTGATTGAAACCTATCTGACAAAACCCGACCCTATCACCCTTGCCATCGGCACCGGACGGACACTCCGGGCCGGTGTCACGCAAATGGCCCGGATCAATTGCCCCCAGCACAGGATCGTGTCGCTGACCGGGAATATCGCACCAGACGGATCCACCGCATATTATAACGTCCTGTTTTCACTGTCAGAAATTGTGACTGCGCATAGTTATCCGCTGATGGTGCCAGTCATCGCCGCAACTGCGGATGAACGGGAGGCATTACAGCGCCAGCCGGGAAATCAGCGGGTCATGGAAATGGCCTCCAATGCCGATATTGCCCTGATCGGACTGGGAGACCTGGGTGCGCAGGCTCCGCTGAAGGTTGACGGTTTCATGAGCATGGATGAAATCACATCCCTTGTGGAACGTGGTGCCGTGGGTGAGTTCCTGGGCCATGCCTTCAATGAACGCGGCGAGGTCCTTTCTTTCGACGGGCGTGTCGCATCATCCCGACTGCCGGATCACGACAACGCCCTGATCGTTGCAGCCGTCCATGGCCCGGCAAAGCATCCTGCCGTTCTGGGTTCCTTGCGGGGACACCTGGTCAATGGCCTGATCTGTGACGAGGAAACGGCACGCTGGCTTCTTGAGCAACCTCTTTCCGATCAGCCGGGCCCACCCTCATCTTAAACAGGGATTGACGCAAACCATCCTCACCATGGATAGACCAGTCTGGACGTCCTCATACAGGATGTCCATGACAGGAAAGGTAGACCCAGATGAAATTCCCCCTTGCCGGCTGCCTGATTGCCGCGCTTACCCTGCCTGCCACAGCCAAGACCACAGTTGGCCTGCTGCTGCCTGCCTCGGGAAACTATGCCGCACTGGGACAGGATATCGAAGACGGCTTTCGCATGGCCATTTCCGAATCCGGACGTGAAGACATCACCATCCTGCGCGAAGATACCGAAGCCAAGCCGCAAACCGGACTGACCCGCGCCCGTAAACTGGTCATGCAGGACAAGGCCGATGTACTGGTCGGTATTGTTTCTTCAGCTATGCTGGGAGCCATTCGGGATCTTGTACATAATGCGGAAACTCCCCTGATCGTCGCCAATGCCGGCAACAGCGATGCAACCGGAAAGGATTGTTCGCCCTTTATCACGAGGGTCAGTTTCTCCAACGATCAGCTTAACCGTCCGATGGGGGAATGGATGGCTGCACAGGGCGTACGATCAGTTTACACACTGGCCCCTGATTATGCCGCTGGCCAGCAGATGATCCAGGCATTTTCTGACGCATTCCGGAACAATGGAGGCAAGATAGCCGGCGGAGAATTCACTCCGTTTGGCAAGACCGAAGACTTCAGTCCTTATCTGGCCAAAGCCCGCACATCCGGGGCCGATGCGCTTTATGTCTTTTACGGAGGAGCCGATGCCATCAGCTTCGTCAGACAATATGACAGCTTCGGCCTGCGAGAAGCCATGCCGCTTTATTCCACGGGCTTCCTGACCGCACCGCTTTATCTGCGGTCACAAGGTGAGGCCGCCACCGGGGTCATCGGGGCACTACACTACCTGCCTTCGCTGGATACACCCGAAAATACCGTTTTTGTTAAAGCCTATTCGGCTGAACATGGTGGCAATCTGCCATCCGAATATGTCGTTGCAGGCTATGATGCCGGCCGGTTGCTGCTTGGCGCACTGGATACAGGTGCCGAAGGTCGGACTGAACTGGCCAATGCCCTGCCGGAAGTTGCCTATACCGGGCCACGCGGCCCGCTGGAGATCGACCCGGCCACCAATAATATCGTTCAGAACGTCTATGTCTTTGAAACCATAAAGACCAAAGACGGGATGACGCATGACCTTCTGGACACGATTGAGGCCGTTCGCGATACTCCAAATGGCTGCGTGATGAATTAAGTGACTGACTTCTGGATCCTGCAAACCCTGAATACACTGCAATATGCAGCACTTCTGTTCCTGATTTCAGCTGGTCTTTCAGTCAGCTTCGGATTGATGGGATTTGTCAACCTCGCCCACGGGGCGCTGTATATGCTGGGGGCCTACCTGGGCATTGCTATCGCTGACAGAGCGGGATACTGGACTGCCCTTGCCGTAGTTCCCCTGATGATCGGAACAATTGGCACCATCCTGTATCTTGGTCTTCTGCGCCGAATTGAACGTGCCGGGCCAATGCCCCAGGTTCTGGTCAGCTTTGGCCTGATCTTCATGGTCGTTGAAATCGTACGCATTTGCTGGGGCGACATTCCCCTGACCCTCGATATCCCAACCGCACTTGCAGGCCGGATACAGATTTCAGGTGCCGGCTATCCCGGTTACCGGCTGTTCATCATTATGGTTGGCGGCGGGCTGGCACTGGCATTACAGTCCGGGATCAGCAAGACAGCTTTTGGGGCAGCCCTGCGTGCATCGGTCGAGAATCCGGAGATGGCACAAGCCATCGGTATCCGGACCGGACACCTGTTCACCACTGTCTTTGCCCTTGGCGCAGCTCTCGCCGGATTGGGCGGTGTCATGTCGACCCCCATCACCTCAGCAAGCACGTCCATGGCAATCAGTGCCCTGATCCCCGCCCTGATCGTAACCGTAATCGGGGGGATTGGATCGGTTTCCGGCACTGTCTTGGGTGCATTGATCGTCGCGACGGTCGAGGTCCTTGGTGCCTCATTCTGGCCTGATGCCAGTGCCGTCCTGATCTATGCCGTACTTGCACTTGCCCTGATCTGGCATCCCGAAGGGTTGCTGGCTGCCAGGAAGGCATAGCGATGTTTCATCTGACCCCCATGCGCCGCACCAGTTTTGCCACAGTATTGGTGGCTCTGGTGTTCTGGGCCATATCAGGTGATTTCCTTGCCCGTGATATTGTCACCGAGATTGCCATTCTGGCGATCCTGGCACTGGCACTTGATCTGGCCGCAGGGTTCGGCGGCATGGTATCATTGGCCCATGGTGCCATCATGGGCGCAGGAGCATATGCCTATGCAATCGCCAGCCAGAACGGCCTTCCTCCATGGCCCGCCGCCCTCATCGCAATTATGGCGGTCACAGTATTCGGCGGACTTATCGGCACCGTTACGGCCCGGCTTCATGGAATATTCTTTATCATGACAACCCTCGCCTTTGGCCAGATGGCCTGGGCATTCACCTTCCGTTCGGACTTCCTTGGCGGAGATAACGGGCTGGGTGGAATCCCCCGTCTTCCACTGCCCTTTCTAGATGCCTCAGAACCATTGATCTTTGCCCTCTTTTCACTATCGGGACTGACCATGGCCTTTCTGATAATTGCGGCAATATTGCGTACCCCGTTTGGCCGCACCCTGGAAGCGGTGCGCAACAATCCCGGACGGGCTGCCGCCATTGGCCTTCCTTCCGCACGCATCCGGACGCAAGGCTTTGCATTGTCATCGGCAATCGCGGGCGCAGCCGGCGTGCTTTCCGCACAGCACATCCAGTTCATTTCCCCTGACCTGATGACCTGGACAGCATCCGGAGAAGCTCTTGTCGTCGTCATTCTTGGCGGGATCGGAACATTGACCGGTCCGGTAATCGGTGCCGCGGTTTTCGTCACACTGAAGCATGTCGCAGCCAATATGACCGATCACTGGCATCTTGTGCTTGGCATTCTTCTGATCGCAGTCGTATTGGCCGGTGGTCGCGGCATCTATGGTCAGGCCGAATGGTGGCAGCGCAATGCTTGAACTCAGCAAACTGTCCATAAGCTTTGGCGGAGTCAGGGTAATTAACAACCTGACCATGCATATCGCGCAAGGCGAAAGGCTGGTTGTCCTTGGCCCTAATGGCGCAGGCAAGACAACGCTACTGCGTCTCATTGCCGGGGACATCATGCCGGATCAGGGCAATATCCATCTGGACGGCCAGGATATCACGCGACTGTCACAGGATGCACGCGCCCGTGCCGGGCTGGGACGGGGGTTTCAGAAAAACAACCTGTTTGCGGACTTTTCCCTGCGCGAAAACCTGATCCTTGCAGCCATTACAAGAACCGGAAAAACCGGTGCCGGGCGGGACCCCCTGTACAACCAGGGCCTGAACCGAAAGGCCGAGGCTATCGCGGCACAGACTGGATTGGACAATATCGACCTGTCCGTTGCAAAAGCAGATTACGGCACATGCAGACGACTTGATCTGGCACTGGCGCTCATCGGAATATCCCGACTGATTCTGCTGGACGAACCGTCATCCGGCATTGGCCCAGGTGGCGCGGCACAGATCCATTCGCTGATTGCCGGATTATCACGCGATCTGACACTGCTCGTAATCGAACACGATCTGGATCTCGCCTTCGCCATTGCCGACCGCGTGGCAGTGATGAACCAGGGGCAGATCATCTTTACGGGATCACCTGATGCCGCACGACCTGTACTGAAGACGTTGTATGACAATGCTTGAACTTCATGATCTGACTGCTGCTCATGACGATACTCAGGTCCTGCACGGGCTGTCACTGAGGGTCGCACCTGGAACCATCCATGCCGTTCTGGGCCGTAACGGCGCGGGGAAAACCACCATGCTGCGCCGGGTGATGGGATTGCTTGCACCACATTCCGGCCGGATCATTCTGGACGGGATAGATATATCCACATGGAATACACCGGATATTGCACGGACAGGTATCGGCTATGTTCCGGAAGGGCGTGAAGTTTTCACATCCCTGTCCGTACGCGAAAACCTGACACTTGCCGGCCGAATCGGAACCGGCACGTGGACTGTTGCACAGATCACAGCACTGTTCAGAAACCTTTCTGCCCGGCTGGAAACACCAGCAGCAGCACTTTCAGGCGGAGAACAACAGATGCTGGCCATCGGGCGGGCCCTGATGACCTCCCCCAAGCTCTTGCTGCTGGATGAACCGACCGAAGGTCTTTCAGCACAAATAATCAGTTTGCTGCACGGGACTCTGCAAACATTAAAGGCCAATGGCATGACCATCATTCTGGCAGAACAGAATATCCGCTTTACCATCGCTCTTGCCGATCAGATCACTCTGGTTTCGCGTGGGCAGGATATCTGGCATGGCCCCATCACGGCCTTCGAAGCTGCCGGAGAGATACGCAGCCGCTACCTTGGGGCGTAAATCCCCTTTTGCAAAGCTGCCGGCATCCCTATATCCCGCAACTCAGATACGGAGGCTTTCATGGGCTACAAAATCGCCGTTGCCGGCGCCACCAATGATGTGGGCCGCGAGGTCCTGAATATCCTCGCCGAGCGTGAATTTCCCGCTGATGAGGTCATCGCGCTTTCCCCACGCAACTCAATCGGAACCGAAGTCGGTTTTGGCGATACCACGCTGAAAACCCGCGACATCGACAGCTTCGATTTTTCCGGCTGTGACATGGCTCTTTTTGCCGTCGATGCCGAGGCAGCCCGGAAATACGCACCGGTCGCCACAGATCAGGGTTGCGTCGTGATAGACGGTTCATCTGCATGGCGCATGGATACCGCAGTGCCCCTGATCGTACCCGAGGCAAACCCGGATGCTATTGAAGGCTATCGGGAGAAAATGATCATCGCAAGCCCGGACAGCGCCACTGCCGAACTGATCGTCGCCCTGAAACCCCTGCATGACCGCGCCCGCATCCGCAGGGCCGTCGTTTCGACCTATCAATCAGTCCTGAGTGCGGGCAAGAGTGGTATGGACGAGCTCTGGAACCAGACCAAGGGCATGTATGTCCCGGGACAGGAAGTCGATCCATCGACATTTCCACGTCAGATCGCCTTCAATATCATTCCACAGGTCGGTGAGTTCATGGAAGACGGCACAAGTCGTGCCGAATGGCAAATTGTAGCCGAAACGAAGAAGATCCTCGGGTCTGCAATCCGCCTGTCTGTCACCTGCGTACGCGTACCGGTCTTTGTCGGAGACGCAGAAACCGTTAATGTTGAGTTCGAGGACTTCCTCGATGAAGATGAGGCCCGCAATATCCTGCGCGAAGCCCCCGGCCTTCTGGTCGTCGACAAGCACGAAGACGGCGGCTATGTCACCCCCGCTGAAAGCGCAGGCGATTTCGCAACTTTCGTCAGCCGTATCCGGCAGGACAGCTCGGTCGAGAACGGACTAAACCTGTGGATCGTCTGCGACAGCCTGCGCAAGGGATCCGCCCTGAACCTTGTCCAGATAGCCGAACTCCTGGGCCGAGACCACCTGCGCAAAGGATAGGCAATATCTTAGTTTGAAATTTCAGCATTGCGTTTTTTGTAAGGGCCACGCTGAACCGATTCCGGCGCATGGGTGATCAGGCTTACGATCCATTTCATATAGTGCCGTGTTTCACTGACACCTGCCGCATGGCCGGGGTCATTTTCAGGCTCTTGCAGGTGGGCACGAAATTGTAAAGGGCAAACTATAGCCAAACAACATCAAACTGATTATACGGATTGGATGACGTACAGCGCAGATTTTCGCCGCCATGTTTTGTTGACCCGTGATCGGGAGGGGCTGACGTTCCTTGAGACAGCGGAGCGGTTTTCGGTGGGAGTTGCCTCGGTTGTCCGTTGGGTGAAGCAACCGGAGCCGAAATCGGGCCAGGAAGGCTGCCCGCGCAAGATCGATCTGGAACGGCTCGCACAGGATGTCCGTGAACGGCCCGACGCTTATCAGAGCGGACGGGCCGCGCGGTTTGGTGTGTCGCAAAACGCGATCTGCCAGGCGCTGAAGAAGCCCGCCCTGACACATGAAAAAACGGTTATGCCATCCGAAAGCCGATGAGGCCCTGCGGCAGGCATTCCGGACCCGGATCGCAGAGCATGAGGCT
>JBKEAB010000160.1:0-5808 GCA_047971845.1 Paracoccus sp. (in: a-proteobacteria) | reverse complement strand
TTTCCCAAATTCTTCGGGCAGGTCACGCCAAGGGGCTCCTGTACGAGCAATCCAGAAAATTCCATCCAGAACAAGCCGATGATCCACAGGCTTGCGCCCGTTCGGGCGTCGAGCACCCTGAATGAAGCTTTCAAAAAATGCCCATTCGTTGTCGGTCATCAGGTTGCGCGCCAAGCTGGTCTCCCTTGCAGATATCAGCTTGAATCACGGTCAGGCCACCTTGTGAACCCCTTTTGTCAACAGAGCCTAGATATTGCGCAGGCGGGAAGTCCCAATGCGTCAAGCATTGCAGTCGCCCTGCGCGATTGTGGGTATTCCAATATCCACTGCCCATTTTATAGGCCATCGGGCTGTGGAACTGCACGGTCCGACCAAGCACCCATTGCGGCAGAATCCGTGTCGAGGGGCTTGTGCCCGTATTTTCGCTGCGGTCAATGTGCCGGGCAATGGCACGGGTCAATAGTCCCGGCCCTGTCTTCCCCCAAGTGTTTTCATTGTGGTGCTCCAGCAGGGCGCGCTTGGCCGCCACAGCTGCCCAGATTATAGCAGGATGATGTGGTGGAGAGATGATGACATTGTTGCAAACTGCGCCCGTGGGTTCACGAAACACAGTCAATTGCGGAGCATGGGTCCAAAGACATTCCGGATCGCCAACAAGCCAATCATCGCAATCAACATATGCACCGCCGGTTACCGCCAGACGGCACAGGCGAAAGAAATCGCTTTCCTCAGTAGGCGATTGAGCCCGATTGAAGGCCTGCAACCAGTCGGCACCCAGATGGTCATGCAGGAAGCTGCGGGCACTGATGCCGTCGAATAGTTCATGCTGAAAACCCGTTGCATACTGCCAGCTTTCTATCGCAGGTCTGATTTGAGCTGGGGGTGCACCCTGAGCCCAATACTGGACAATCAGGCGGGGAATCTGAGGGATGGCAGACGTCATATCCTCACCAGTCCAGCCGGATAGCCGTCGGATCGCAGGCAGAACCAGATCACCTGCCAATTCTGGTGCTGTGACTTGGTTGGCGGGGCGCTGCCCCTCGGCCAGCAGCAGGCCCCGGATCGAGGGGGCGAAATGTGGATCAGTTTGTGCATGCAGGGCTTGAACCAGTCGTGTGTAGCGATGTTGGTCGAACCCGGTCAGAACCTGCGCAACATACCAGTCCTGCCGCACCGCAAGAGCGGGGGCAGTCTGGTCCAGTAATCGTACGGCTCGTTCAGGTTTGTCTAGTTGGATCAATCCCAAAGCGATCGCGCTATACCATTGTGGCGGCATATCTGATGCCTTTTCTGCCATGGACAACACCTGATATGCCTGATCGGCCAACCCGGCACCGCAAAGGCAGGTCAGATGATCCTGCAAGAGCGCTGGATCACGATCAAAAACCCTTCGCGCAAAACCCAAATAACGGGCGGCAACCCGGATGCGCCCCTGCTGCTTCAGTAAACGAGAGATTAGCAGAACGCGTTCTGGTCGTCGTTGTGATTTTTGCTCCTTGCGCAGGGACAGCGCGCGGTCTGGCATTTCACGTAAGGATGCAATCTCAATCAGGAAGGTATTACGATCCATTTCCGGAATGCGATGATGAATATATTCCGCAATCCGTTGCCAGTTTGGCAAGCCAGCCCGGAAACTGACCATAAGAATCTGCCGAGCAACTGCGATATCGATGATGCTTCGCAACATAAGTGCGTTGGTCAAAGTACTGGCCATGCTGGCCAGTCCCAAGCGATCTGCCACCAGGCAGGCAGTCCAAAGCTGTTGCGATGGCAGTTGCGGGGCAAGCAACACCAGAGCCTTGGCGTGTTGGCGCAAAAGCCATTCGGCCTGGGATTGTGAAGTCGCATTGAGGCCCTTGCAGATCGCAATTGCGAAAACCACCTGAGGTACCGGATCCACTGCCGTATTCAGTTGGGCAGAGATTTCGTTCAGGATCAGTTCCAGCTTGGGTTGGTCCTGCATGTTCTGCACGATCTCGACCTTGGTCAACAGAGCGGTTCGGTCTGCCGCGCTTTTGGACAGGACCTGGTCAAGCAGGCTAAGCGCTATTTTATGATCGCCGATCCTGCGATAACAGGTTGCAAGAGCACACAAGACAGCGGAGTTTTCCGGATGTCGCTGTGACAACCGGGTGAGGCGAGCGATGGCATCCTGGCAGCGGCCCGTCTCACGCAGCAACCCGGCTTTGCGGATGTGTGCGTGAAGGTGTGCTGGATGATCGCGTAGGAATTCGTTCACCAGCGTTAGGGCTGCATTAGGGTGGTGCAGGCGCGTTAATGCCTCGGTCTGCAACAGGCGGGCCTGCTGATCCTGCGGCGATATGGCAAGCAGGCATCGGCAGGCTTCAAGGCAGGTCTGCATGTCGCCTGCTGCTTGCGTTGACAGTGCAAGCTCTCGCAGGATGGTGGTGTTTTCGAGATGCCGGCGGGCCAGTTTCCTCAGCAGCGCCACGCCTTCTGCTGGACGCATCGCTCTGCGCAGAAAGTTGCATTTGCGAATTTGAAATGGAAGATGGTTGGGGGCCAGTGCAATCGCTTCATCGATCCAAAGTAGTGCCCGATCCGTCTGCCCGAAATGCGCGGCAGTATCTGCGCGTGCCATCAACGCAAATATGTTGCCTGGGATCCGCGACAGGATCGCATCGCTCAAGCATATGCTCTTGTCGTAATTTCCTGCCAGCCGGTACGAGATCGACAGCGAATGCAAAAGCGACCCATTGTCTGGATGGTCATTTAGGGCCTTTGTCAGGCAGGTAATGCTGTCATTATGTTGACCACTCTGCCGCAGTTGGTTGGCGCGAGCCAGGATCCCGGCAATGGCCGCAGGTGCAATTGTGCACTGTGTGGGCATGACTGTGCTTCCTTTCAGCTCTCTTTACGACGCAGATCAACGATACTTGGCTGAAATGGCTCGATATCCTGCATCTGAAAGATGCCCTGCGCGAATTCTCCGGGCCGTGTCGGGTCAAGATGCGTCAACTGCCACGGCGCAAAGCGCCACCATTTGCAGCGCAGGAGGGGTGAGACAAGCTGCGGGGGTAGTCGCCATTTTTTGATCACCGCAGGATTGCCCGCAACTACCGCGTAGGCTGGAACATCCTTGGTGACCACAGCAGCGGCAGAAACCACCGCACCGTCACCGACCGTTACTCCGGCCAGGATTTGCGCACCATGACCGATCCAGACGTCATTGCCGATGGTTGTGATTTTTGCGCGGGTCGGAGCCTCGGACAATGAGAATTGGTAATCATGATACTCCTTGGCGTCGCTGAATCCGCCTCCCAGTTCAAACAGCTGATCACCTAAGTAAAAGGAAGGGCTGGTCGAAACCCAGGTCAGCGGGTGGTTCTGGCGCCCGATCTGCACATCCTCACCGAAAGAGCAATAGCGCCCGATCCTTGCTGCAAAACAATAACCGGATACCTGATAGGAAAAAGCCCCCAGTTCTATGCTATGATCATATACTACCCATTTCAGGCTGCATGGCGCCTCCAGAACTGTATGTTCAGGAAGAGAAATAGTGTCTGCGTTCCGGTTAAGAACTTCGATACCGCAGGATTTGAGCCAAGATATTTCGACTGATGGCATCCTAGTTGAGCTTCTGATTAGGCCTCATGAAAGCCACCTGATTGCGATGTGGTGAATGGAGTTTTCCATTCGAGGATTTTGGGTGTGCATTATCGCGCATGCCCACAAAACTTACGGATTGCGTCCAGATCCAGTAACTCGATGCTGCGGTAGTTTGTCTTAATCCATCCGCTTTGCGCAAAATCCTTCATGGAGGTGTTGACCTGCCTTCGGCTTGCTCCGGCCATCTGGGCCAACTCTGTTTGGGTCAGGGGAACGACTAAATCGTCACTGACCGAGGCCATCCGTTCCAGTGTGGCGGCAATACGCGTTTTCGCCTCGACCACCTGAAGGTCGCAGACGACATGGATCAGCGCATCAAGTGTCGTCATCAGGATGGCCGAAAAATGACCAGGCGCATCGGGGTTGGTCTTCACTATCCGCCTTACCTCGTCCATCGGCAGATACATCATTCTGCTGGCTTTGTGTGCTTGGAGTGTCATCGGCCGCATCTGTGGTGTCAGCATACCTCCAACAGCCATCCATGAACCGATTTCAACCGCATGGATCAGTCGAGGCCGACGGCCCGGCGGTGCGCAGTTAACGGTAACAGCTCCTGAAGCAAGGCCGTAAATTCCGTCGTCATAGGTATTTCCCTGCATGTTTGGAGCACTGTCACCCGGATTAAGGTTGAGCGGTACTGATTTTGACAGGATTTCATTCTGAAACTCAGGCGGTTTTCCAGACAACCAACCAATGTTTCTTAGGATCAGTTCTGTGGTGGTACGTTTCATGTGTTTGCTCAGAGCGTATTTGTTACAACCAGGGGGTGTGTTTGGCCAAAGTCGGTCCTCGGCGGCTTGGCCGTGATCGTTTGAGAGGAGACGGATGAAGTGGTCCACAGGTCCTTTCATCGCAGGAAAAGCACATACAGTTCTTTCAACTCATTGATTTACATACATAATTATGATTCCACATGGATGGAGATTACGCAACCCGCCCGCGCTATGTGATAACGTACAAAATCTTTCGCGCATCTAATGGTAATGGTGCCCCTCTCAGGCTTGCGGAGAGAGGCAAGGACCAGCATGCATTGCATATTGCAATGGGCGGCGTTATCTGGAGCTTCACCCATCTGCAATCGCTGTGAACAATTTTGTTGCACAAAACAGCGTTTGGGCTGGATGGCCCTTTCCCGTGGCTCTTCAGGCGACGGCCTCGATCTCGGTCCTGTCGAGGGCCGAGAAGCGGTTTTTGATGGCGATGCGGATCTGGATTTCGGCGATCTGGCGGTCGGGATCTTGTGACGTGATCCGCTCGCCGAAAAGCTTCAAACAATTCATCTGAGCTTTGATCCGACTTCGGACATGGTAACCTGCGCTGGCAAGCAGGGCGGGATGGTCGAATACCTCACCGGCCTCGACTTCGTCATACCCCGGACGCCGACGAACCCAAGGGGCCGTTGCACACAACGAGGCACTCGGGCACCCACGACTGGTCAGTTGGATTCGGCGTTTGACGAGTCCACCAACCTCACTTTTGAACTCGGGCACAAGCGTGCCTTCGCTGACGGTCTCGGGACGTTCGATATCTCGGTGTTCCACACCGAAGCCAAGGATGAACAGGTCGTCAGCTACGACTTTACGACCTTCCAGCTCAACATCGACAATGCCGATGTCCGGAGTTCGGGTCTGGAGATTGACACGAACTATCAGCTTACTGATCGGCTCAGTATCGCAGGCGCTGTCGGTTACACGGACGCTGTCTTCACGTCCGATAATGCTGCGGCGGGGATCAGCAAGGGCAACCGCGTTCCGAATGTGTCGGCTTGGAGCGTTGGTTTGAACGGGACCTATGTGGCGCCTGTTTCGGTTTTCGGTAACGGGGGCGATTGGGTCACGTACGCATCACTGATCTACCGATCCAAACGCGAGGCAGATGTCGCAAATCTGCTGACGCTGGATGAATACACGCCATCCCACCTGTCTTACCTCTTCCGCAAAACCTATGGAATCAGCCCTTCGGACATCCGTGACTGAGCGCTCGCTAGCCTGTATCAGCGGCTATGGCCTCCATGTGTCCAACAACCTGCGCCATCGGCCCGCTAGCGTTCTCCTCCTCAATGTGGAAGCGCCGCAAAGTGTCCAAGATCATCAAGCGACGACCTTCAGCGGCTCGATTGAGAGCATCGAACCAGCTAGCAGCCATGATGTTGGGGCATTTACCGATCAAGGGTTCAAT
>JBKEAB010000159.1:0-2038 GCA_047971845.1 Paracoccus sp. (in: a-proteobacteria) | reverse complement strand
TCGCGCTGAACTACATCCAACCCGGAAAGCCGCAACAAAACGCCTATGTCGAGCGCTGCCACCGGACCGTCCGTCACGAATGGCTCGATCAATACATCATCGAAAGCATCGAGGAGGCTCAGGACTACGCCACGCAATGGCTCTGGACTTGCAACAACGACCGCCCCAACATGGGCATCGGCGGCATCACACCCGCACAGAAGCTGAAAATGGCCGCATGAATTCTACGAACCCGCCCCGCTAAAAAAGGGGGGATTACCCACCCATGATGTCCTCCCATAATCCGGCCAGGGTCCAGCGGTGGAATTGACGGTAGACTGAGGACCGTTTCCCAAGCCCTCCGGGCAGATCCCGCCACGGCGCACCCGTTCTGGAAATCCAGAAAATCCCATCCAGAACAAGCCGATGGTCCACAGGCTTGCGCCCGTTCGGGCGTCGAGCACCCTGAATGAAGCCCTCAAAGAATGTCCATGCGCCGTCAGTCATCAGATTGCGTGCCAAGCTGATCTCCGTTGCAGATACCAGCTTGAATCACGGTCAGACCGCCTGCGAAACCCCTTGGGCAATATGGCCTAATTGCCTGCTGAAAGTGGCACGCATCACGCATATGGTTGATTTCCACAACCGGTTCAAAAACCGGCACGCCACGGCACGGAAAGCAGGCTCCGCGGGCAGAGGCTATGCTTGCCTATATCGGTTACCTCGGGCATCGTCCGCAAAAACAAGGATGACAGATGTTTCCGATCCGCGATCATAATCCGTCCGAACGCACTCCTTATGTCACTATCGGGCTGATCCTCATCAATGTAGTCATGTTTCTGCTGACCATGCCATGGGCCTTTGGAATGATCGACCTGTGGAACCGTCTTGCGCTTTATCCGATCGCGGTTGTGAACGGCGAATATCTCTGGGGTCTCATCAGCCACATGTTTCTGCATGCCGGATTTTTCCACATTCTCGGCAACATGTTGTTCTTATGGGTATTTGGCGACAATCTGGAAGATCAGATGGGACACCTGCCCTTCCTGATCTTCTACCTTGCCTGCGGACTGGCCGCAGCGGCGGCACAAATCGCCACCAGCCCTTATGAAAGCATCCCGATGGTCGGGGCATCCGGTGCCGTCGCAGGGGTTCTTGGCGGTTACCTTCTGCTGTTCCCCAAGGCGAGGGTCGATGTTCTGGCAATCATCATCATCCTGATCAAGATCTTCACCATCCCCACATGGATCATGCTGGGACTGTGGTTCCTGCTGCAAATTTATGGCAGTATCGCCTCAATCTGGAACGCTTCGGGTATCGCCTACTGGGCCCATGCGGGGGGCTTCATCGCCGGCATTATCCTGGCACTGCCGCTGTTCTTCAGACTCGGAGGCACAACCTTCTGGAACCACACACATGGCCACCCACCACATCCGGCAGCTGACTACGTCCGATCCCGCATTCCCCCGGTCCGCAGATGAATACTTTCATCAGGGAGTTCCTGAAGGAAGGACGGCAAATAGCCACCATCATGCGCCCTTTGTCAATCGAAGCCGCGGCAATGTTCGCACTGATCTTTATCCTTGGATTGTCGGTCATTGCACTGGATGGAATATCAGGATTTTTCCATAATCACATGAGCTGGTCACAGTTTAGGATCAGGACTTGTTCTGGCGTCATAGCCAGAAGATGACGGTTGCGGCGAGTGCGACGGCGGAGAGGAAGACCTTGGGGCACCTGTCGCAGCGGGTGGCAACCCGTCGCCAGTCCTTGAGCCTGGCGAACATGATCCCAATGCGGTTGCGGCGCTTGTATCGGCGCCTGTCGTATTTGACGGGATTGCCGCGCGACTTCCTGCCTGGGATGCAGGGATTTATCCCTCTGTTTTTCAACGCATCTCTGAGCCAATCAGCGTCATAGCCCCGGTCAGCCAGCAACCATTCCGCTTTGGGCAAGCTACCCAGCAGGGCCGCAGCGCCGGTGTAATCGCTGACTTGGCCTGCGGTCATGAAGAACCGGATCGGACGCCCATCGGCATCAGCGACGGCATGCAGTTTGG
>JBKEAB010000158.1:0-12774 GCA_047971845.1 Paracoccus sp. (in: a-proteobacteria) | reverse complement strand
GCGCAGGCGGCTGAGAAAGCTGGCCAATTCCTCCTCGAAAACCGCTTCGATGGTCGCGCACACCTTGGTCCGCAGCCGCTCATCAATCGGATCGAGCCCGGCCTCTCCGGCCAGTAGCGAAAAGCAGGAAGTGTCGGTCATCTGGTTCATGGCGTGATCTCCCTGACGCTTCCCGCCGCCGGTTAAGTGGGTGTCAGTTCACCCGGAGATTACGCCGCCTTCAAATTTCCACCACTTCCGAGATACGACCAAGCTTAAACCTTTTGACACTACGGATCAGAGGTTTCGGCATATAACATCAGTGTTGCATTGACCCGGCCCTACCAGTTATGCGAACGCTGGTCATATTTCCTGTCGAGGCACGTATGACTGATTTTACGGCTGATGTTGCTGCCGCAGAGATTGCCCTGCGCAATCTTTTCCCGGCGACTCCCTTGCAACTCAATGATCATCTTTCAGCCCGGTATGGTGCTGAAATCTGGTTGAAGCGTGAAGATCTGACCCCGGTGCGCAGCTATAAGCTGCGCGGAGCCTTCAATGCCATGCGCAAGGCGATTGCAGCGGGAAACGCAGGTCATTTCGTGTGTGCAAGTGCCGGGAACCACGCGCAGGGGGTTGCCTTTGCCTGCCGCCATTTTGGGGCGAAGGGGACCATCTTCATGCCGGTGACGACACCGAAACAGAAGATCGACAAAACTCGCATATTCGGCGGAGACAGCGTGGAGATCGTACTGACCGGCGATTATTTTGATCAGACCCTTTTTGCAGCACAGGAATTTGCTTCGGATCATGGGGCCGCGTTCCTATCGCCTTTTGACTCGATGGATGTGATTGAAGGTCAAGCAACAGTTGCCCGTGAAATGTTATCACAGGTGCCGGAACAGCCTGATCTGATCGTGCTGCCGGTTGGTGGTGGCGGATTGTCGGCTGGGGTAACGCGCTATCTTGCCGGAAATGCCCCGCAGACGGAATTCATCTTTGCTGAACCGCAGGGTGGTGCCAGCCTGAAATGTGCACTTGAGGTGGGTCGTCAGATCACGCTGGACCGTGTGGACAGTTTTGTCGACGGCGCAGCGGTAGCCCGGATCGGTGATTTGCCCTTTGCCGGATTGCGGGGTTTCTTACCTGATCAGGTTCTGCTTGCACCGGAGGATAGGCTTTGTATTACCATGCTGGAAATGCTGAATGTTGAAGGCATTGTACTGGAACCGGCAGGTGCGCTTTCCATTGATGTATTGCAGGATCTGGCAGAGTCCGGGGTCTTGACCGGTAAACGGGTGGTCTGTGTCTGTTCAGGCGGAAATTTCGATTTCGAGCGCTTGCCAGAGGTCAAGGAACGCGCACAGCGATATGCCGGACTGAAAAAGTACTTTATTCTGCGCCTGCCACAACGTCCGGGGGCCCTGCGGGATTTTCTGGAAATGCTGGGTCCCGAGGATGATATCGCACGGTTTGAATATCTGAAGAAGTCGGCCCGCAATTTTGGATCCGTCCTGATCGGAATAGAAACGACTGCCCCTGAAAATCTGACCGCCTTACTGGGACGGCTGGATGCGGGCGGCTTTGCCTATCAGGATATCACCGGCGATGAATTGCTGGCCCAGCTTCTGATCTGATGTGGTCATCATGTGATTTCAACCACCAGCCGGCCCTTGTGAGGTCAAGCAAAACCGCATAATCCAAGCCCAAATCAGAAAGGACATCACCATGACCGCACCCAAGAAAGTCGTGCTGGCCTATTCCGGGGGCCTTGATACTTCGATCATCCTGAAATGGCTGCAAACTGAATATGATTGTGAGGTCATTACCTTTACAGCCGATCTGGGTCAGGGTGAGGAACTGGAGCCTGCCCGCCAAAAGGCCGAACTTCTGGGGATCCGGCCCGAGAATATCCATATCGACGATCTGCGCGAAGAATTTGTACGTGATTTTGTCTTCCCGATGTTCAGGGCCAATGCAGTCTATGAAGGGCTGTATCTGCTTGGCACATCCATTGCCCGGCCGTTGATTTCGAAACGCCTTGTGGAAATTGCACATCAGCATGGTGCTGATGCCATTGCCCATGGGGCAACGGGCAAGGGGAATGACCAGGTCCGGTTCGAACTGTCAGCCTATGCCCTGGACCCCTTGATCCGGGTCATCGCACCATGGCGGGAATGGGACCTCTCCAGTCGTACCAGACTGATTGAGTTTGCCGAGGTCCATCAGATCCCAATTGCCAGGGACAAGCGGGGTGAAGCACCGTTCAGCGTGGATGCAAACCTTTTACATACGTCCAGTGAAGGCAAGGCACTGGAAAATCCAGCTGAAGAAGCCCCGGACTATGTCTATCAGCGTACCGTAAATCCGGAAGATGCACCTGACACACCGGAACATATTGAAATCACCTTTGAAAAAGGTGATGCAGTGGCAATCAATGGTCAGGCTATGTCACCGGCCACGCTCCTGACACAGCTGAATGAATATGGCCGCAAGCATGGTATCGGTCGGCTGGATTTTGTCGAAAATCGCTTTGTCGGAATGAAGTCGCGCGGAATTTATGAGACCCCCGGTGGAACAATCCTGCTGGAGGCGCATCGCGGGATTGAACAGATCACGCTGGACAGCGGGGCAGGACATCTGAAAGATAGCCTGATGCCACATTATGCAGAGCTGATCTATAATGGCTTCTGGTTCTCTCCGGAGCGCGAGATGCTGCAGGCAGCCATCGATAAGAGCCAGGAGCATGTCACGGGGACAGTGCGGCTGAAACTGTACAAGGGTAGTGCCCAGACTGTCAGTCGCTGGTCGGATCATTCGCTGTATTCGGAAGCGCATGTCACCTTTGAAGATGATGCCGGAGCATATGACCAGAAAGATGCCGCAGGCTTCATCAAGCTGAACGCATTACGCCTGAAACTGATCGGAAGCCGCAACGCAAAATTCCGCTGATCCGGGTAATTCTCCATGAGAAAGGGCCACAGGATAATTCCGTGGCCCTTTTATATTTTTTCGGGCAATGCATTTTCCATATATAATATTCTTGCTCCGTTGCCTTAACCTCTCATGGCTTGGGCCGGCATGAAGAGCCTTATCTGAACATGTGCCGCCTTGCCCGACTCCGCCTCCTGAATTCTTGGAAGGCGTGAGCCAGGGTCGCGGACTCAGGCCGCCAAGCCAGAGCATGGCAAATGCCTGTAGGCAACCCAAGTTCCCGTCATATGTGTGCTCCGAACCTTCAAACTGGCAAAAAATCGAAGGGCCCCGTAAATATACAGCCCCCTTATTTTGCCTTGGGGCGAAAAGCCATGATCTTTGCCGGGTCGGTTTCAATCCGGGCAGCGCCCAAAAGGTCCAGACAATAGGGCACAGCGGCAAATATTGCATTCAGACAGGTAGCAATGGCTGAAGGCTTGCCGGGAATGGTGATAATCAGGGTCTTGCCCCGACTGACGGCGGTTTGACGTGACAGGATAGCTGTCGGGACCTCACACAGGCTCGCGCGACGCATCTCCTCACCAAAGCCGGGATATTCGCGTTCGGCAATATCAGCAATAGCCTCGGGAGTCAGATCCCGTGGGGCCGGGCCGGTTCCGCCTGTGACAAGGATTAGGTCTGCACCATCTTCATCGGTCAACTGGCGCAGCAGACCGGCCGTGCCCTCACGTCCGTCAGGGACGATGTGACGTGTAATCCTCATGGGAGATATGATGGTTTCACGCAGCCAGTTTTCGGCACCGGGACCGCCCTTGTCCTCATATTCACCCCGCGCGGCACGATCAGATACGGTTACGATGGCAATATGAGCGGGAGGGATCATCAGAAGGGCCTTTCCTTGCAGGACGTTATTTTGTCTGGTGTGGCCGCGAAAGGAAAGGGGACTATACATAGTTCTGTCACAAGTTTTCCTGTTCGCTTCAACGCCCGGTTCCGCAACGAGTTGCTGAATGGTGAATTTTTACAGTCTCCGCGAGGTGCAAATAATGACCGACGAATGGGGAAGCACGACAACACCAAAAGACCACACGGCACACTGGGTTATCGCTCACCGGCCCGCTGTCCAGCATTGTGTTCAGCCTGCTGGCAGCAGGGCGAAGGTTGTTGCATCATGACAGCTGATTTTGGTCAATCGCCTTACAGGCAGCCGTATCATTGGCGCAATCAGCACGGTTCTTTCGAAATAGCCGGGCATTGTGTTTGCGCAGCCTGGCCGGATAGGAGGAGTGAAACTCTGTTTGTCGTGGGGACATCCTTTAAGGGGCTACCCTCTGGCAAACCTGAGCCGGTTCAGACAGCATCCAATTTTCCAGATTGTCGGGGCTGAACGCCTAGCTACCATTTTCTCCTGCTGTAACATCCTTGTACCATGTAACGATCTGACGGCGGGCCTCTGGATCCATCTGGATTGCATTCGGGGGGGGCATGGCATGAGATCTGCCGGCTTGCAGATAGACCTGCTGGGCATGCCGGGCAACATCGGCTTCGGTTTCCAGCACAACCCCCTTGGGCGGCATATGGATTCCGTCCCATGAAGGTTCACGTGCATGGCACATTGAACAGTTACCAACCACTGCATAGAAAGCACCCTCAAACGTATCGGCGGAAGAAAATTTCTTCTCATAAGGGGTCAGTGTATGGGCTTCGGCCTCTTCAACAGAACCTATTCCAGGTGCTGTTGACAACCATGCAATCAGGATCATGATCAGGGCGGTGACTGCCCAGGTCCAGCTGGGCCCCTTGCCGGTTTTATGCATTGTATTGAAATAATGGCGTATGGTTACGCCGGTCAGGAAGATCAGGCTGGCAATGATCCAAGAATATTCCGTAGCAAAAGCCAGTGGATAATGCGTGGACAGCATCAGGAAGACAACAGGCAGCGTCAGATAGTTGTTATGGGTTGAACGCAGCTTGGCGATCCTGCCATATTTTGCATCTGGTTTATGTCCGGCCTTCAGATCAGCCACCACAATACGCTGATTGGGCATGATCTGGAAAAAAACATTTGCGGTCATGATTGTCGCGGTGAAGGCCCCGAGATGCAGTAATGCAGCGCGGCCAGTGAAGATCTGGTTATAACCCCAGGACATACTCATAAGAATGGCAAACAGGATCAGCATCAGTGTGGTTGGGCTTTCGCCAAGTTTTGATTTGCAAAGCTGATCATAGGCCAGCCAACCGACGGTCAGGGAGCCGCCCGAAATCAGGATTGCCTGCCAGAGAGACAATTCCATTTTGGCTGGATCAATCAGGAATAATTCACCTCCGACCCAGTAGACAATCATCAGGAGTGCCGCACCCGAAGTCCAGGTGATATAACTTTGCCATTTATGCCAGACGAGATGTTCGGGCATGTTTTCCGGTGCCACGAGATATTTCTGGATGTGATAGAATCCGCCACCATGGACCTGCCATTCCTCGCCGTGGCAGCCCGTGGGCATGTTCGGTGCAGGTTTCAGACCCAGGTCAAGAGCAATGAAAAAGAACGAGGCACCGATCCACGCCATCGCGGCGATGACATGCAACCAGCGGATCGAAAAGGCAATCCAGTCCCAGATGATGGCAAAATCATGCATGGTTTTCTCCCTGTATTTTAACCTTCTCTCCACTCTAGTGCAGAATTATTTATTCTGATATTGCCTGCAAAAACCAATCAGTATCAAAAAAAATCTGACAATGTCCTATTTCGACAATATCCGGACTTTTGTACGTGTCTATGAATTGGGTAGTATGTCCGCTGCCGGGCGGGATTTGCGTATCTCTCCGGCAGTCACGTCTTCGCGAATTCTTCAGCTTGAAGAACATCTGGGTGTACGTTTGTTTCAGCGGACTACACGCAGCTTGGCTCCGACAGAACAGGGAAAGTCCTTCTACCGTGGTGCGATCGAAATTCTTGCGGCAGTTGAAGACGCTGAGGCGCAGATTGTCGATATCACCGAACATCTCAAGGGCTCGCTTTATATTGCGGCACCGCTGGGGGTAGGCCGCCGGCTGATTGCTCCGCTGGTTCCAGATTTTCTGGCAGAATATCCCGAGATTAATGTGCGTTTGCGGCTGACTGATCGCAAGGTGGATCTGACAATTGAAGGATTGGATCTGGCGTTTTTCCTTGGTCAGCCCGAAGACAGCAATCTGCGGATTCGCAAGATTGCTGATGTTAAACGTGTACTTTGCGCCGCCCCCGGCTATATTGAACGTCGTGGGCTGCCGACCAGTGGAAATGCGCTGATTTCAGAGAGACACGAATGTCTCAGCCTGCGTTTTCCCGGTGCATCGGAATTCCAATGGCTGCTGAATACGACCGAAGGACCAAAACGGTTCCGGGTTTCAGGCCGTTATGAATCAGATGATGGAGATGTGCTGACGGATTGGGCACTGGCTGGTCACGGTATTGCGCTCAAACCCGTGTTTGAGGTTGCCCGGCACCTGAAAGACGGTAGTCTTGTCCCGGTCGCATGTGAAACGCCGCCCGTGCCGATCCAGATGGCTTGCCTTTTTACGCACCGGCGACGACAGGATCCCAAGACCCGGCTATTCATGGAGTTTATGATCGAAAGGATCAGCGCTGTTATTAATGCGTCTGGTCAGTCGGGATAATGTCGTTAACTGCCACGATAGGTTGCATAGCCAAAGGGAGAAAGCAAAAGTGGTACATGGTAGTGCAATGCCTTCGACATGCCAAAGCGGATCGGGATTGCATCAAGAAAGCGTGGACTTTCGGCGGATAGATCTGAAGCACTCAGATAGGCACCGGCGTGAAAGATCAGTTCATAAACGCCGGGCTCAAACTCTGCCGTGGGCAGGATTTGTTCATCGGTGCGTCCATCACTGTTAGTGATAAGTGTTTTCAGCAAATGACGACTTTCTCCGACAATCCGGAAAAGTTCAATCGTCAGACCTTTGGCCGGACAACCCCGTGCCGTATCGAGAACATGTGTGGTCAGATAACCGGTCATGGCGGTGCCTCCCTGTCTTTTATTGACTGTATCCCCTAACCACACATGGTGACAAAGTTCTGGTGTCAAGATGCACTTTTCTGGATTTTTTGAAAGAATACAGAAATTTTATCGTTTATCTGTTTGTCAACAGGAGGGCGAGAACATGACACGTTATCCGCGCGATATGGTTGGATATGGGGCAACTCCGCCTGCGGTAAAATGGCCGGGTGGCGCCAATATCGCCGTTCAGATCGTTCTGAACTATGAGGAAGGTGGTGAAAATAACATCCTGCATGGGGATGCGACCTCCGAGGGCTTTTTATCAGAAATTACTGGTGCGCAGCCCTGGGCCGGGCAGCGGCACTGGAATATGGAATCAATCTATGAATACGGTGCGCGGGCTGGATTCTGGCGTGTACACCGGTTGCTGCAGGATCTGCCGGTGACGGTTTACGGGGTAGCCACGGCTCTGGCGCGTGCTCCTGAACAACTGGCCGCGATGAAGTCGGCCGGATGGGAGATTGCCTCACATGGACTGAAGTGGATTGAATACAAAGACATGCCCCCCGAAGAGGAGCGTGCTCAGATCCGTGAGGCGATCCGACTTCATACTGAAGTGGTTGGCACCCCTCCACGTGGCTGGTATACTGGGCGTTGTTCGATGAATACTGTGGATCTGGCCGCTGCAGAGGGCGATTTTGTTTATATCGCCGACAGTTATGCCGATGACCTGCCCTACTGGATCCGTGCGGGTGGTAAGGATCAGTTGATTATACCTTATACAATGGATTGCAACGACATGCGTTTTGCCATCCAGGCAGGGTTTACCACTGGTGATCAGTTTGAGAACTATCTTAAAGACAGTTTTGACATGCTTTATGCCGAAAGTCAGGCGGGGCAGCCGGCCATGCTGTCAATTGGATTGCATTGCCGCCTGATCGGGCGACCGGGACGGGCTATTGCGTTACAGCGTGCCCTGAAACACTTTATGAAACATGATGGTGTCTGGTTCGCGACACGCGAGCAGATTGCCCGTCACTGGTCAAAGGCGCATCCGCCGGGGTGGCGAAAGCAACCCTCACAAATGGATAAAGCCACCTTCGCTGCGGAATTTGGTGGTGTATTTGAACACAGCCCATGGATTGCCGAAGCTGCCCATGATCTGGAACTGGGCTTACATCATGATACGGCAGCAGGTATACACAATGTACTGGCCCGCATATTCCGTTCCGCCAGCCATGAGGCACGCCTTGGTGTGCTGACTGCTCACCCGGATCTGGCGGGAAAGCTGGCACAGGCCAAACGTCTGACAGCGGAAAGTACGGCCGAACAGGCCTCGGTCGGGCTTGACGCTCTGACCGATGGGGAGCGAACTGTCTTTACCGCACTGAATGACACCTACACTGCAAAGTTCGGCTTTCCCTTTATCATTGCAATACGCGACAACACCAAGGCTTCAGTCATGGAAGCTTTTCGGCGACGTATCGACAATGACCGGGATACTGAATTCACCGAGGCATGTCGTCAGGTTGAACGGATTGCCGAATTGCGATTGCAGGAGAAATTTCGTCATGACTGAGATCGTTATTCAGGTTCAGCCACTGACGGCAGAGGCATTTGCCCCTTTTGGTGATGTACTGCAACTGAAAAATAAACCCGACAAATTGATCAATCAGGGAATGTGTGGACGACATCATGACCTTGCCACGCTTGATTTTTCGGACGGATGTGCAGGTATCAGCCTGTTTAATGCCAGAAAGCGCAGCCTGCCACTGAAACTGGAGATGGTCGAGCGCCATCCTGATGGAAGCCAGGCTTTTATCCCGATGAGTGAGGCCCCGTTTCTGGTCGTCGTTGCCCCTGATGAAGACGGCAGACCAAGTTGCCCAACGGCCTTTGTGACCATGCCGGGACAAGGCGTTAACTACCACCGCAATATATGGCATGGGGTCCTCGCCCCGCTGACTGACAAAGGACTGTTCGCTGCTATAGATCGGATTGGAAACGGACCTAATCTGGAAGAATTCTGGTTTGAAGACGATATTCGGATCGTGCATCCGTGAGGCTGATGTCGCCGATCTGCGGTGCATCTGGATCGCGGCACCCTCAGCAACTGGGTCGGTAATCCTCCCCGTTTTAACGGGTCGCGGTCGTAGAATTCACGCGGCCATTTTCAGCTTCATGGCTGGTGTGATGCCGCCGTTGCCCATGTTTGGTCGTTCGTTGTTGTAGGTCCATAGCCATTCGGTGGCGATCTCTTGCACCTCCTCGATGGTTTCAAAGATATAGAGGTCCAGCCATTCATGCCGGACCGTCCGGTTGTAACGCTCGATATAGGCGTTC
Organism: Paracoccus sp. (in: a-proteobacteria); assembly: GCA_047971845.1. GTDB lineage: Bacteria > Pseudomonadota > Alphaproteobacteria > Rhodobacterales > Rhodobacteraceae > Paracoccus. Next base: position 3,517 of record JBKEAB010000158.1, on the reverse strand, counting down.
TGCTGTGGCTTTCCGGGCTGGATGTAGTTCAGCGCGATGCCCTGCTTCTCGGCCCAGGTCATCAGCGTGGCACTGACATATTCGGGGCCGTTGTTCACCCTGATCGCCAGCGGCCTGCCGCGCCATTCAATGATCTGGTTCAGCGACCGGACGACCCGTTCGGCAGGGAGCGAGAAGTCAACCTCGATGCCCAGGCCTTCGCGGTTGAAACCGTCCAGCACATTCAGCCGGAACTGCCACCCGTCGGCCAGACGATCTGCCATGAAATCCATCGACCAGACGAGATTCGGCGCGTCTGGCACGACCAGTTCCTCGGGCTTTTCGCGCTTCAGCCGCCGTCGTGGCCTGATGCGCAGGTTCAGTTCCAGCTCGCAACAGATCCGATGCACGTGCTTGTGGTTTCAGACATGGCCTTTCACGTTCGCAGATACAGGAAGCACAGCCCGAATCCCCAGGTCTTGTGCGCGGTCGTCAGCCCGATCAGCAGGCCGGCGATCATCTCGTTCTCGTCTTCGTGCGCCGGGCTTGTAGCGGCAGGTCTCGCTGACGCCGAACGCACGGCAGGCCAGCGAGATACTGCCCCCCTTCTTCGCCACCGCCTTCGCGGCCAACTCACGGCGCTGAGCTGGCCGCGTCACTTTTTTCCAAGCGCCCCGCGCAGCAGATCGGCAAACATGCGTTTCAGCCGCCGGTTCTCATCCTCCAAGGCTTTCATCTGGCTCATCATCGACACATCCATGCCGCCATACTTCGCCCGCCATTTATAGAACAACCCGCTGCTCATGCCGTGCTCCCGGCACAGCTCGGCCACCGGCATCCCGCCTTCGGCCTGCCTCAATACGGCCATGGTTTGTGCCTCAGTAAATCCCGTCTTCTTCATCAGAATCTCCTCGTCGATCCTGCCAAGAAATTTCTGCTTCCGCATCTCCTTGACCAAGGGGAGAATTACTACCTGATCGGTCGCACCAGAGGCGGCATGAACGCAGGCTGCACGCCATCTGCGACAGGCGGACCGGGGCCTCAACCTGTTCGTCACCGCCGGACAAGTCAGCGATTACATCGGAGCACGGGCACTGCTGAGCAGCCTGCCGGATGTCAATTGGCTGTTCGGGGACCGTGGCTATGACGCCGATTGGTTCTGAGAAGCGTTGAAAGACAAAGGGATACGCGCGTGCATCCCTGGCCGGAAACAGCGGAAGACACCGGTCAAATACGACAAGTGCCGCAACCGCATCAAGATCATGTTCGAACGCCTCAAGGACTGGTGCCGCGTGCCTATCCGATATGACCGTTGTCCAAAGGTCGTCCTCTCGGCCATCACCCTCGCCATAACCGTCATTTATTAGCTATGAGCCCTGACCCTAAGATTGCAATTTCAAGCCTGAGATCAGTTCATACCCTGCCTTTGTTTGCAATAATCTTGCAAAAGAAGTTTCATGATAGCTACATGCTGCCTCATGTAGTTCGTTTAGGATGGGATCCGCATGAAAATCTGCTAGGGTTTTCTGTGCCTGAGGCATGGACCTCACTGTACGTTCCGGAAGTTGTGATTGATTACGAACCTTCCAATAACCGAGCGCATTACGAATTTGCTCCTGGGTTCCTACCCCAAGGCGGGATTCAGTTACGGCGTCTCCTCGCAGGGCTTTTAGCGCAAAGCTGTTACGAGCACGTAATGAGTGATGATTGACATGCGCCAATCCAGGAGGAGCCGTAAATGTCCAGGCATTTACTTTATGGTCCGTAAATTCTGGCGGTAACGCCATCCCACTACCATCCAGCCAAGTGAGTTGACGTTTGGAAAACCTGTCAATCTTGGGACGGTGGTTCCGAAAATGTGCGCCTTCAATCCCAGGGCGTTGCAGGGATTTTACAGCCATACCCTGAGGCGACCAACTTCCGTCTGGACGAAGATCAGAACGTGGGCGGCGAAAACGAGACTGAACTTCACCATTGCCAATGGACGGATTACCGTCACTACAATACCCAACGACCGGAAAACTAAAGACGTCAAACAGACCTGTTGCCTCTGTCAAGGCAGATAATGTGCCATCACCAGTACGGATTTCAATGAACTCATCGGCATCTATTGTTGCAACCCAGTCAGATTGCCGAAACCTGCTAAAGGTAGACGCATATCTTAATGCCGATACCTGCCAGACCTTCAGCTTATGTGGAAAAGCAGATTTCGGGTTGGGGCAATGTATAACCAGATTCAGGTCCATCAACCTGTCCAATATGCGATCCGTACCGTCAGTACAGTCATTGGTAAAGATCAGGAAATCCGTAAAACCAACGGCACGATGATGCGCCACCCATTCCAGAATATAAGGGGCTTCATTGCGCATGATGGCAACCATTAAACTACGGGTCACTAATTAATCCTTTCCTGTCGCCAATCGGATAAGGGACACCTCTCCTGGGACGGCTCTGATTGGGTACTCGCTCAGATTGCGTTGCCCGCGCACGACCTCAATCATGTCTGCACCCAGCAAGGTACCAACCTGACGAACTGCTTTCAGTTTTTCAGTGGGGTGAGTTGCCGCCCAAGGACCGGAATCAGCTATGAAGCCGGAATCCTTCAGAATCTGGCCCGCCAGCTGGAAGTTTAGCGTACCAAACATTGATAATGCGGCCCTTCTGACTCCGGCAGGGGACCACGCCGTCTCCTCACACGGGACGACGACAACACTTGCTGCATCGAATTTTCGAAGTTGCTCAGCTTGCAGATATGCTTCTGGCGCAGTGCGTCGCTGTATGATACCAATCTTCTTGCGACTGCTTGCCGCGACCAAGGCAACGGCATGAAAAGCCGAACTATCAAGCCCCAAGATTGTGTCTGCCGCCTTGTAACGCGCAATCTGTTCCTGAAAGCTGTGCTGTTGAGGATGGTAGATCTCATAGCCCTCAGCACTCAGGAGTTCCTCCAAGCGGGCTTCCTCAATCAATGTCCCATGCCGGCCCGGTAACCGGCTACGCGAAATATAAACCTTTGGGCTACCTTGTGGGGGAACAGAGCCAGCAAAGCGTCCGACAATCATCTGGCGATATTCAGGCGCGGCCAGCATTAAGTTCAAAGCACCACTTCCCTGCGGAGGGGTGATCAGCTTGCGGAACGCAACCGGCCTTTCGGGCCACGCAAATAAGGGAAGATCGATATCACAAAGAGCGGCAAATTCCCGCATTTTTGCTTCAACGATTGTAGTATCTGTGCCTTGTGCAACCAGCATGAGCGACACATCGGCTTTTGCGTCGGGACCCATTAGCCACCAAAGCCGTGCCGTTGATTCCAAAATGAAGTGCCCGAACATTGGCGAATAATGCCCAAGGAAAACTGCTGTTCTGGGATCAGGAAGATCCTGATAAGGAGTACCAGCTATTTCTCTTGGCTCCGCTGCCGGCGCATTTGGATAGTGCCAGCAAGAAGCTGAAACCGGCTGTGAGCCATCAGAATCCAGAACCCCACCATTCAGTTTCCAGTTACGTTTATTAGTTGCTGGAATGAAGATGCCATCTT
>JBKEAB010000157.1:0-6458 GCA_047971845.1 Paracoccus sp. (in: a-proteobacteria) | reverse complement strand
TCTTCGGAAGAAGGCCCCCGGTCGTCTTCGCAAGCTTAACCATGTCATTGACGAACTTGACCGATACCCTGAAACGCGCCGCCGCTGACCGGTGCGTGTTGCCCTCGGACACATGATCCACGACACGCTGTCGAAGTTCAATAGGATGCGGCTTACCCATCGTTGATCCCCAATATCTGCCTCAAAGACAGGGAATCACAGCGCCTCATCCAAAGGAAGTATGAATCTCAATACGTGCAGCACGCTCTAGGTTGATTATTTTTGTAAGCAGTGTCTGAGCAACTACCGTAGCGTGCCCCGTTGTCCCTCGTTCATACCGAGTGTTTGCTTGGTATTTTTTCGTCACCCGGTGTGCTGCAGGCACCTGGGGGCTTGGGGTGCGACCCCGTGGCAGGCGGATATCGACCGCAAATCAGCTGCCGGCCACAGGGGGTATATGATCAGTCCACACCGAAAAGATCACGGGTATAGACCCTGTCCGTGACATCCTGCAGTTCTGGTGTCAGGCGATTGGCAAGGATGATATCGCTTTCCGCCTTGAAGGCTTCTAGGTCACGAACCACGCGGCTGTTGAAAAACAGATCATCCTGTAACACGGGTTCATAGACAATGACTTCGATCCCCTTGGCCTTGATCCGTTTCATGATACCCTGAATAGAACTGTCACGAAAGTTGTCCGATCCTGCCTTCATCACCAGCCGGTGAACGCCAACGATCCTGGGTTTGCGCGCCACGATTTGATCCGACACGAAGTCCTTGCGCGTACGGTTCGATTGTACGATGGCTGAAATCAGATTTTGCGGAACCTGATCGTAATTGGCCAATAACTGTTTGGTATCCTTGGGCAGACAATAACCGCCATAACCAAAGCTTGGATTATTGTAGAAATCACCGATCCGCGGATCCAGACAAACTCCGTTGATGATTTCACGCGAGTTCAGATTATGAGCAATGGCATAACTGTCAAGCTCATTGAAATAGGCCACACGCAGGGCAAGGTAGGTGTTCGAAAACAGCTTGATCGCCTCTGCCTCGACCGTGCCACAGAACAGCACGGGCATATCCTTGCTGATTGCGCCTTCGGCAAGCAGCCCGGCAAATCGTTTTGCCCGTTCCGACCGTTCCCCCACAACAATCCGTGACGGGTGCAGGTTATCGTAAAGTGCCCTCCCCTCACGCAGGAATTCGGGCGAGAAGATTACGTTCTCCCAATCCATTTCGGCCCGGATACGGTCAACGAAGCCGACCGGAATGGTGGACTTGATAATTGCAACAGCATCCGGATTGATGCGGTGGACTTCCTGCAGGACACTTTCGACTGAAGACGTATCGAACCGGTTTGTCTTTGCATCATAATTTGTCGGAGTTGATATGACGACAAATTCAGCCTCTGCAAATGCCTCTTCCGGGTCAAGCGTCGCGGTCAAGTCCAGAGTCCGGTTGGCCAGAAAATCGGAAATCTCGGTATCTTCGATCGGTGACTTGCCATTATTGATCATGGAAACACGTGGTTGGGAAACGTCCAGTGCCATGATCTTGTTATGCTGTGCGAGCAGTACCGCGTTCGACAATCCGACATAGCCAAGTCCGGCAACTGCTATTCTCGTGCTCATGGAATTATCTATCCTCTGTCCTGCGCGGCAATGAATACAAATGCCTCAACACCTATACCCTAGCTCGCGTTCCCTGATGAGCGGTTATATTGCAAAGACCCAAGACCTGCCGCATCGGCATTTTCGACAAAACCCTTTTCTTGCAGCATGGGGCCGAACTCATCACGGATCCAGATCATTTCCGCATCGTCATCAAATGGCAGGACCACCCGTTTTACGGAACGCAGATCCTGACCGGCTATCCGTGCAGCGCTCAGTTCAGCACGCTGCGACAACCGCAATGTATCAGGGATAAAGTCGCGCAGATAGGCGGCCAGACCGCTGGCCTGGTCCGGGCTGTCACTGGCAAAGACCAGAGGTCCGTCAACAAAACGCATCCGCGCGGAAAAGGACTGTCCATTATGTTCCCGGATACGCGCAACAACGGCTTCCATGCCGGCCTGACTGTCGTGAACAAGGATCGTGCAGTCATCACGTTCCTTTTCTACTTTCATTGCAGACAGGCCTATCCCTGCACCGATATCCAAAACACGGCGACTGTTCTCCAGATAGGTCAGAATATTCCGGCCGTTACGCCGGTCGAACTTACCTGCCAGTGCCGCCATCAGTGCATCCGAGCTGAACAGGGCCATATCACAAGGTAATTTGACCCCCTGCGATTCCACCCATTCGACTGTATCCACATCCGCCAGCCCCACCGCACCCGAAACATAATGGGCAACACCGATGGCATTCCAGCCTGACGACCGGCTGACCTGAGCATTTTCAGACGATGCTTTCGCAGCCTTCTGTTCGACAGACGACATCAATGCGGCGATCTTGGCGGCATCACGGGCCTTGGGGGGCTTAGCCTCAACCTTGGTAATCGGAATCTTGCTGGCCTCAATCAGGCTGTCACGCAGTGCGATATAGGCATCGGACTGGCGATGTTCCTCAAGCCGGGCTTCCACTGCCTCCAGAGCCGCATAATGATACTTGGCCAGAACCGGGTCCTTGAGCAATTCCGCCATGATTTCTGCCCGACGCTCCACATGACGCAGAATGCGGGTGTCTGAAACCTCGTTCCGGTCCTGAAGCGACCAGTAATCGGAATTATACTTGTCCTTCTTATTGTTAACATTACCGCGGAAGCGGCGAACAGCATAACTGTCAATGGATTTCACTGCATAGTGGTTCAGCTGGATCCAGTCATAGCCCAGTGTCCGGCGAATGGAACGCCAGCCACGGAACTTGAAGTAATCTTCCATCGGGCGGCCGGAACCGTTCAGCCATTTTACCGTATCGGGAAAACCATCCTCCATATGCTTGTTCTTGATTGAAGGGCGATGAATGCCAAGTTTCCAGTATTCGGGATCGAACTTGAATAGTGTCTTGACGCCCCAGCCCTTGTTCCACAAAGGCGGCGCCGCACGGGTATATTGTTCGATCACCGGGGCACGGGACCAATCGACAACACCGTTTGATCCAAAAATCCGCCAGGTCACGACAATGCCATTTGCATCCCGGCCCACCACGTCATCCAGAAGCCCATCAAGATGACCGGAATAATGGTTTATCGACACGAATTCATCCGCATCAAAAACCATTACCCAGTCTGCCTTCTGAACGACAGGTTCAAGCTGTGCATGGCTTAGTGCCGATGGCTGTGGTTTGATCCCTTCGCGGATCACATTTTCCCGGTGATAACCAAGGCCCAGTTCTTCCAGCCGCTGAAGCATCTCAACCGTGCCATCATCACAGTCATTGGTATAGACGAGAATATCGGTAAAACCGACTGCAAGATGATGGGCAAACCATTCCAGAAGGAACGGGGCTTCATTCTTCATCATGGACACGGCCATAACCGTTCCATGCCGGCTGACATGGCGCGACAGGTTCATCTTCTCATACCCGCCCGGATCACTCCGGCGGGCCCTTGATAATTCGTTTAAATGACCCGTCAGCCTTCCAGGGCCGCCGATGGATCAATACCTACTTCTTCACACATCCGCGCCGCATAAGAATTGGGCAGCGGAACATTCCTGCGCCACCATGGCTTGGTCCCATTGGTATAAAGGTGGACCGAAACCGTCTTTTCTGTGAACCAGCCTTCGACACGTCCATGAGGATCATAGAAGATATCATTCAGCTGGAAAGGAACAGGATACAATGCATCCGGGGTCATTGCCCGTTTGACATCGCCCGTTTGCTGGGCAAACCAGGTGAAGGCCTGCGGACCAAAGGCTGTGCGTTCCGCCTTATAGATCGCCGCAGCATGAGACAGGTCGGTCTTCTGCTTGATCTTGTCCATTTGTTTGCGCTGACGCTGATTCCACCATGCCGGATAATCAGGCAGGTTGTCATAGTAATCCAGCAACTGATCCATCAACTCACACTGCTGGGGCAACCCGACGACACCACAATTCAGCGCCCCGCGCATTCCGTGACCGGCGAAGATCCATTCCCATTCATCAGGGAAGGGCTTGTGGCAGAAGGCATCGCAATCAATCCAGATAGCCCCGGTCTTCTGGATCATCTTGTAGCGGAAAACATTCGACAGAAACGATGCCGAGGTGCTGTTCACCAGCGACATGTCAATATCCATGATCTCGGAAGCAGGCCGAATCACGACACCTTCGGGGGCATTCTGCACATTGTCGGTGCAGTACAACGTGACCGGATGGCCATGCCGCAAGTGCGACTTCAGGCATAATTGATTAAGATATTGCAATTTCTCTCCGATCCAGAGAGAGGCAACGGGGCGGCGTTCAACAGACATGCATAGCCTCAGGAAAAGTGATTTGTCGCTTTTTATCCGAGCACAGGCAATGTCGCCAGTATTTGTATTAATTTTCTGTCTCTGTTCAGACAAACATGTATTTCTGCCTCATGTCTTCAGAAAGCATACTGGCCAGAACAGCCATGGCGCAAGTATAAGCACCGGATAATGTGTCCACCATTTATCCCGGATACGGCACGTACCAATCGCTGACCAAAGTCCGGCCCATGTCGGCAACAGTGCTATGTATCGGAAGTGGACAGATTATCCTGATCAGCATCCAGCTGATCGAACATCTGTTGGATCTGTCCCAGATAATCATCACTGTCCACCCAGTCAGCAAGTACTCCCATCACACTGGTAAAGGCCGTGATCTGCTGCGGAGTAAGCTTCTGGAAAAGCAACTTGTGCGCCCGCCCCGAAATCAGATCGGCACGGTCACGCACCACCTGTCCGGCCCGCGTGATATGTAATCCGAAGCGGCGTGCATCAATCTCATAGTTGCGTCGTTTGACATGCCCGCCCCTGACCAGACACTGGATCAGCCGTGAGGTAAGGCTGCGTTCCAGACCGGTCATCACCGTAATATCGGCAAAGGTGATACCGGGATTATCGCCAATCAAACGCAGGACACGGACCGTTCGCACATCAAGTCCGACCTCGGCAACAAAGCCCTTTTCAACCGAGGCAATTGCGGCATTACCAAGAATGTTCAGCTGATAAACGGCATTGCCTTGCCGAAACGTTCTGGACCAGTTCCTCAGCATTCTGTCCATTCCTTTATCATCAGTCACGTGCCTGATATCTATGGGACAGCCTGCGTAAGAAGTGAAATAGTTTGTTCTTAATACAGTATTATTATACAATGATCTTAATTTGATATAAACTATAGCCAAACAACATCAAACTGATTATACGGATTGGATGACGTACAGCGCAGATTTTCGCCGCCATGTTTTGTTGACCCGTGATCGGGAGGGGCTGACGTTCCTTGAGACAGCGGAGCGGTTTTCGGTGGGAGTTGCCTCGGTTGTCCGTTGGGTGAAGCAACCGGAGCCGAAATCGGGCCGGGAAGGCTGCCCGCGCAAGATCGATCTGGAACGGCTCGCACAGGATGTCCGTGAACGGCCCGACGCTTATCAGAGCGGACGGGCCGCGCGGTTTGGTGTGTCGCAAAACGCGATCTGCCAGGCGCTGAAGAAGCCCGCCCTGACACATGCCAACACGGCTCTGCCATCCGAAAGCCGATGAGGCCCTGCGGCAGGCATTCCGGACCCGGATCGCAGAGCATGAGGCTGCGGGCCGGCCGATCATTTACCTTGATGAGAGCGGTTTTGCCGCTGATATGCCGCGCACCCATGGCTATGCGCTGCGCGGGAGGCGCTGCTTTGGCAAGCGGGACTGGCACGCAAAAGGGCGTGTCAACGTGCTTGGCGCACTGCTGGCCGGGGGGCTGCTGACGGTGGGATTGACCGTTTGCAATGTCGATGCGGAACTCTTCAATCTCTGGCTCGGCCATGACCTGATCCCGAAGCTGCCACCCGGCGCGGTATTGGTCATGGACAACGCAACCTTTCACAAGCGCGGCGACACCAGAGAGATGATCGAAAATGCCGGGCACAGCCTCGAATACCTTCCGCCCTATTCGCCCGACCTCAACCCCATTGAGCCAAAATGGGCGCAGGCAAAAGCCATCAGGCGAAGAACAGGCCAGTCACCCGAAGAAATCTTCAGCGAGACTTTTTGAATCAAAGGGCCCTTGTTCAGCTATATATGACAGTCCGGCGCGTTCGAGCGCGCGGTGCAGCGAGGAGAGTTGCACCTCCACGCCATGTGTCTCGGCCAGGGCGGCGGCCAATTCCTTGAGCGTGATGTCCGGTTCGGTCTGGACGATCTCCAGCAGAAAATCCCGGTGCGGGGCGAGTTTGCCGAACTGACCGGCAGGGCGGCCTTGCGGCTTGGGAACCATCGTGCCGTGCTCACGATGCTCCGCTGCCAATCGCACCGCCGTGGCCGCGCTCACGCCGAACAGCCGCCCAGCTGACCGGGCCCAGTTGCCCTCAACGACATAGGCGCAAATCCGTTCC
>JBKEAB010000156.1:0-8598 GCA_047971845.1 Paracoccus sp. (in: a-proteobacteria) | reverse complement strand
CCCATCAATACCAGAAGCTTCTGGGCAAGCATGGCTTCAGGACTTCCATGAGCGGGAAAGGCAATTGCTACGACAATTCAGCCGTCGAAAGCTTCTTCAAATCGCTGAAGGCCGAACTGGTCTGGCGCCGCGACTGGCGAACCCGGCGCGAGGTCGAGATCGCACTCTTCGAATACATCAACGGCTTCTACAACCCGCGCAGAAAACACTCGGCCCTCGGCTGGAAATCACCCGTGGCCTGCGAAAACAAGACCGCATAACATGAGCACCCGACCAAAACAATTCCGGGACAGGGCCAGTGTTGGATTTCAGCGCCGACAATACATGCGTAAGGATCTCTGACGTTTGCAGGACCCGGCGGACTTCGGTCACGACCGCGCCCTCAACCATCCCGGCGGCCAGCCGTGTGGGGGCAGTTTCGTCACCACCGTGTTCACGAAGAACCGCGACCGGCTGCTCCACGGATATGTCGCGCAAGATGATGGCGGCGATCCTGGCATATCGCGAGGTGGCACTGCTGCTGGCGGACGATCACTTCTCAGTCGATGGGACGCTGGTCAAGGTCTGAGCGTTGATGAAGAACTTCCAGCCCAAGGCCAACGCTATGCCGCCCGGACCCGACGGCCCCGCCAGGGATCAACCCCAGACAACTGAGACCGATCCGATGTCCCGCCCCAACTGCAGAGCCGTAATGCCGAAGTCGACTTCCGGGGCTGGAAGCGGTCCAATGCCACCCATGTTTTGACCACCGATCCCGATCCCAGGCTCTACAAGAAATCCCCGGGTACCGACATGATGCTGTGCTTCATGGGCCATGCGCTGATGGAGAACCGCTCGGGTCCGATCATGCAGGGCGACCTGACGCGGGCAGACGGACATGGCGAACGGGGCGCCGCCCTCGACCTGATACCATCGCCATTCCCCCGGATCGGCCCGACAACTGACGCCGGGTGCCGACAAGGGGGCGACGCAGCCGAGGTCGTCACCGACCTGCGCCAGGCCTGTGTCACGCCCCATGTCGCGCAGAAGCCCCGATCCCCGGTAGTTGATGGCCGCTACCACCCGGCACGAGAGTTACGCCCTGTCGGTCAAACACCGCAAACACATCGAGGAAGCCTTCAGCTGGGCCAAACCGTCGGCGGCATGGCCCAGACAGCCTGCCGTGGCGTTGAGCGGGTGTGCGCCCGCTTCATCCTGACGATGGTGGCCAACAACCTCGCCCGGCTGCCTCGCCTTCTGAGAGCGTGACGGCAGAGAGGCCACCTTGAGCACCCATGCCGGCTTCAGACACTCCATTTGCACCTCGCTCGGCCAGAAAAGGTTGCTCATCACTCAGGTCTCCTTGCAGAGCCTGAATCATGACAAACGCGCAAAATCAATGGATCAGAAACCTATGTATCTGAAACGGATGTCTGGTCAGGCCAGTCAAACCCCGGCAACCATCTGAAGTGAACTGATCAGCTTTTGGGGGTCGAACGGTTTTAAAATCCACCCGGTTGCCCCGACATTGCGGGCGCGGGCTTTCAGTTCCGGGGCAGTTTCCATGGTCAGGACCAGGATTGGAATAGTCCGGAGCCTGTCAATTTCCCGGACCGATTCAATAAAGGAAAAGCCGTCCATATGTGGCATGTTGACATCGGAAATGATTACATCGGGATTAAGCTCCCCCAATAGTTCAAGGCCCTGCATCCCGTCATTGACGGCTGTGACACGCATACCAGCTGCGGTTAAGGATATGCGAAGCATATCACGCATGGTGCGGCTGTCATCGACAACAAGAATGTTCAAGCTCATGCTGCGGCCGTTCCTGTCAGCCGTCTGGGATCAATACCCAGCTGGATCAACATGGTATCAAAGCTGTCTGGTTGGTTTGCAATGTTGAACCTGCGTCCTGATGCCTGACAGTATTGCTGTGCCGCCAGCAAGATCTGCAGGCATAATCCGTCCAGATGCGTGACTGCTGATGCATCAAGGGAAAGATCGCCCGAAGTTTCTGCAATTTCACGGACAAGAGGGTGTGCGGCCTGCAGATCCAGCCGTTCGGGAAGTGTCAGTGTTGTAGTCATGGCGGTTAATGCCCTTCCGGGTGCGTAAGCAGGGACGAAGGCTGCATGTCTGGATCCTTTGAGTCAGGCTGCCGGGCTGTTCTAACCATTGAAAGTTAATCTTCAGTTGATGTCCTGATGAAAATATACCCATCCTGATTCTTTGGCATGTCTGATAAGGGTAAAACTTGATCATTCCTCCGCTGGCATACAGGGCTTGCCAAGCCGAGGAAAATGACCTAGTGGCAGGCCACTTCACAGGCAGAGGCGGGCCTTCCGGGGAAACATCCCGGTCTGGTCCACCGGTTGGGGAAAACCCTGAATTCCTCTGTCAAGGCGCAAACCGGAAAGGAAATGGACATGGCGCTTCCTGAATTCTCCATGCGTCAGCTGCTGGAAGCTGGCGTTCACTACGGTCACCAGACGCAACGCTGGAACCCGCGGATGTCGCAATATATCTATGGCGATCGCAACGGCATTCATATCGTTGATCTGACCCAGACTGTTCCGATGCTGGATCAGGCGCTGAAAGTCGTGCGCGATACGGTTGCCAAGGGCGGTCGTGTTCTGTTCGTCGGTACCAAGCGCCAGGCACAGAAATCGGTTGCGGAAGCTGCTGAGAAATCGGCTCAGTTCTACATGAACTATCGTTGGCTGGGCGGTACGCTGACCAACTGGAAAACTGTTTCCCAATCAATCAACCGCCTGAAAGCGATTGACGAGACCATGGCACAGGGTGCCGAGGGCCTGACCAAGAAGGAACGGCTTCAGCTGGAGCGGGAGCAGTCCAAGCTACAGGCTTCGCTGGGCGGGATCCGTGAAATGGGCGGTCTGCCGGACCTGCTGTTCGTGATTGATGTCAATAAAGAAGACCTGGCCATCGCCGAAGCCAGAAAACTTGGTATTCCGGTTGTTGCCGTCGTTGATACGAACTGTTCACCCGATGGTGTTGATTATGTCATTCCGGGCAATGACGATGCGGCCCGTGCCATTGCGCTGTATTGCGATCTGGCAAGCCGTGCAGCCCTTGACGGGATGTCAGCGCAGATGGGTGCGGCCGGTGTCGATCTGGGGGCTCTGGCTGAAGCTCCGGTTGAAGAAGTGGAGACGGAAGAAACCGTCGCCGCCGAATCTGACGCCTGAGTCGCGCATTCACAATCGTTACGGACGGGGCATGTTCCCGTCTGGTCTTCATAAAAGGAGAAGCCAAATGGCGATTACCGCTCAGATGGTGAAAGAACTGCGCGAATCGACCGGCGCAGGCATGATGGATGCCAAGAAGGCGCTGACCGAGAATGACGGCAACATGGAAGCAGCTGTCGACTGGCTGCGTACCAAAGGTCTTGCCAAGGCAGCCAAGAAGGCTGATCGCGTTGCAGCCGAAGGTCTGGTTGCCGTTGCTGTCGAAGGCGGCAAGGGTGTCGCGGTCGAGGTCAATTCGGAAACCGATTTCGTGGCCAAGAACGAAGAATTCCAGAACATGGTTCGCGGTATTACGAAAACGGCTCTGGGTGTCAGTTCGGTTGATGCGCTGCGTGATGCTCAGCTGAATGGTAAACCGGTCAGCGATGTCATCACCGATGCTGTTGCCAAAATTGGTGAAAAAATGGACCTGCGCCGCATGACGGCTGTCGAAGGTGACAGCGTGGTGTCCTATGTCCATAACGCTGCGGCGGATGGTATGGGTAAGATCGGTGTTCTGGTCGCACTGAAAGGCTCAAACCCTGAGGTTGGCAAGCAGATCGCGATGCATATTGCGGCAACCAATCCGGCTTCGTTGTCGGAATCTGATCTGGACCCGGCTCTGATTGAGCGCGAAAAATCGGTTCTGACCGAACAGGCCCGTGAATCTGGTAAGCCGGAAGCTGTAATCGAAAAGATGATCGTGGGGCGTATGGCGAAGTTCTTCGAAGAAGTGACTCTGCTGGGCCAGAAATTTGTCATCAATCCTGACGTCACCGTCGCGCAAGCCGCAAAAGATGCTGGCGTTGAGGTGATTTCCTTCGTGCGTATGGGGGTTGGCGAAGGTATTGAGAAGAAGGAAGAGGATTTTGCCGCTGAGGTCGCCAAGACCTTGGGCGGAAACTGATTTTCTTCCCCCTGAACATAACGCCGGTCCGGTTTGGGCCGGCGTTTTTTATTGCGGCCATCATCATCTGCATGGCACACCACCAGCAATAGCTGTGAGAATAATATGCCTTTTACCATTGCCATTGACGGACCCGCTGCATCGGGCAAGGGAACGATTGCCAGGGCTTTGGCAAATAAATTTGACTTTCATCACCTTGATACCGGACTGTTATATCGTGCTGTCGGGGCCTTGGGTGGGGATCCTGTTGCGGCGGCCAGAATGCTGCGTGTCGAAGATCTTTCCCGTCCCGATCTGCGTTCAAATGAAGCCGGCCAGGCAGCCAGTCGCGTTGCTGCTATTCCCGAGGTCCGCAATGAACTGGTAGCATTTCAGCGGCGCTTTGCCATGCAGGAACCGGGTACAGTTCTGGATGGACGGGATATCGGGACTATCATTTGTCCCGGAGCGGATCTGAAGCTGTATGTTACTGCCTCAGATGAGGTTCGGGCCAGCCGCCGGGCAATTGAAATCGGTGCTGATCCGGCAGAAACTCTGGCTGCGTTGCGTGAACGTGATGCCCGTGACAGGGCACGTGCGGCGGCACCGCTGCGGCCGGCGGATAATGCAATAATCCTGGATACCAGTAATATGAGTATCGAGGATGTCGTTGCGGCAGCTATTGATAAAGTTCGGAACGTACTGGACAGGGGCTGACCGGTACCTGCATTATCCCGCTGATCGGGGCACAGGGCCTTGCATAGGCTGAGATTTCTTTCTATACGCGCACCAGTCAATCGGATGACGTGATGAATGATATGGCCAGAACAGGCCGCTTCTGATCGGGTCGGGCATGTGCCGCGACCCTTTGTCGTTCCGAAGGGCACTATAAAGACCGGCGGAGCCAACCGTCAGGCCTGAAAATCAACGTAAAGGAAACTGAAAGCTTATGGCTGAACGCGCAAGCATGGAAGAATTCGAGGCGCTGCTGAATGAAAGCCTCGATATTGATACCCCTGATGAGGGCTCTGTTGTAAAGGGCAAGGTCATTGCCATTGAGGCCGGACAAGCCATCATTGATGTCGGCTATAAAATGGAAGGCCGAGTTGATCTGAAAGAATTTGCCAATCCCGGCGAAGATGCCAGCCTTGCTGTTGGTGATGAAGTCGAAGTCTATCTGGACCGCGTTGAGAATGCCCGCGGCGAAGCTTCGATCAGCCGCGAAAAGGCCCGTCGCGAGGAAGCTTGGGATCGTCTGGAAAAGGCCTATGCCGCAGAAGAACGCGTCGATGGCGCCATCTTTGGCCGCGTCAAGGGTGGTTTCACCGTCGATCTGGGCGGTGCCGTGGCCTTCCTGCCGGGCAGCCAGGTCGATGTCCGCCCCGTGCGTGATGCTGGTCCCCTGATGGGGCTCAAACAACCCTTCCAGATCCTGAAAATGGACCGTCGCCGTGGCAATATCGTTGTCTCGCGCCGCGCTATTCTGGAAGAAAGCCGCGCCGAACAGCGTGCCGAGGTCATCTCGAACCTGACCGAAGGCCAGGTTGTTGATGGTGTCGTCAAGAACATCACCGAATACGGTGCATTTGTTGATCTGGGCGGTGTTGATGGCTTGCTGCACGTCACTGATATGGCATGGCGTCGCGTGAACCATCCGTCTGAAATCCTGGCAATCGGTGAAACGGTTAAGGTTCAGGTCATCAAGATCAACCGTGACAGCCATCGTATCAGCCTTGGCATGAAACAGCTGCAGGCTGATCCATGGGATGCCGTGGCAGACAAGTTCCCGATCGGTTCGGTTCATTCCGGCCGCGTGACCAATATCACCGATTACGGTGCGTTTGTCGAACTGGAAGCCGGTATCGAAGGTCTGGTCCACGTTTCGGAAATGAGCTGGACCAAGAAGAACGTCCATCCCGGCAAGATCGTCTCGACCTCTCAGGAAGTCGACGTCATGGTGCTGGAGATCGACGAATCCAAGCGCCGTGTGTCGCTGGGTCTGAAGCAGACGCAGCGTAATCCGTGGGAAGTCTTTGCCGAAACCCACCCGACCGGTACAGTCATTGAAGGCGAAGTCAAGAACATCACCGAATTCGGTCTGTTCGTTGGCCTTGAAGGCGATATCGACGGCATGGTTCACCTGTCGGATATCAGCTGGGATGCCCGTGGTGAAGACGCCATTCAGGACTTCCGCAAGGGCGATGTTGTCAGGGCTGTTGTCCAGGAAGTCGATGTCGAGAAAGAACGTATCTCGCTGTCGATCAAGGCACTTGAGAATGATGCCATGGCCGAAGCTGTTGAAGGCGTCAAGCGTGGTGATGTGATCACCGTTGTCGTGACTGCGATTGAAGATGGTGGGATCGAAGTGGAATATAACGGCGCGAAGTCGTTTATCCGCCGCTCGGACCTGGCCCGGGATCGTCAGGATCAGCGCCCCGAGCGCTTTGGCGTAGGTGACAAGGTTGATGTCCGCGTGACCAATGTTGATGCCAAGTCGCGCCGTCTCGGACTGTCGATCAAGGCACGTGAAATCGCTGAGGAAAAGGAAGCCGTCGAACAGTATGGCAGTTCTGATTCAGGTGCCTCACTTGGTGATATCCTTGGTGCAGCGCTGAAAAGCCGCGAATAAGCCTGCTGCCTTACAAAATGGCCGTCTCCGATCAGTTTGGAGGCGGCCTTTCTTTATCTTGTTGACCTCCAGTAAGATTTTCTGCAACCAAAGCATAATTCCTGCGTTTCTATACCAGATCGTCAGATTGAGTGGCTGAATCCTTCTGGCGTGTTTTGTTTTGGGGGCAACATGATCCGTTCGGAACTTATTCAGAAAATAGCCGAAGAAAATCCACATCTCATCCAAAGGGATGTGGACAGAATTGTATCGACAATTTTTGACGAAATTATTGACGCCATGGCGCGTGGTGAAAGGGTTGAGCTACGTGGATTTGGTGCATTTTCGGTGAAAAAACGCGATGCTCGCGTAGGCCGGAACCCGAGAACAGGGGAATCCGTCCCGGTTGAGGAAAAGCACGTTCCCTTCTTCAAGACGGGCAAGCTGCTGCGTGACAGGTTGAACGGCGACGCCTGATCTGGCAGATCGGGAACATAGCCGATCCGAGGTAATCAACTCATGCGTTTCATTCGCTTTCTGTTCGTCGCCGCTCTGGCCATTGTCCTGCTGGTACTTGCACTGGCCAACAGGTCTGCTGTTACGGTCAAGGCATTTCCGGCCAATTTTGATCAGTATCTTGGAGAAAACTGGCAGATTACCCTGCCGCTTTTTATGGTGATCCTGATGTCGGTTCTGCTTGGGATCGTGCTCGGGCTGATTTGGGAATGGTTGCGCGAGGCGCATATCCGAAGCGAATCTTCACGACGCGCCAGAAATGTCGCGCGACTGGAACGCGAGGTCGGATCCCTTCGGGACCAGCATAATGCGCCGAAGGATGATGTACTGGCGATCCTTGATCAGCCGAAGAAGATGGCATCGTCGGATGGTCGTATCGGGCCAGGGCCGAACCTGCCCGCTCCGCGCTGATTTGGCTCAGGTCAAGATCTGCGGCCTGACACGGCCTGAACATGTTGCCGCCGCGGTTGGTGCCGGGGCGGCTTTCGTGGGATTTGTTTTCTTTCCAAAATCACCGCGTTATTTGTCAGTGGAAGCTGCGGCTGCACTGGCGATTGATGTCCCGCCGGGTGTGGCTCGTGTCGGGCTTTTTGTCGATCCTGATGATGCACTCCTGGATCGGGTTCTGACGCAGGTTCCCCTCGATATCCTGCAACTTCATGGTGCTGAGACACCCGAACGTATTGCCGGGATTCGGGTGCGTGCCGGCCTGCCGGTGATGAAAGCTGTGGGGATTTCTGATGCCAAGGATATTGACGCCCTTTGGGATTACGGGCTGGCTGCAGATATGATTTTGGTTGATGCCAAGCCACCAAAGGATTCTGTCCTGCCCGGTGGAAACGGGCTGGCATTTGACTGGCGGTTGCTGGTCGGCCGTAAATGGCTGAAGCCATGGATGCTGGCCGGGGGGCTGAACCCGGATAATGTCGCAGCGGCAATACGCCTGACAGGTGCACGGATTGTTGATGTTTCATCCGGGGTTGAAACAACCCCCGGGATCAAGGATCCCGCATTGATAAGCACTTTTATCAGGGCAGCAGAATAGCAGATAGATCATTCCCATCTGGTGTTCCGTATTCAGGTGAACCATTCTTCCAAGAATAATGACAACTGAACCGCCCGGTGTTTACCTGAGAGTAAAGCCCTCAAAGGGTGAGCCCTATGGGGAAGCAGAGATTCACCCCCGCTTATCGGGCTGATCTGCGCGAACGCAGTGTTGGTGTTGTTCCGAGAGAACCGTTCCACCGACGGTCTGGGCCCCTGGTGCCATCAGGCTGAGCGCGATTAGGAACGGGCCTCGGGCCGGGCCGGACAGGATTGGCTGGACATGGCTGCGATCAAGCAGGCCTTCGAGGACAGCT
>JBKEAB010000155.1:0-18966 GCA_047971845.1 Paracoccus sp. (in: a-proteobacteria) | reverse complement strand
TTCAGTGCCGCAGGATATGAACCCAAATGAGCACGACACGCTCTAAGCGCACCGGCGTACCTGAATCTGAGCTTTGGCCAGAGCGGCTGAACACAAAATCGGAGGACGCCGCATGACTTGATTGTCCAAGAGGGCTCTGAAAAGGCTGAGGCCCGGAGGATTGCAGTCCTACCGAGCCCCGGAAAAATCGCTGGATAGTCGATTTTCCTAATCATCCCATCACGCTTTAACAATGTCAACGGCGTCGTGTCTCAGCAGGACGGATGCCGTTGCGATCTATTGTTTCATTGGGATTGGAACGTCGCCTCGCGGCGAACAGCACGTCATGTCTGACAGCTAACTAGACATTTGTGTCGAGATCATCGCCGCGGTGGGCATGCCGTTCAGCGAAGATTTGGCAAACCGCGCTGTTGCCGAACTGAAACGATGCTCAGGGCGGATCACGCATTTGCAGGCTGAGGTGGTGGCTCTGAAAAAGAAGCTCGTGAAAGCCAACCTGCGCACATTCGGGCAAAAGGCGGATAAACCTCCGAAGCTTGATGTAGGCCCGGCGACCGGCACCGCCATCCCCGAGGAAGAAGAACAATCGCAATCGGTTGCACAAAACGAGGAAGCGGTCGACCCTCCTCATCGACCGAAACGCAAGCCGTCCTATCGCGGCGGTCGCGGACAAAAGAACTGGGGGCCGGGCGTCGAGTATCGTGAGGTGCTGCATGAAACGCCCGACAAGCTGTGCCCCTGCGGCTGTGGTGGTGGAATTATCGACTATGACACTGATTATACACCTGAGGTTGAGCCTGCACGTTACTACATCGCCGTCCACAAATATGCCAAATACTGCTGCCGCCTGAAGGATCAGATCGTCGGCACGAAGTATGAACCCAAAATCCTGCCGAAGACTGGGATGAGTACGCGCTTCGTCGCGCAAGCCATCAATCTGCGCCATGCGTGGTTCCTTCCATGGTACCGGCAGCAGGACATAATGCGCCAGTAGGGCGTGCACATTCACCGTTCCACCCTGTCGAGATGGACAGTACGTGTTGCACGCGAATGGCTGAAGCCGATCTATATGGCGCAGGCTGAAAATACTCTCGATCAATCTGTGCGCTTGTTCATGGATGAGACCACGGTCGATGAACTCGATCCGGGGGCCGGTAAGGTGCGCAAAAGCCAGATGTTCGCGGTCCACCGCGACGACAGCTCAATTGCTGGCAATCTGCCATCCAGCACGGTCTATTTCTATCGACGAACCTGCGCGATGGAACATGTTCACGGCCTACTGGCTGGAAAGTCTCTTATCGTTCACCATGATGGCCACCCGATCTACGGTCATCTTGGTCGCCCCGACACGTCTTATGCGGACATCGTATCGGTCGATTGCTGGGCGCACGTCCGGCGGCTGTTTATGGATGAGGTAAAGGCGGGAAAAGCACCTCATGCGCAGCAAGTCGTCGATCTGATAGGCGAGCTATATAAGGTCGATGCGACAACGAGGGGGAAACCGCCGCCGGTTCGGAGCGAGATCCGGCGACGAAACTCAGCGCCAATTCTGGAACGGATCAAAAAAAGGTTGGACGAACTGAAACCTCGATATCTCGAAAAAGGGGACATGGGACAGGCGATCTGATACGTCGAAAAGCGGTGGGTAGGGCTTACCCTTTTTATAGATGATGGTCGCATTGAGCTCGACAACAACCCCGTGGAGCGCCAATTCAAACATACCATCCTGCTACGCAAGAACGTACTGTTCATCGGAAGCGAGGAAGGTGGCGAGGCATGGGCGATCCTGTCCTCGCTGGCCCAGACTTACAAATTGAACAACGTCGATTTCTACCGTTATCTGATGTGGGTCTTCGAGCAGATCATCGAACACCGAAATAGAGTCGACTATCGTTCCTTGCTCCCATGGAGTGCGCCGCCAGAGTGTCGAAACGATTTACCCAAGATGAAGTGAGTTTCGCGCGGCATGCTGTTCGGGGCTCGCCCACATCGCCGTTAGCTGCACATTTTGACTGATAAGGGCGACAGGATGCCCACAATAGGCTTCGCGCATTTTAACGAACAATGACTTTCACCTAACCTTCACGTAACGCTGTTGCTGACGAATGCTCAAAAAAGCGACCGCGCGACCGATGACCGTCATTGGCTGATTGCTGAGATCTTGAACCGAATAATTTCAAATTTCCCAGAAAACGCAGGCGAATCGCGTCCTTTCAATGGCGCACAGCACCATTATACACCCTGTCGCTCAATAGCCGCAGACATCAAAATGGGGGGCACTTGCAACGCTTACGCTGATCAGGGCAGCTTGTCATTTGAGGACTTCGGCCGATGTCACAATGGCGCGGGCGATTTCTACGATACGCAGGCCCTTTTCCATGGCCCTGCGGCGCATCAGAGCATAGGCATCGTTTTCTGAAATGTCCCGTGTATTCATCACGATTCCCTTGGCCCGGTCGATCAGTTTGCGATCTTCCAGTGCAGTATGTGCTGCCGCGATTTCGTGACGCATGTCGTGTATCATTTCAAACCGGGCAAGGGCGATGTCGATAATATCGGCGATATTGCCGTGAAGGTGCTTGCCCGTGACATAGGCAGCAACTCCGGATTTGATCATGTACCGGGTCAATGCCTGATCCGATTGTCCGATAAAGATGGCTACAGGACGTCTTGTCGGATCAATTCTGTGGATCAGGTCTTTCAGCTGATGGTGTGGTATGTGACTGGCCTCGATCAGGATCAGGTCCCGGTTATATTGGCCGGGGCTGTCTGCCGGAGAAATGATGATCTTGTGGTATCCCCCGGGCAAGACACTGCTGATTGCATTTCCGCGGTCAGGACTGTGACTGATGATCGTGATGGAAAGGGGGGTGTTTTTCATACCGGTGCCGCTTTATTGCTGGCTGCCCGGCAAGGTTTGTGGCGTACCACTCAGCAGTCAAGGTCGTGCGGGGATGACAGGTCCCGATTTGTTCCTGCCGTTATGTCCTGAGGCAGGAAGCTGGCCGGTTGCATAAATTCCGGGCAAGGAATGTGTGCGGGGCATTGTGCCCCGCATCACTCAGGTGATCAGGTTGTGATGTCCGGTTTGTCACGTCCGGTATGCTCTGCGATCAGTGCCATGGCTTCGGCAGCTGCAATGAGAGGCGAAAGGGCCTCTTCAACGGGCAGGTCCAGTGCGCCATCGGGAGGCTGATAACGTTCCAGATAAACCCGCAGCGTCGCTCCTTCGGTTCCGGTTCCAGATAAGCGCATGACAATACGGGAGCCATCAGTAAAGACGATGCGGATGCCCTGATTTGCAGAAACTGAACCATCAACAGGGTCATGATAGGAAAAATCGTCAGCACTTTTGATCGCAAGGCCGGAAAATTCCTGTCCGGGCAGTGATTTCAGCATCTTCCGCAACCGTTCGATCAGAGCATTGGCCTGATCTGAGGGAACGGCTTCGTAATCGTGACGTGAATAATAGTTACGGCCATACTCTGCCCAGTGGTTGGTCATGATATCCTGAACCGACTGCTTGCGGACAGCCAGAATGTTCAGCCAGAGAAGAACAGCCCACAGACCGTCCTTTTCGCGGACATGGTCGGATCCGGTCCCGGCAGATTCCTCACCACAGAGCGTTGCCTTGCCGGCGTCCAGAAGGTTGCCGAAAAATTTCCAGCCAGTCGGGGTTTCAAAGCAGCCGATTCCAGTCTTTTCGGCAACCAGATCGGCGGCACGGGATGTTGGCATGGAACGTGCGACACCTGCCAGCCCTCTGGCATAGCCCGGTGCAAGATGTGCGTTGGCAGCCAATACGGCCAGACTATCCGATGGTGTAATATAGGTGCCGCGACCGACAATCATGTTACGGTCGCCATCCCCATCTGAGGCAGCGCCGAAATCAGGTGCCCGTGGCCCCATCATGGTGCCCATCAGTTCATGTGCCCAGACCGGATTTGGATCGGGATGGCCGCCGCCAAAATCGGGTTGAGGTGCTGCGTTGGTGATGCTGCCGGTTTCCGCACCAAGGCGGTTTTCCAGAATTTCGCGTGCATAGGGTCCGGTTATCGCATGCATTGCGTCAAAGCGGATTGTGAAACCCGAATCCAGCAATCCTCGGATTGCGGTGAAGTCGAACAGGGTTTCCATCAGTTCGGCATAATCAGTCACGGGATCGACGACTTCGATCTCCATGTCGCCGAGAGAAAATGTTCCCGGGGCGGACAGGCGAATATCCTGTGCTTCAAAGATACGATATTCAGTCAATTCCTGCGTGCGTGCAAATATCCGGTCAGTGATCTGTTCCGGGACTGGTCCGCCATTCGCACCATTAAACTTCAGACCGAAATCTTCTTCGGGTCCGCCGGGGTTGTGGCTGGCTGACATGATGAAACCACCATCGGCCCCACGTTTGCGAATCAGGTTGGATGCGGCTGGTGTGGACAGGAGTGCGTTCGTGCCGACAATGATTTTGGCCGCGCCATTGGCCGCGCACATCCGCAAAATGACCTGTGCAGCCCGGTCATTGAAGAATCGGCCATCACCGCCAAGGATCAGTGTCTTGCCTTCGACACCGCCGATGGCATCAATGATGGATTGAATAAAATTTTCCAGAAAATGTTTTTGCATGAAGACACGGGTCTTCTTGCGCAGCCCGGATGTTCCGGGCTTTTGCCCTTCGATGGGGGTGGTGGGAATGGTGGTGACGGTCATGCGCGACCTCCTTTTGGCATGAACAATGCAATGGAATCGGCTCTGACGTGTACGGTTGGCCCGGATTCCTGACGATCTTGCGCCAATGGTTCGGCAGTGTCGAGAACCCTGACCCAACCGGGCCCATCAAGTGAAGGCAGAACCATATCTGTCGGGTCGGTACCGCCATTGATGGCGATAAAAGCCACATCTGCCGCATTTGCGGATCTTTCGGGCATATCGGCGGCCATGCGTAATTCCAGCCCGAGAGCCCGTAACCCCGGATCCTGCCAGTCGCCGGATTCGGGTTCGGCACCCCCAGGTAAATGCCAGACCAGATCACGCCCGCCTTCGGGTATTGTTGCCGAATGCAGGAAACGGCGCTGATGCAGGATCGGATGGGCATGGCGAATGGCAATCAGCCGGGCCGTGAAATCCGCCAGAGCCTGATCGGCACTGTCCCAGCTTGTCCAGCTGATCGGGTTGTCCTGACAATAGGCATTATTGTTGCCGTTTTGCGAATTGCCGATCTCATCGCCTGCCAGCAGCATCGGCGTTCCCTGCGACAGCATCAGCGTCGCCAATAGATTGCGGCGGCGCAAGGCACGTGCAGACAGAATACCGGGATCATCCGCGGGACCTTCCTGACCGAGATTGTCCGACAGGTTGTCATTGTGACCGTCCTGATTACCCTCGTGATTGTCCAGATTATGCTTGTCCGCATAGGATGTCAGATCGGCCAGGGTAAAGCCGTCATGTGCCGTGATGAAGTTTACGCTGGCTTGTGGAGCACGACCGAAATGGTCAAAGATCGGTGCGGATCCGGTTAACCTTTCGGCCAGTCCGGCAATGCCATTGTCGCGACGCCAGAAACCGCGTGCAGTATCGCGAAAGCGGTCGTTCCATTCAAGGAAGGGGGGCGGGAAGGCACCCAGCTGATACCCGCCCGGTCCGACATCCCATGGCTCCGCAATAAGGCGGACATTGGCCAGAACCGGGTCCTGCCGTAATGCGGACAGGAAGCGGCCGTGCCGGTCAAAGCCGCTTGGCTCGCGTCCAAGGACCGTGGCAAGATCGAACCGGAACCCATCAACGCCCATCTGTTCAACCCAGTAGCGCAGGGAATCGAGAATCATGCGAATGACCATGGGGTGGGCACAATCAACGGTATTTCCGGTGCCGGTATCATTGACATAGTAACGCGGATTATCGGCTGTCAGCCGGTAATAACTGGCATTGTCCAGCCCCCGGAATGAAAGGGTCGGCCCCAGCTCGTTTCCTTCAGCCGTATGATTGTAGACGACGTCGATCACGACCTCTATCCCGGCAGCGTGCAGCCGCGTGACCATGTCACGGAATTCGGTCGGATCGCCGTGTAGGGTATAGCCCGTTTCCGGCGCGAAAAAGGCCAGTGTGTTATAACCCCAGTAATTGCTCAGTCCCTTACGGCTGAGAAAGGGCTCATCGGCATGAGCCTGAACCGGCAGCAATTCCAGTGTTGTAATGCCAAGGCGCGTCATGTGTTCGATCATTGCATCCGAGGCAAGTGCTGCGAAACGGCCGCGCAATTCGGACGGAATACCGGGATGTGTTGCCGTCAATCCCTTGGGATGAGCTTCATAGATCACGACCCGATCACGGGCTACGCGACGGCCGCGAGGCAGGGCCGCGGGATCGGTGGTGACAACACATTTCGGCATGAAAGGGGCTGAATCGCGATAATCTATCGACATATCTGCCTGTGCAGCCGAGCTGTCATAGCCGTATAGCGTATCATTCTGGATTAACTGGCCTGACAGCCGACGGGTATAGGGATCAATCAGTAGTTTGGTGGGGTTGAACCGGTGGCCCTGCTCCGGTTGGTAGGGGCCATGGGCCCGCAGGCCATACAGGGATCCTTTGGGCAGGCCGGGAACATAACCATGCCAGATATCTCCCAGCCGGTCCGGCAAGGTCAGACGCTGGGTTTCCCGCTGCCCATCAGGCGAAAACAGGCAAAGTTCAATCTTGTCTGCATGTGCTGAAAAGACAGCGAAATTCACGCCACCCTCAACAAGATGCGCCCCCAGCAGGTCAGCGCTGCCCCCGGCAATCGTATAGGTCGTTTCGGTCATGTGCTGTTGTCAGTGTCTGGTCAATCTGTCGTAAAGTGCCGCGTATTGGCGGGCCGGGACATCCCATCCGACCGGATGGGACATCGCCCTGGCCATCATTCGCTGCCAGACTTCGGGCCGGGCGTAAAGGTCTGTGATACGACGGATTGCCATTGTCAGGGAATTTGTGTTGATCGGAGAAAACTGAACGCCGGTTGCCACACCCGCCCGCAGGGCCGCATCATTGGCATCAATGACCGTATCGGCCAGCCCACCGGTCCGGGCAACCAAGGGGAGCGTCCCATAGGCCAGCCCATACATCTGGGTCAGTCCGCAGGGTTCGAACCGCGACGGAACAAGTACGACATCCGCGCCTGCAAACATCTGGTGTGAAAGGGTCTCGTCATAACCGATGCGAACACCGATACGTCCGGGCCAGTGGCTGGCGGCACGCATGAAACCTTCCTGAAGGTCGGGCTCGCCTGTGCCAAGGACTGCAAGCTGACCACCGCGCGATACCAGTTCAGGCAGGGTGTCAAGCAACAGATCCAGCCCTTTCTGGCGTGTCAGTCGGCTGACCACGATGAACAATGGTCCACCCTCATTGTCCAGTGCGAATTCCTTGCGTAACGCAATGGCATTAGCCGCTTTTCCGGATAGGTCCGTAATGGAATATGGCTGCGTGATCTGCTGATCGGTCGCTGGATTCCAGACCGCGCTGTCAACACCGTTTAGGATACCCGACAGAATATCAGCACGTGACCGGATGACCCCATCCAGTCCAAACCCGAATTCCGGAGTTGTCAGTTCAGCTGCGTAGGTCGGAGAGACGGTGGTGATTGCATCGGCACTCACCAATCCGGCTTTCAGGGCACTGATTTGTCCCCAGTATTCATAGCCGTCAGGATTGAAGCGATCATGCGGCAGACAGAGTTCGTCTATCTGGCTGGCAGATGCGATGCCTTGGAACGCAATATTGTGAATGGTCATGACCGAGGGAACAGTGCCCTGCGACCATAAGGGTGCAAACCCGGCCTGCCAGTCATGGGCATGGATCAGATCAGGTTTCCACCCATCGGAAAGCCCATGTCCAGCGATTTCGGCAGCTACCCGGCTGAGAGCTGCAAAGCGACGTGGATTATCTGACCAGTCTGTTCCATTTCCGTCATTGTAAAGCGAACCATCCCGGTCAAAAAGATGTGGTGCGTCAAGCAAAAGCAAGTCAAGCCCGGCGACTTTCCCGCCCAGAACTCGTGCAGGCCCTCCGTACAGATCCGGCTCGAACCACAGTTCAACCGGATTGACAGGTCGCTCACGCAGGGTGCGGTAGGCTGGGATCAGAGTTTTCAATTGCCAGCCTTGCCGGCCCATTGCCCCGGGCAGGGCTCCGACGACATCCGCCAAGCCGCCAGTCTTGACCAGCGGTGCACATTCGGATGCGACTGACAGGACAGTCCCAACCGGCCTTGCGGGCTCTTTGACAACCGGTTTGACGACAGATCTGGGATCGTTTCCCGGCCCGGCAATTTTCCCGGTCATTTTGTGGCTGCCCTGCGGTTCAGCATGTCCTGCGTGATCAGCGTTACACCATTTTCCGTCCGCCGAAACCACTTTGCATCCTCTTCGGGATCCTCGCCGACAACCAGCCCTTCCGGAATCTCCACACCACGATCAATGACCACATTGGTCAACTGTACGCGGCGGCCGATATTGACATAGGGCATTGCCACGACAGATCGCAATGTCGAATAGCTGTTCGCTTTTACGCCGGTGAAGAAAAGAGAGTTCCGGACTTCGGATCCTGAAATGATACAGCCACCTGATACCATGGAGCTGATTGCATGCCCGCGCCGGTCCTCGTCATCGTGGATGAATTTGGCGGGAGGGGT
The DNA here is from genome assembly GCA_047971845.1 of Paracoccus sp. (in: a-proteobacteria). Taxonomy (GTDB): domain Bacteria; phylum Pseudomonadota; class Alphaproteobacteria; order Rhodobacterales; family Rhodobacteraceae; genus Paracoccus. Next base: position 10,304 of record JBKEAB010000155.1, on the reverse strand, counting down.
AATTTCAGCATATGTCCAGATCGGCCAGTCCCGGTCATACAGATCAAGTTCGGGCGAAAAATCGGTCAGGTCGATATTGGCCTGCCAGAAAGCGTCGATCGTGCCAACATCCCGCCAGTAAACCGGCGCGTCCGGGCTGGAACGGACACAGCTGTCGGTGAACCGATGCGCCACCGCCTTGCCGTTTTTAACCAGTTCGGGAATGAGATCATGGCCGAAATCATGGCTGGAATTAGGATCTTCGGCATCCCTGAGCAGCATTTCCCGCAGGAACTTCCAGTTGAAAACATAGATCCCCATGGATGCCAGCGTTGAATCCGGATTGTCGGGCATACCGGGTGGATCCTTGGGCTTTTCCAGAAAGGAAATGATGCGGCTGTCCTTGCCAATATCCATGACACCAAAGGCCGAGGCTTCTTCACGTGGCACGGTCAGGCAGCCGACTGTCACATCGGCACCGGAATTGACATGCTGCTGGAGCATCAGTTCATAGTCCATCTTGTAGATGTGATCACCGGCAAGGATGATCAGGTAATCGACATGATAGCTGTCGATGATTGCGATATTCTGGGTCACGGCATCGGCGGTGCCGCGATACCAGTTTTCCTCGTCCATCTGCTGGGAGGCGGGCAGGATATCCAGAAATTCGTTGCGTTCCGGCCGGAAGAAGGACCAGCCCCGGTTCAGGTGCCGGATCAGGCTGTGAGCCTTGTACTGGGTCGCGACAGCCATTTTCCTGATCCCCGAATTCAGGGCGTTGGACAGGGCAAAGTCGATGATCCGTGACTTGCCGCCAAAATAGACAGCGGGCTTGGCGCGGCGATCGGTCAGTTCCTTCAACCGGGATCCGCGACCACCAGCGAGAACATAAGCCATGGCGCGTGAAGACAGGCGGTTTGGTCGTTGCAATGTCATGGGTCCCCTCCCCAGAATGAATTTGTCAATGAATAACAGCCTCGTAAATGAGGACAGACAAGGGCGGCAGGTCAATCAATGCGGACTGATCGTAGCCCTGCCATTCATCGCCATCAGCGGTGATGATATGCGGGGCGTTCATGCCCGAGCCGCCATAAACATCGGAATCGGAGTTCAGCCGTAGTTTCCATTGTCCGTCACGTGGCAGGCCGAGCCGCCAGCCGTGCCGTGGGACGGGTGTAAAGTTGCATATTGCCACGGCGGGAGCATCGCCATCTTCGCCATAGCGGGCAAAGGCCAGAACCGATTCTGCGGCAGCTCCGCCTTCGATCCAGCCGAAACCCTCGGGGACGGTATCACGGCGATGCAGGGCCGGCAGATCCCGGTAAAGCCCGTTCAGATCCCTGATGAGTGTCTGCACACCCTTGTGTCGCGGGTCATTCAGCAGGTGCCAGTCAAGGGATGCGTCATGGTTCCATTCCCGGCGCTGCGCGAATTCGCAACCCATGAACAGCAGCTTCTTGCCCGGATGCGCCCACATGAAGCCATAATAAGCGCGCAGATTGGCAAATTTCTGCCATTCATCGCCGGGCATCTTTTCCAGCATGGAACCCTTGCCATGTACAACCTCATCGTGGCTGATCGGCAGGATGAAGTTTTCCGAGAATGCATAGACAAGTCCGAAGGTCATCTGGTTATGATGATGACTGCGGTGGATAGGCTGACGCTGGATGTAATCAAGCGTGTCATTCATCCAGCCCATGTTCCATTTGAAGCCGAACCCCAGCCCGCCGTGGTCGACAGGTCGTGAGACACCGGGAAAGGCCGTCGATTCTTCGGCGACGGTCATGATGCCGGGGACAGCCCCATAGGCGACGGTATTCACGCCGCGCATGAACTCGATCGCTTCAAGGTTTTCACGCCCGCCATGGATATTGGGCACCCATTCCCCTGCTTTGCGCGAATAGTCGCGATAGAGCATCGAGGCGACTGCATCCACACGCAACCCGTCGATATGGTATTCCTGCAACCAGTAAAGGGCATTGGCCGTCAGATAGTTGGATACCTCACGCCGGCCGTAATTATAGATCAGGGTGTTCCAGTCCTGATGGAAACCTTCGCGTGGATCGGCATGTTCATAAAGCGCCGTGCCGTCAAAGCGTGCAAGTCCGTGCGTGTCGGACGGGAAATGGCCTGGCACCCAATCCAGCAGGATACCGATTCCGGCTTCGTGCGCAGTTTGGATCAGGGCACGGAATTCGTTCGGCGTGCCGAAACGGATGGTTGGGGCATAAAGACCGACCGGTTGATAGCCCCAGGAGCCATCAAAGGGAAACTCCGAAACCGGCAACAGTTCCAGGTGGGTGAAACCCATTTCCACGGCATAGGGGATCAGGTCATGTGCATGTTCCAGATAGGATAATGGCCGGTTGTCATCCTCGGTCACGCGACGCCAGCTGCCAAGATGGACTTCATAGATTGAAATTGGTGCGGAAATATCCTGTGCTTCGGCCCGGCTGTCCATCCATGCAGAATCCAGCCAGCTGAAATCGTCCATCTGCCGGACAACTGATGCCGTTGCCGGTGGGTGTTCTGATCCGAAACCAACAGGATCCGCCTTTTGGGGCAGTGGCTCGCCATGAGCTCCGGTAATGGCAAATTTATAGGCTGCTCCATCGCCGATACCGGGAATGAAGATTTCCCAGACCCCGGTTGATCCACGTCGGCGCATGCCGTGACGGCGGGCATCCCAGTTGTTGAAGGCACCCAGAACGGCCACACGACGCGCATTTGGTGCCCAGACGGCGAAATGTGTTCCCGAAACGCCCTGATGACAGATGATATGTGCGCCAAGCACCTTCCAAAGCTGGTGATGCGTTCCTTCACCGATCAGGTATTCATCAATCTGCCCCAGAACCGGGCCGAAGCGATAGGGGTCTTCATATTCCCAGCTGCTTTTACCATCTGCACCACGCAGCAGATAAGGCGTTGGCTCGGGCAGGAAGCCAGCAAAGAGGCCCGATGCATCATCGACCGGACGCATGGGGAAGATGCCTTCGATTGTAGCAATCGACATCTCGGTTGCGCCATGGTCCAGGGCCACGACGCGCCAGCCGCCTGCGATGGAATGGGGACCCAGAATGGCAAAGGGATCGGCCTCCCGCCCTTCTGACAGGGCGCGGGCATGATCCGGGGCGATCCGCAGCTCAAACCCTGTGTCAGTCTCATGTATCTGCCGGTATTCCGGATTACTGTCCTGTGTACTCATCACGTGCCTCCACCTTCCAGATCCGATCCATGTAATCGCGGACCGACCGATCTGACGAGAACCAACCCATTCGCGCTGTATTCAGTGCTGCCATACGATTCCACTGCATCTTGTTCCCATAAGAGGCATCAATACGTTTCTGAGTCGACCGGTAATCGTCAAAGTCGGAGCAGACGAGATAGGTGTCCCAGTTGGTCAGGATATCGACCAGACGTCCGTAACGTGCCGGATCTCCGCCGAATGTCCCTGTCGCAATCAGTCCGATGGCGCGGGACAATGCCGGTGAACCGGCAATGGCTCTGCGGGCATGATCGGGCAGGGCACGGCGCTGTTCGACCTCTTCGGTGGTCATGCCAAATAGAAAGAAGTTCTCTGCTCCGACATGGTCGCGGATCTCGACATTGGCACCGTCGAGGGTGCCGATGGTCAGCGCACCATTCAGGGAAAGCTTCATGTTACCGGTTCCGGAAGCCTCCTTGCCTGCGGTGGAAATCTGTTCTGACAGATCGGCAGCAGGGATCAGGCGCACGGCCATTGAAACGTTATAATTGGCAGGGTAAGCGACCATCAGACGCCCCCGCATGGCCGGATCGTTATTAATAATTTCAGACACATCGTTGATAAGATGTATTATTTCCTTGGCGACAGCGTAGCCGGGTGCTGCCTTGCCGCCGAAGATCTTCACGCGGGGTTGCCATTCGGCATCCGGGTCCTGGCGGATTTCGTCCCAGCGGACGATAGTTTCCAGTACATTCAGAAGCTGGCGTTTATATTCGTGGATGCGTTTGATCTGTACGTCAAACAAGGCATCCGGATCGGGCGTGATCCCAAGTGTTTCGCGCATCCAGTTGGAGAGAGCGATCTTGTTTTCACGCTTGGCACTGGCATAGCGCTCCAGCCAGCCGTCATAGGCGATATGTGGTTCCAGACCGGTAAGCCGGTCCAGATGATCAACCCAGTCGTCATTGCCGAGGCTGTCCGTGATCAGGCCCGACAGGGCCGGGTTTGCTGAATAAAGCCAGCGGCGTGGGGTTACACCATTGGTAATATTAACGATCCGTTCCGGGTGCAGCCGGTGTAGATCATGAAAAACTGTGTCCTTCATCAACTCGGTATGCAATGCCGAGACACCATTGACATGGCCTGATTGCATGAAGGCCAGATTGCCCATCTGCACCTGCCCATGGTGGATGGCGGACAGCTCCCACGGGCGGGTGGTGTGACGGCGTTTGTGATGATCGTCGATCCGTTCGATCAGGTCCATATGGCGGGGCAGAATCTTGCGGAACAGTCCTTCGGACCAGCATTCCAGTGCTTCAGGCAATAGGGTGTGGTTGGTATAGTTCAGGACCCGCACCGCCATATCGGCCGCACTGTCGAATTCCTGCCCGAATTCGTCAATCAGGACCCGTACCAGTTCGGCCCCTGCAATTGCGGGATGAGTATCGTTCATCTGAATTGCGACCCGTTCGGGCAGTTTCGATATTGCCTCACCTGATGAGGTAAAACGGCGCATGATGTCGCGCACTGATGCCGCCGTGAAGAAATATTCCTGCTTGAGGCGCAGTTCCTTGCCCACTTCGGTTGAATCGTCGGGATACAGCACGCGCGAAATGGTCCGGGCCAGCGATTCTGCTGCACCTGCTGCCACATATTCGCCCCGGTTGAAGCGTTCGAGGTCAAATTCCGCAACCGGCTTCCCCGACCAGAGGCGTAGGGTGTTGGCCCAGCGTCCCCGCCAGCCGATGACCGGTGTATCATAAGCAGCGGCGATGACGCTTTCTTCAGGATGCCAGATTTTTTTTGCTCCATCCCCTTCGATCCAGCCGCCAAATCCGATTTCATAGGCGGCTTCGGGGCGTTCGAATTCCCAGGGATTGCGTGCCTTGAGCCAGCTGTCTGCGGTTTCCACCTGCCGTCCATGGTCGAAACGCTGACGAAAAAGACCATGTTCATAACGCAATCCATAACCGTAGGCTGGGCAGCCGACTGTAGCCATCGATTCCATGTAGCATGCCGCCAGCCGGCCAAGACCACCATTCCCGAGCGCGGCTTCCGGTTCGTCATGAATGACCTCGTCATAATCGACGCCAAAACTGCGTAAAGCCTCGCGGGCTGTGTTATCGAGGCCCAGATTGACTATGGAATCTTCCAGAAGGCGGCCAATCAGAAATTCCATCGACAGGTAATGTACACGCTTGAGATGCCCGCCATAGATTGCGCGGGTGGATGCAAACCACGGCTCCACAATCCGGTCGCGCACGGCAAGGGACAGCGCCATCCGCCAGTCCAGTAACGACGCGTGGGCCGCATCCTTGCCGATGGAATAGGTCAGGTGATCCTGTATCGACTGGGCGAGGTCCTTCGGGCTGGCGCTCGTCGCTGGCTGTGTCATTATGGTGTTCCGTATGGTTCTGTACTGATGTTAGCGGGAACATTACGGTGGCGTGATGCAGGGTTCAATGCCGTGATATGTGGCAAGGAGGAACTATGACAAATGACTGGTGGCGGGGTTCGGTAACCTATCAAGTCTATCCTCGATCGTTTCAGGACAGCAATGGTGACGGGATCGGTGATCTGAAGGGGATCACCGAAAGGTTGCGTCACATCGCAAGCCTCGGGGTGGATGCGGTCTGGCTGTCGCCGGTGTTTCGCTCCCCCATGGCGGACATGGGATATGACGTGTCGGATTATACCGATATCGACCCACTTTTCGGGACGCTGAAAGACTTTGATAAACTGGTTGCGAAGGTACATGAATTCGGCCTGAAAATCATTATAGATCAAGTTCTTAGTCATTCTTCGGGTCAACATTCTTTCTTCGTTGAAAGCCGCAAGGGCAGGGATAATCCGAAGTCGGATTGGTATGTCTGGGCGGATGCGAAACCTGATGGAACTGCGCCCAATAACTGGGCCTCTGTCTTTGGTGGGTCAGCCTGGGAATGGGATGGGCATCGCAAGCAATATTACCTGCATAATTTCCTGACCTCTCAGCCCGATTTCAACTTCCACAACAAGGAGGTTCAGGACTGGTTGCTGGAATCCGTACGTTTCTGGCTGGACCGGGGAGTGGATGGATTCCGTCTGGATACGGTGAATTTCTATGTTCACGACAGCAGATTGCGCAATAATCCGCCGAGGCGGGGGGAGCCGCAGGTCAATCCTTATGAAATGCAGCTTCATCGTTATTCGAAAACCCGGCCGGAAAATCTGGAATTTCTTGCCCGGCTGAGGGCGCTGACGGATGAATATGGTGCGGCGATGGTGGGTGAGGTCGGCGATTCGACCCGTGCGGTCGAGATTATGGCCGAATACACTTCAGGTCAGAACCATCTGCATCAGGCTTATAGCTTTGACATGCTTGGACCGGAGTTTACCCCCAGGCATTTCCGCAGCAAGATTGAAACCTTTTTCAGAAAGGCTCCTGATGGCTGGCCGACTTGGGCTTTTTCCAACCATGATGTGATCCGGCATCTGACCCGATGGGAAAAATGGGGGGGGGATCAGGACAGTCTGGCGAAACTGTCTGCGGCAATGCTGTTATCCTTCCCGGGATCGGTCTGTATCTATCAGGGTGAGGAATTGGGACAGACTGAAACGGATCTGGAGTTTCATGAACTGACCGATCCGCCGGGTATCCGTTTCTGGCCCGATTACAAAGGGAGGGATGGCTGCCGTACGCCCATGGTCTGGGATGCAAACAGCAATACCGGCGGTGGGTTTACGACCGGTACACCGTGGTTGCCGGTCAAGGCACCGCAACTTGCCCGCAATGCAGCTGCACAGGAATCTGATGTAAACTCGGTTCTGCATTTCTACCGACGAATGCTCGAATTCCGTTCGGAACGGGCTGAACTGAACGGGCGGGAAGCGGTCAAGTTCTTCAAACGTGCCGATCCGGTTCTGATGTTTCAGCGCGGCGGATTGCTCTGCGCCTTCAATCTGGGCAAGGAAAACGTCACGACGAATTTGCCGCCTTGTCAGGAAGCGAAGATGGCTGGCCCGTCAATCGGGGCGACCCTGAAAGAGCGTGAGCTGGTTCTGGGGCCAAACGGCTTTGCTTTCATTGTCGTGTAGGATTGGGTTTGGAGAACCTTCGAAATCAGGCATGAAACGGGCGCAAAGGGATTATTTATGCGCCCGTTCCGGTATCATGGCGTCTGGTCAGACAGATCAGAACGATTTTGAAATGCCGATTGTGATGGTCCGGCCCGGGGCGTAGGCCGGCTGGATGTAAATGTCGCGGTCTTCTATAGTCCGTTCGACATAGCTTGAGCGTTCATAATATGTCTCATCAAAGAGGTTATCGATACCCAACCGCAATCTGGTACCGTTCAGCTGCGCGGGGGACCATTCTGCATAGGTGTTGATGACTGCATAACTGTCGTGATCGGCAAAGCCGGCAGCCGTCATCGCTCCGTCGGACAGTTCTCCGGCCCATTCCAGCGTTGCCCCCAGTTTCAGGTCATATTGCGGCAATGCCTGATCAATATAAAGCGTTGCCATGTCAGAAACCGGCATGAAGCTTCCGCCAACAGGCAGAATAAAATCGCCGTCAACCGTTACATCTGCCTTGGTATAAGTTGCGCCGACCCGGCCATTATCCCAGTCATAGCTTGCATTGAGGGTGAAGCCTTTGCTGTGGCCCTCCCTGCTATTGGTCAGTATACCGGCTTCGCTATCATAGCTTGCCAACTCGTCGAGCCTGGTGTCGAAGAAGGTAATACCGCCACGCCAGTTCGCTCCGTTTGCATTCAGGCCGATCTTGTAGTTTTGTGCTGTGGCCGGTTCATAATCCGGATCGGTCATGAAGGCTGGATTGCGTGCGTGCAGAAGCCCGTATTCACCAACATCGTAGCCCATCCAAGTATGCGATGCCCCGGCGAAGATCTCGAACATGTCATTGATGCGATAGGACAGGGTGGCATTGGCGCTTGCTCCTGATCCTGTGAAGCGTTCGCTGTTCCAGTCCGTCAGGCGATGATGATCATAACGCAGCCCTGTGGACAGGTCGAATCCGTTGGCAAATTCGAACCGCCCCTGTGCAAAGGCACCGACCTGGAAGGTTGACATGTTCCACTCCGGTCCCGGAGCTGATGAGTGATCTCCATAATTGTCGATACTGTAATCATTATCCGAAAAATCGACTCCGGTGGTAATGGTGCCCTGCGTGACTGTGAATGTATTCTGGATCACACCGCCGAAAGTATCGCGATCCAGTACCATGTCGCCATTCGGACGGATGCTGCCATCTGAGGTGATCAGATCGCCTTCGATATAGTTGGGCCGCCAGTAATCGCTTGATCCGATATATAATCTTGCCAGAGGGTCCCAGATCCCGCTCGGAGACAGTGTGGTGTAGGTCAGGCTCAGTGTTTCACTGTCCACTTTCAGTGGATAGACTGAAGTATCGTGATTGAGGTCCATGTTCATCTTGATGACGCGGTCAGCATCATCCTGTGAGCGGTCATAGGCCAGCTCAATGCGCCCTTCGCCAGCCTCGTAACCCAGTTTCAACAAACCACCCCGGGCCGCAGGTTCGGTTCCCGGCATTTCGCGACCATTGCCGGCAGTATAGTTGTCGCCATTCTGGCCGTGCAGCATGATAAACCAATCAAGATTACCATATATGCCGTATCCTGCAATGCTGCCTGAAACGCCGCGGCCGTTATCACCATAGGATAGCGAAATCCGTCCACCCGTGGCTTGGCCATCTTCCAGCAGATCCTTGGCCCCTACGGTTTCATAGCGGACAGCCCCCGCGGCAGCGGCAAATCCTGCATCGGCGGCAGCGGCCCCAGCCTCGACCTCAACCGAACGGATAAAGGCCGGATCAATGACATTGGATCCGGTATGGTGCCAACTGGTGGGGCCCTGTGGTACGCCATCCACGGAAACGGCCAGTTTGGACTGCTCTACGCCAAGGACATAGATCCGTTTTGATGGTCCGGCACCACCGGATGTGGTAACGGCCGATTCATGCGCAAAGAGTTCGGATACATCGGCTGGCTGAAGGGCCTCGACATCTTCGGTGGTGACGACGGCACCGCCAGTAGATTCGATGTTCTCTTCTCCATCGGCGATCAGCGTGAGCGGATCCAGTATGATGGTATCCTGACCCCAGGCGGCGGTAATCATGGCAAGGGTGGACACCCCCGCCAGCGGAAGAAGGCGTTTATGCAACATTATTCCCTCGTGGATGTTGAGAGATGCGTGGCTGCGGCTTGCTTCGTATCCCGATTGTTTGAGTTGGTTATTGATTGGATCGCCTGTGTGCAACCGCTAAATCAAAGGGGGCTTGCCTTGTTGGTGTGTCTGCTGCCTGCTGTGGAAAACCATATCACAGAGAGTGTCGGGGAAATGCAGGCAGGTGGCTATGGACCCGTTCATGAGGTGTGAAAACGTCATGCTTGTCTGAAATTAACCCAAAATAAGTAATTTCCCTATATTTATGTGCCTGAGATAAATGATTGCTGATATTTAAAATGCCAGGATCTTCTATGGATAATGCTGATCGTTCTGTTATGGCTGTTGGTGGTGATAAGGGGCGTGAGGTCAGGTAATGCCTGGATATTCTGATTTTTTATCTGTACTTATTTGTATACCTATGGGTTTTAGTATGAATTATCGTTTCCCGGTGTAATTATGTTGCAGCGCATTTCAGGATAAATCCATAAGTTCTTCCATTTTGGCTATGCTGTGCAGGCGGGTATGGTCGGTAATGGTGATCTGTGCTCCATCCACCTTGACGCCGTCGGTTTCCAGGGACCGCAGGGTTCGTGACAGGCTTTCGGGTGTGATGCCAAGTTAGGATGCAAGATGGCGCTGTCCGAAAGGCAAGACCAGGGAGGATCCTTACTTCGTCTTCTTCAGGATCTAGGGTCAGGACTTGTTCTTGGTTATAGCCAGAAGATGACGGTTGCAGCGAGGAGGATGGCGGAAAAGAAGGTCTCGGGACATCGGTCGTATCGGGTTGCAACGCGGCGCCAGTCCTTGAGGCGCCCGAACATGATCTCGATGCGATTGCGGCGTTTGTAGCGCCGTTTGTCGTATTTGACCGCCTTCTTGCGGGACTTTCGGCCGGGGATGCATACTCGTATCCCCTTGTCTTTCAACGCTT
>JBKEAB010000154.1:0-11144 GCA_047971845.1 Paracoccus sp. (in: a-proteobacteria) | reverse complement strand
TGGCCGATTGCAAGGCGCTTGCCGATCCCGCCGCGCCCGAAATGACCGCTTTTGCCATTTGGCCGCCGCTGGCGATCCAGCGAGATCTTTGGGCGGCAGGAAATATCGGTCCGGCGCTGCAGGCGGTCATGGACCGGATCTCACTGCCCCGGACCGCTCTGCTGGCACTGATCGACGATCGTGCGGCCGGGACCGCTTTCGTTGCTGCCGATGGCCCGGTGGCAATGATCCATGCCATCGAGATCGCGCCGGCCTTCCGACGCCGGGGTCTGGCCGGTTGGCTGGTGCGCAAAGCGGCGGAATGGGGGCTGCAGAACGGCGCGCCGCGTCTGGGATTGGCTGTCAGTCGGGCCAATACCGGCGCGCGAATGCTGTATGACCGGTTGGGCTTTGCCGAGATCTGCGGCTACAGCTATTGGACATTGTCGTAGCGTTCGACCTTTGAAGGATTCGGTTTGTAAAAACACTGAAGTTAAGAGGCTTGCACGAGCAAGCCCGACCCTGCCTGCTACCGCACGACGAATTAGAAGTTCTACAGTGAGCCATTAATACGCCATTGGTTCGGGCACAATGGCGGATGCGTTGATGCGAATACCAGATATTGACGCGACAACGCATTACCTGCGCGTGCAAAGGCAATCACTTCGGCCGCGCGGTTGTTAGCCTCGGACGGTACGACCCTCAAAGACCCCTTGACGATAGGGGGCTGCGCGATGGGCACCACGGCGAACGCGGCTGAACTGGCCGCCGTAATTAGCGGGCGGATAGTTCTTGGGGAGTCAAAAGGCTCGCCGAGCACCATCTACAGCGCAGTTTCGACCAAAGACCCTATGATGATCCGCACCCGGGCAGAGGCGTCTCGGTAGGCGCAGGCCTCCGTATCCGGCCTGTCAGCCTGCCGCTGCACCAGTGCTATCTCACCCTCAACCTGTGCATGATATTGGGGCCAGACGCGCAGGGCTTCCCTCTCAGTCTCCCCCAACTTTCGCTTGAACTCACGCTTGGTGATGACTCCAGCCACGCTCTTTGGGACGCGCCTGTGATACTGGAAGGACCCTGCCCTGGTTTTCTCAACGCACTTAAAAACAAGCCCCATATATGCCTCGCGTGTGCTTCAATATGCACCGGAAGAGAACACAAGACACCGAAGTTACTGAAAAATAGTCCAGAACATGGAGTGCAGTGGAGCGGGTGAAGGGAATCGAACCCTCGTCACTTGCTTGGGAAGCAAATGCTCTACCATTGAGCTACACCCGCAATACCAATCTAGTTACCTTTTCGGTGGGGCGTCTTCAAGCCGATTTCGTGCCTGCACAGCGATCAAATACCAATGGTTGGCAGGGCTCGCGGATCTTCTGCAGGTTGCCCGCTGGTGATGATGCCAGAACGGCAGGCCATAGCAACGCGGATGCTTTTGCAGGGAAAGCGGAGGCCGCAGATCCTGACAATCATCCGTGGAGTGGGCGGATCGAACATTAGGCTCCAGACTCATTCTTTTTCATAGTCAGAAGAGGACGGTTGCGGCGAGAGCGATGGCTGAGAAGAAGGTTTCGGGGCATCTGTCGTATCGGGTTGCTACGCGCCTCCAATCCTTGAGGCGTCCGAACATGATCTTGATGCGGTTGCGGCGCTTGTATCGGCGCTTGTCGTATTTGATCGCCTTCTTGGGTGACTTTCGGCCGGGGATGCAAGCGCGTATCCCTTTGTCTTTCAAAGCTTCTCTGAACCAGTCGGGATCATAGCCCCGATCCGCCAGCAGCCAATCCGCCTTCGGCAGGCTGCTCAGAAGCGCCGCCGCCCCGATGTCGTCGCTGACCTGTCCGGCCGAGATGTAGAAGCTGATCAGGCGGCCTGCAGCTTGGTGTTCATGCCGCCCTTGGTCCGGCCGGCGGGATCGCCCCCCTTTTTCACCGCCCGGCTGGAGGCCGCGCGGTGGGCTTTCAGATAAGTCGCGTCGATCATAATCGTCTTGTGTTCGGCGCCCTCGGCAGCCAGGCCCATCAGGATGCGGGCGAAGACACCGTTCTCGCTCCAACGTTTCCAGCGGTTGTAGAGCGTCTTTGCCGGGCCGTATTCTTGCGGCGCATCGCACCATCGCAACCCATTGCGATTGATAAAAATTATTCCACTCAGAACACGCCGGTCATCAACGCGAGGTTAACCGTGCGACTTCGGGAAGAAGGGCTTCAGGCGCACCATCTGGGCGTCGGTCAGCCAGTAAAGATTGCTCATCGATCAGATCTCCTTGCAGAGCCTGAATCACGACAAAGGCGCAAAATCAATGGGTCTGGAGCCTAGGCTCAAGCACCTGTATTAGTCCTATTCGCAGAAAGGGCCCAATGAAAGATTATGAAAGAAAGTCCTGCTGGTAGGCAGGTGCAAACCGGAAAGGGGCAGTTTGTTTAATTGCTTGGATCGGCGATGTGCGCTATGGCGGCTGCGTCCCGGACGGTTAGTTTCTGGCGGCCGCCCTCGATAAGCCCTTGGGACTCCCAGGATGAGAGCAGGCGTGAAACGGTGTACAGCGTGGTTCCGGTCATTTCGGCAATGTCCTGACGGGTAATGGGAAAGTCAATGCGTGTACCGTGTTCATCAGTTGTCCCTGCTTTTTCCATGAGCCGCAACACGACATGAGCAACACGGCGCTCGACCTCTTCGGTAGACATTTCGCGCAACCGCGTATGAGCTTCATCAAGGTGTTCACCAATGGTCTGCATGGCGTTAATCGCCAGATAAGGATTTTTGGCCACAACAGCATCCCAGTCAGCCATGGGCCAGCCTATTACAAGGGATTCGACAGCTGCGTATGAAGTGGCGGGATAATCGCTCCGCGCCAGAGCACGGGCAAAGCCAAAAAGATCACCAGGATGAATGATGCGCATCATCACTTGCTGACCTTCGGGCGTGACTTGCGTAACTTTCAGACGTCCATGCAGCAACAGATAAAAGGTAGTGGCTTTATCCCCCTGCTCAAAAACAGTTTTACCCTTTGTCACCCGATGTAAATGTGCATGGGCCAGCAGTTCCGTAAGGTCTTTGGGCCTCATGTAATGAAACAGAGGCATGTTTTGCAGGATTGAAATATCGACTGCCATGCCATGCCCCGCTCTGAAACGCTTCATCGCGCAATCATGGCTATGGTAACGGCAACGATGCAGAAGAACACTGCGTCATTTTTACGTTTAACAGGTCAACCAACTTCCCGGACCAGTCGGAACCCCAGATTTGCTGGTGGAACACCAACTGAACACCCCCCCGATTTCGGATCGCGTACGAAATCAATAATGGCAGCGCGGTGCAGGCCTTCGGCGATGTAGATACCACAGGTTTCATTCTCATGAAGAATGAGGCCCCGGGTATCGGTTTCCACCCGACGCAGGCAGGTCGAGGTCCATTCCCAGACCGCACCGCCGATATCCCGGACGCCTTGCATGTTGACATTCAGGCTGCCAACAGGGCGGATTTCCCGGTCAAGATCACGCTCACGGGCTGATTGTACCGCATATTCTGCAAGCCAGCGTGTGGCCGGGTTGTTCGGATCATCCTGAACGCCGATTGCATCATCACGAAATAGCTCGCCAGCAGCATAGGCCCATTCTATATCACTGGGTAAGCGCCAGCTCTTACCGGTTTTATCTGAAAGCCAAGCCGCATAGGCGGTGGCGTCAAGCCAGCTAACACCAGTTACCGGCAGATCGGGATTGTTGGTGTCGGACATCTCGCCGGGAAGCATGCAGGCACCGGCTTTAACGCATTTCAGCCATTGTCTGACAGAAACAGGCATAGCCATGATTTCTACCGGTGCAGGGATAGCAACAGTTACTATCGGTGCATCAACCGGACGGCCATCGCGCTGCCAGTCACCATCAGCGCGATGTTCGAATGGTTCAGGTGTGAGAAGGACCAGTTCGGGATCATCAAGCTGCCCTGCATTATCCTGAATGGACAGAAACGAAAATCCGGCCACACCCAGTATGATGGTTACAGGCAACAGGACTGATTTTCGCATGTTGTCCTCCATGAAATAAAGACCGCCCGTTCCTGATAGGGACCGAGCGGCCTCAGGGTCAGATTGCCGTTGGTGCAAGGACCTGCTTCATCAGATCATCGTTCCAGTCGCCCTCGACAACTACATGGGCAGCTGCACCCAGCTCAAACGCTTCAATCAGGTTATGATTGACATAGGCGTAAACACCGGGCTGTTCGAACGTATAGATCATCAACCCTGCGGCACCGCCCGGTATGAACCAGGTTTCCAGCCCGATTTCCGGTGGATTGTTGAACTTGCCGGTTGCCCAGACATAGTCCCCATGCCCACCGATCAGATGCGGACGGGTATCGCGGTTGGCCTGACTATGAATGAAAGCAACTGTCTCACCAACCTTGGCAGTCATCGCATTATCACCCATGAGAGCCCCTGCCGCACCATTGAAGGCGACATGAGTGGGCGTCAGAGTCCGCATGACTTCCAGCACATCTTCATAGCTTTCACCGGGACTATCATAGGTTTTCCAGTCGCCATTCTCATCGCGCGGAACATAGAAATCCTGCTCTCCGATATAATAGACCTTGTCATAGGTCAGGGCCTGGCCATCCCGATCTTTCAGGCCATCGCGCGGCAGAACCATGATAGCACCGTTCATTCCCGCCACGACATGCCAGGCCACCATGCCCGGCGGCGCACAATGATAGACAAACACACCCGGTTTAGTGGCCTTCCACCGCAGGATACACTTTTCGCCCGGACTGACCTGCGTCAACCCGCCACCGCCAAGCGCACCGGTTGAGCTGTGGAAGTCAATGTTATGTAACAGTTCATTGCTCTCCGGGTTAATTAACGTCAACTCAACATAATCGCCTTCGTGTACCATCATTAACGGACCGGGTACGGTACCATTGAAGGTAAAGGCCCAGGTTTCAGCGCCAGACTCATCGAGCGTAATCTTCTTTTCGATAATTTCCATTTCGAATTCGATGACCTTTGGCCCGCCGGTTGCGACTTGTTCGTGCGGATGTACGAAAGGCGGGTCTACCAGTTTGACTTTCTGGCGCGGTAAGGCGTCAATATCAGTAGCCGATGCGGGTGTCAGCACTTCCTGAGCCTGAGCAGTTGCCGCACGCATCTGGGTCATTGCCCCAGCGACGGCAGCACCGGCAAGGATCGTGCGGCGGGTAATGGGAAACTCAGTCATGAGCTGGTCCTTTTGCTTGTTGAAGCAGACCCGTCAGTCGGGTCGGACAGACCATGCGCCTTTCGAAGGGCACGTTCGTTGCGCTGCAGCAAACAACTCGCATTAGTTTCTGAGTTTTCTGATAAACAACTCCGGCGTTTGATATATGGTTTGCCTGCGATATCACCCTGATCTGTGGAGAATGCCGATACGAGGGTATAGCGCCATCCAAGCCTGTCGCGTCGGGGGTGACCCGTCGTCAGTCCTTGCGTCTGCCAAACATGATCTTGATGCGGTTTTAACGTTTGCAGCGGGACTTATCGTATTGGCAATCCAGCGGCCGGGCATCGCGATGCTGGATTCGGTATCCTTTATCGTACTGGCCGTAGCACTTGACTATAGGCTGTCTGCGGTATTGGTAAACTTTCTGACCCGCAGCCGGTCATGGCCCTGTTCGACTGGCAGCCGGTCGAAGTTCTGGATGATCCTTGCCGCCAATGACTATGCGCTGTGGACGGAGGAACGGAAAACGCAGGAATAGCAGCAGCAAAATTACTGCACCACAAAACAGCGGCCAGAAAGTCCACAGTTTCAGCGCCCAAAGCCAGTGCAGGCCAGACAGGATCGTTGCCGGATAAACCAGTCGGTGAATCTTTCGCCAGTTTTTACCCAGCTTTCGGATTGAAAACCGATTTGATGTCACAGCCAGCACAAGCAGAATCAGAAATGAAACCATTCCGAACAACAAGTAGGGCCGCTTGATCACATCACGCAACATCTGACCCCAGAGCAGTCCCATATCAAAAGCAACCCAGGCCGACAGATGCAGGGCGGCATAACTGAAAGCAAGCAATCCGAGTGCCCGGCGCAGGTGAGTTGCATTGATCCGGGTCAGTTTGCGCAATGGCGTAATAGCCAATGTCCCGATCAGGAAATACAGTGCCGTACGACCAAGACGATGTTCAATCTCCCGCACGGGATCAATGCTAAGCCCATTGTTCAGAGTATCATGAGCCAGCAGGGCAAGGGGCACTACTCCAGCAACCCAGACCGCCCATTCCGGGGTTCGCCGCAGAAAAACATTGAGCGCCTGCATCAGTAGTTCCTGGCCAGATCCATACCGGAATACAGGCTGGCCACCTGATCGGCATAGCCGTTGAATATCAGGGTTTCCTCACGACCGCCCAACAGGCCACCACCGATCCGGCGTTCAGTTGCCTGACTCCAGCGGGGGTGATCAACCTGCGGGTTCACATTGGCATAAAAGCCATATTCCCGTGGCTGCAATGTTGACCAACTGGTTTCGGGCCGCTTGTCAGTCAGAGTAATCTTCACAACCGACTTGATGGATTTGAAACCATATTTCCAGGGTACGACCAGACGAATCGGAGCCCCGTTCTGGTTCGGCATCGGCTTGTCATAAAGCCCTGTCGCCAGAATCGTCAGCGGATGCGTGGCCTCGTCAAGCCGCAGCCCTTCCCGATATGGCCAGTCCATCCCCCCGCCACGTTGCGCGGTCATTTCCTCAGGACGAAGCAGGGTTTCAAAGGCAACATATTTTGCCCCGGTACCAATGCCCGCCTTGTTCAGGACCGAAGCCAGCGGCACGCCAAGCCAAGGGATGACCATTGACCAGGCTTCTACACAGCGCAACCGGTAGATCCGCTCTTCCAACTCATTTTCCGGGGCCAGATCTTCAATGCCATAGCTGCCGGGGCGATCAACCATCCCACCAATCTCAACCGACCAGGGATCCGTTGTCAGCCTTCCGGCATTCCGCGCCGGATCCTCCTTGCCAAATCCAAATTCATAGAAATTGTTATAATTGGTAATTTCTTCAAAACTGTTTGGCTTCTCATCGGTTGAAAGAACCGAAGACCTGCCGCTTAACGCAAAGGCCGGTGTCGCAGATAAAAGTGCAGCGGTACCAGTCATGAAACTGCGCCGGTTTAACCAGATAGATTCAGGGGTAACGTCAGACCAGCCAGATTTCATCAGGGACTCCATGTGAACGATTATGTTCAAATATGCGCCCTCGAAGAACATTGACCAACTCACAATCACGTTTGCCGGATGAATGAGAAACAGGCCCCCACCGCATGTGGCGGGGGCCCATATCATACAGATCAATGGATCGTGGCGTCCTTTGGATCCTCGCCAACGGCCCCCAGCTTATGCACGGCAGAGCCGACATGATCCCCGACAAGCAGGCCGTTCTCATTGGCACTGGCATGTACCGTCTGGCCGTCAAGGATTTCGCCCGAAAGCAACATTTCAGCCAGCGGATCCTGTAATGCACGCTGTATGACACGCTTCAGGGGGCGGGCACCGAAGACCGGATCATAACCTTCATCCGCCAGCCAGTTCATTGCCTTTTCATCCAGATCCAGAGCAATCTTGCGCATGTTGAGCCGTTGCTCCAGCCGGTACAATTGAATGCGCACAATATCGTCCATATTCTCACGCGTCAGGCGACGGAAAATAATGATCTCATCAAGACGATTCAGGAATTCGGGACGGAAATGGGCGCGTACGGCATCCATCACATCCTTGCGAGCTTCAGTTGAATCGGCATCATCAGGCAATATCGACAGAGCCTGACTGCCCAGATTCGATGTCAGCACGATCAGTGTATTCTTGAAATCGACCTTACGGCCCTGACTATCGGTCAGCTGACCATCGTCCAACACCTGCAACAGCACGTTGAAGACATCGGGATGCGCCTTTTCAACCTCATCAAACAGGATCACGGAATAGGGCCGCCGCCGGACAGCTTCAGTCAGGGCGCCGCCTTCATCATAACCGACATAGCCCGGAGGTGCACCAATCAGGCGGGCAACCGAGTGCTTCTCCATATATTCCGACATATCAATGCGGATCATCGCATTTTCATCATCGAACATATATTCAGCTATGGTTTTGGTCAGTTCTGTTTTGCCAACCCCAGTCGGACCAAGGAACAGGAAACTACCAAGCGGGCGATTCTCGTCATTCAGACCTGCGCGCGCACGACGCACGGAACGTGAAATGGCAGTTACTGCCTCATCCTGACCAATAACCCGCTGACCAAGGATTTCCTCCATCTTCAGCAGCTTTTCTCGTTCGCCCTCCAACATCTTGCTGGTCGGGATGCCTGTCCAGCGTTCAACCACCTCGGCAATCTGTTCAGGGCGAACGGCCTCTTCCACCATTACGCCATCTTCGTCGTCTTCGGAATCGGCCAGCTGTTTTTCCAGTCCGGGAATAATACCGTATGACAGTTCTCCTGCACGGCCGAGATTACCCTCTCGCTTGGCATGATCCAGTTCAGCCCGGGCGCGATCAAGCTGTTCCTTCAGGTTGCGCGAACCTTCCAGCTTATCACGCTCCGCCTGCCAGCGGGCCGTCATTGCCCTGGACCTATCGGTCAGGTCGGCCAGTTCCCTTTCCAGCCGGTCCAGCCGATCCTTGCTGGCCGCATCATCCTCCTTCTTCAGTGCCTCGGCCTCAATCTGCATTTGCAGGATTTGACGATCAAGCGCATCCAGTTCTTCCGGCTTGGAATCAACTTCCATACGCAGCCGTGATGCAGCCTCATCTACAAGATCAATCGCCTTATCCGGCAGGAAGCGGTCGGTAATATAACGATGCGACAACTCAGCTGCGGCAACAAGCGCTGCATCAGAAATACGTACCCCATGATGCAGTTCATATTTTTCCTTGATACCCCGCAGGATCGAAACTGTGTCTTCAACCGTCGGCTCCTCAACCAGGACCGGCTGAAAACGGCGGGCCAGCGCTGCATCCTTTTCGATATATTTGCGGTATTCATCCAGCGTCGTCGCACCGACACAGTGCAGTTCGCCCCGGGCAAGCGCAGGCTTGATCAGATTAGCGGCATCCATCGCGCCATCCGTCTTGCCGGCACCGACAAGGACATGCAGTTCATCAATGAACAAAATTACCTCTCCGGCGGCGGATTCGATTTCCTTCAGAACCGCCTTCAGACGTTCTTCAAATTCACCACGATATTTTGCACCGGCAATCAGTGCCCCCATATCAAGCGCCCAAAGCTGCTTGTTACGCAGGGATTCTGGTACATCACCATTGACGATACGCAAGGCGAGACCTTCAGCAATAGCTGTTTTCCCGACACCCGGTTCCCCAATCAGCACCGGGTTATTCTTGGTCCGGCGGGACAGCACCTGCATGGCACGACGGATTTCCTCATCCCGACCGATAATCGGGTCAATCTTGCCTGCATCCGCGGCTTCGGTCAGATTGTGGGCATATTTTGACAGGGCATCATAACCGTCTTCGGCCGCCACACTGTCAGCAGTACGACCTTTACGGATATCATTGATGGCCGTGTTCAACGCCTGCGCACTGACCCCGCCCTTTTGCAATGCATCACGGGCATTGCTCTTGGCAATTGTCAGTGCGGTCAGAATACGTTCGGCCGGTACGAAACGATCCCCGGCCTTCTGAGCCATCTTCTGTGCCTCATCCAAGACCCGGACCAATGACGAATCAACATAAACCTGCCCATCTCCACCCTGGACCTTTGCCAACTGTGCAACGGCCTGATCAACAGCCTGACGTACCGCCTGCGCATCCCCACCTGAACTGGCAATAAGATTGCTGGCAAAGCCCTGATCGTCATCCATCAGTGCCTTGAGCAAATGTTCCGGCATGACCCGCTGGTTTTCCTCGCGGATCGCAATGGTCTGGGCAGATTGCACAAGTCCACGCGACCGCTCCGTGAATTTTTCCATATCCATGGATATCTCCTTTTCAGCCCCCGGAATTGCACCGCCCAAACTGGCACGATGCGGACCGGGTCTCCTGTCAGAAGATGGGCAGCAAGCCGCTCCTGTTCAAGCATAAAGCTGGGGAATTCGTCGCCAGAAGCGGAAACCGGCAGATCAAACCATTAGCCGAGCCGCGGGAACTCGATCTTCGGGCACTGGTTCTGAATCACGATCTTACCCGCCTTTTCAGCCTTGGCAGCCGCTCCGTCATGCTCAACACCAAGCTGCATCCAGATAATCTTCAAATCAGGCAGGCATGCCAATGCTTCATCAACAATTGCCGGAACAGCGTCCGAACGGCGGAAGATATCAACCATATCAACCTTCACATCCGTCGGAATTGACGCAAGACCAGCATAGACGGTTTCACCCAGAATCTGTTCCCCGGCATGTCCGGGGTTGACGGGAATAATCCGGTATCCTTCAGCCTGCAGGAAACGTGCAACACCCCAACTGGGCCGGTCTGGCTTGGGAGAAAGCCCAACCACGGCAATGGTTCGGGTTTCACTTCTGATGCGGCGGATGATATCAGATTCGGTCATGGCTTCCCCTCCCCTCAGTAGAAGCATTCCATAGAAAACGCGCCCGGTCCAGAAGAACGGGCGCAAGTTGCGGAACGAGGGACAGTGATCCGGACGCTGCCGTTCCGTGGTCATGCGTCCATGCATTGAATATGGGAAATAATCCGCATTTTCTAAGTATTATCGCGGTTTTGTGAATAAAATCACTGCAGGCTACCTCGATTTTTCACTATTTCAGACGTTCTGAGCAGATTTGACAGTCTGAAGTGCACATAGATGCTTTGGACACGGTGGTCTTCTGAGGCTAGCGGTGCCGCACTTTTCCCTACGGTCTGATTTCCGCACCAAGGTCATCACCGAGTAGGGCGCTAGGTTCTGTGGCACTTACCTGATCCACAGGACGATTGCGGTGATGGTAATGACAGCGAGGTAGTTTCTGGCGGTCTTCTCGTATCGTGTTGCGACCCTTCGGAACTGCTTGAGCTTGGAAAAGCAACACTCCACGAGATGTCTTTGGGCGTATAGGTCTTGATCGAGAGGATATTTCAGCGCCCGCGACGGATTGTTGGGGATCACCGCGATGGCGCCTTTGTCGGAGATGACCTGGCGCAGGGCATCGCTATCATAGGCAGTGTCGGCCATGACGATGTCAGCAGGCAGAT
>JBKEAB010000153.1:0-8946 GCA_047971845.1 Paracoccus sp. (in: a-proteobacteria) | reverse complement strand
GCTGCGGACGGTGTCGTCGTCCAGGTACAGGAACTCGGCGATCATCTGACAGGATTTTCCATCATCCAGCAGCAAGATCGCATTCGCACGCCGCGCGATGCCGTGATCCTCGCGATGGCTGAGCGCGCAGGACATGAGGGCGCTCCGTTCTGATGGTGACAGGAAGTTGGGCTGAATGCGCATGCTCATATCTGAATCGGCTTGGCATCATGCGTCAAGGAAAACGCGGATCCCACAGGACACAGAGTATAATCAAACATCCAGGACAGGGAAACCAGCTGAACCTCTTTTGCCCAAAGCTCAGCCGGTAGATTTGGACCCGCTCCTCTGAAAGCTCCCCCGGCCCACGGCAACCACGCAAGTCGTTCATTATGTTTCGAGATGCTGATCAATAATTTTACCCGCATTCCTGATGATCAGGGCCAGCCGCGTTTCCAGCTCTGCCAGATCCGAACAACCGGTTTCCCGAAACAGAAACTCCTGCCCTCCTTCCCCCAGACCATCCATATTCAACGCCCGTTCACTGATCAAACGCCCGGCTGCCTGTAACCTCCATAGGAATCGTTGCGCAGACAGCAGGGTTTCAGCCTGATTCTTGGGCAATAAACCATGACGTCCGCCAGCCCGGATCTGGGCCACGGAACTGCGGGCAGGATCAGCCCTACGCAAAGCAAAGCTTTGCGCAAGCAATTCAATATCCTGCAATCGTCCGTGTCCAACCTTGGCCTCCCATGCACCATCCGGTGCTTTGGCCGCAAATATCCGGGCCCGCATTTCTGCCAGATCAGGTATGATACGCGGATCCCCGCCCCTTTTTGACAGAATATCGACCCGGAGGCCTTCCACCTCATCCAGCAGGGCTGTTGCATCCGTTCCACATGCCGCAATAGCCCGGGCACGGGTCAATGTCAGATGTTCCCATGTCCACGCCTCAGTCATCTGATAATCACAGAAGGACTGCACCGAGGTCGCAACCGGCCCTTGCCTGCCAGAGGGACGCAACCGCATATCAACTTCATAAAGCCGGCCTGTCGCCGTCTGCGCCGAAAGCGCTGTAATCAGAGTTTGGGTCAGACGTGCATACCATGCCCGCGGAGCCAACGGCTTGCGACCGACCGATTCATCTACCCCGTCCGCATCATAAATGACAATCAGATCCAGATCAGACGCCGCATTCAGACACCGTGCCCCCAGCGATCCCATTCCCACGACCACTGCACCCCGACCGGGTGGCGGCCCATGACGCACGGCAAGTTCATCAACGACCAGAGGTAGCAGCGCCGCAATTGCAGCATCGGCAATATCGGCATATTCTTGACCGACCTGTGCGGCATCTGACAGTCCACGCAGGTGATGTACCCCAACCCGGAACTGCCATTCATGTGCCCAACGCCGGGCTTCATCCAGAGCCCGTTCATACCCACCACCCCGGGTCTGCATACGCTGGCCAAGACGTTGCGACAGATCATGACACAATGCCTCCCTGCCAGGCCATGGTGCAAAAAAGCTGCCTCCCAGAACGGCATCAAGGACATCCGGATGGCGACCCAGATAAGCCGCAAGCCCCGGTGCTGTTGCACAGATATCAACAATCAGATCAATCAGCGAAGGGTTTGCCTCAAACAGTGAAAACAGCTGCACACCAGCAGGCAAGCCCTGCAAGAACCCATCAAAGCGCGCCAAAGCCTCATCAGGGTAAGCCGCGCGCGTCATCCGGACAAGGAGGTCAGGTTTGATGCGGCGGAAGATCTGCTGCGCACGATCAGAACGCAGTGCAGCGTAGTTGTCCCAACGTTTGATGATTCCCTGTGCGGTATCCGACAATTCCGGCAAGGCAGCCTCATCCGAGGGCGCAAAGAACGCATCCGTCAGCGATTCCACCCGTTCCAGCCGGATACGCAGATGTTCCGACCAAGAATCGAGATCGTCCTCCCCCATCATCCGGGCAATATTCAGTAATCCGTCGTGATCTTTTGGTAATTCATGCGTCTGCGCATCATGTACCATCTGTATCCGGTGTTCGATGTCGCGATGCCGACGGTAATGATCGGTCAGCTCTGTCGCAATGGCTTCCGGCATCCAGCCCCTGGCAGCCAAACTGGCAAGCGCTTCAACTGTGCAACGAGCCCGCAGATCTGGGTCACGCCCCCCTGCAATCAGCTGCCGGGTCTGAGTGAAGAATTCAATTTCACGGATCCCCCCTTGCCCAAGCTTCATATTGTGGCCGGGAATGGTCAGCTGGCCGCCAAGCCGTTTATGGTCGCGAATTCGCAGACGCATATCATGGGCATCCTGAATAGCTGCGAAATCCAGATGCCTGCGCCAGACGAAGGGGCGCAGATCGGCCAGAAAGCGTTCTCCAGCAAAGATATTCCCGGCACAGGGTCGTGCCTTGATATAAGCCGCGCGCTCCCATGTCCTGCCTTCAGCCTCATAATAGGCCAGTGCTGCCGACGCTGATATACAGACGGGTGTTACCGAAGCATCGGGGCGGAGCCGCAGGTCGGTACGAAAGACATAGCCATGTTCCGTGTTGTCCGACAAAGTCGCCGCCATCTTGCGGGTTGTCCGTATCAGTGCTGCCCGGGCTTCGTGCTGATCGGACGGATCATAGGCCGCGTCATCATAGAGCATGATCAGATCTATGTCCGAACTATAGTTCAGTTCGCCCGCCCCCATCTTACCCATGGCCATGGCAAAGATCCCGCCGGAATCAGCATCAGTTTCAGGCAGCCTGTCCCGGTCCGCTTCACGGCGCAGATGCACGCGCAGTGCAAGATCTGTCGCCTGATCCGCAAACTCGGTCAGTACACCAGTCACCTGTTCCAGCTGCCACACACCACCCAGATCGGCCAGCCCCACCAGCAGCGCCACCCGCCGCTTGGCCTGCCGCAAGGCCGGACCAAGATCATCCGCATCCAGGTCAGAAAACCCGGCAACTTCCCGTGCAATCAGCTCTTTATCAGCCATATTGAATGCACCGGACAACCATTCGGCTTCTTTCTGCATCAGCATCCACAGATACGGGCTGCAACCAGCCGTACCTGCGAGCAGGGCCAGCACATCTGCATCCAGACCGGCAAACAGGGATCGTGCCTCCTGCGCACGGGCAGAATCATCGGGGATCGGCAAGCGGGTGATCTGACGGGCAAATTCCATGATCCGAGTTAGGCCCTTCATATCCGCGCCGTCAATCTGTCACGGGATTTACCAGTCCCACGATCAATGCTTGGCCTTACGGGAATCTGTTGCTACCGTTCCTCAGGAAAAGAAAAACGGGGTTTCATGATCGCACGCATCTGCGAAGCTGGCCACACCGCCACTACAAACTGGCCAAAGGACCGGACCCGGCGATGCGCCATACATTAACGCACGCCCCTCAGTTCTATGTGACGGCACCACAGCCATGCCCATATCTGCATGGTCGTGCCGAACGTAAACTGTTTACAGCACTGCATCCAAACAATGCACAGGACCTGAACAACGCCCTGTCCCGTCAGGGTTTTCGCCGGTCACAGAACGTCCTGTACCGCCCCAGCTGCGAAAGCTGCGTCGCCTGCATGTCGGCCCGGATCCGCGTCAGGGACTTCGCCCCCGGCCGCACACAGCGTCGGATCACAAGGCGTAACACCGATCTGACACGCCATGCCAGTAGCGCCTGGGCCACCGAAGAACAGTTTGAATTATTCCGCCGCTATCTTGATCATCGCCATGCAGATGGCGGCATGGCGGATATGGATATCTTCGAATTTGCTGCAATGGTTGAAGAAACCCCAGTCCGGACCCGCATCATCGAATATCGCGGCAGGAACCTGTTTGATAGCCCTTCCCACGAATCTGACCCATTACAGCCAGACCCCGACCTTGCTGCCGTATGTCTGACTGATGTGCTTGATGACGGTCTGTCCCTAGTCTACAGCTTTTTCGACCCGCAGCTGAGCGGACGCAGCCTGGGTACGCATATCATTCTGGATCATGTCGCACTCGCCCGGGAAACAGGGCTGCCATATGTCTATCTGGGCTACTGGGTGCCTGGAAGCCGCAAGATGAATTACAAATCCCGTTTCGATTCACTGGAAATCTATAAGGGCGGGGTCTGGCAGGATATCGGCAATCCGGCCGATCACTGTAATGAGGCCCATCCGCTGGCTGTTGAGCCAGTGGTTGAACAGGTTGCACGTATCAATCTTCCTTAAAGCGCGAAATATTATTTCATGAAATGGATATTTTGCGCCATTTTAATGAATTTTGTCCATTGACCCTGCCGCATAGCACCCATAATTTGTGGCAGCGCGGCATGCCGTGCCGTGTGCTGCAATTGTTGCAGTTGCGATGTACTGCGATCACATGATGAGGATGGGTCCGATGTCCCGAAAAATGACGGGTGCGAAAATGGTTGTCGAAGCCTTGCGCGATCATGGCGTCGACACGGTATTCGGCTATCCCGGGGGCGCGGTTCTCCCAATTTATGACGAAATTTTTCAGCAAAACGACATTAAGCATATCCTTGTACGCCACGAACAAGGTGCCGTGCACATGGCCGAAGGTTACGCCAGATCGACTGGCAAACCTGGCGTTGTTCTGGTCACATCAGGGCCTGGTGCAACCAATGCCGTTACCGGCCTGACCGATGCCTTGCTGGATTCCATCCCGCTGATCGTCCTGTCCGGGCAGGTTCCCACATTCCTTGTCGGCACCGACGGTTTCCAGGAGGCCGATACTGTCGGCATTACACGTCCCTGCACCAAACATAACTGGTTGGTTAAGGATACGGAAAAGCTGGCTCCAACGCTGCATCAGGCATTCCACGTTGCAACCTCTGGTCGTCCGGGACCGGTCCTGATCGATATTCCAAAGGATGTTCAATTCGCCGAGGCGGAATATGTCTCCCCCCGCCAGGTCAAAGCAGGTCCATATCAGCCAAAGAAAAAAGGTGATCCGGATGCCATCACCCGGCTGGTCGAGGCAATGGAACAGGCCGAGCGGCCAATTTTCTATACCGGCGGCGGGGTCATCAACTCCGGCCCCGAGGCCAGCCAACTTCTGCGGGAACTGGTTGACGCAACCGGCTTTCCGGTTACATCGACCCTGATGGGGCTGGGGGCCTATCCTGCATCCGGCAGGAACTGGCTGGGCATGCTGGGCATGCATGGCATGTATGAGGCCAACCTTGCCATGCATGGCTGTGATCTGATGATTACCGTCGGGGCACGCTTCGATGACCGTATCACTGGCCGCGTTGCCGATTTCAGCCCCGGCTCGGTCAAGGCACATATTGATATCGACCCATCCAGCATCAACAAGATCGTCCATGTCCAAATCCCGATTCAGGGGGATGTCGGGCATGTTCTGGAAGACATGCTGAAAATCTGGAAATCCCGCGGTCGCAAGACCAATTCAGCTGCCGTTCAGAAATGGTGGGTCCAGATCGAACAATGGAAGGCAGCCAATTGCCTTGCCTACAAGAACTCGGACAAGATCATCAAACCACAAAACGCTCTTCAGCGGTTGGAGGCACTGACTGCCAGTCATGACCGTTATATCGCAACCGAAGTCGGGCAGCACCAAATGTGGGCAGCACAGTTCCTTCGGTTCGAAGATCCCAATCGCTGGATGACATCGGGCGGACTGGGCACGATGGGTTATGGCTTACCCGCCTCAATCGGTGTGCAGGTGGCACACCCTGAATCGCTGGTCATCAATATTGCCGGCGATGCCTCATGGCTGATGAACATGCAGGAAATGGGCACTGCCGTGCAGTTCCGCACCCCGATCAAGCAATTCATCCTGAATAATGAACGGCTGGGTATGGTTCGTCAGTGGCAACAACTTCTGCATGGCGAACGCTATAGTCACAGCTGGTCAGACAGTCTTCCCGATTTTGTCAAGCTGGCCGAAGCCTTTGGCTGCAAGGGCCGGCAGGTTTCCAATCCGACTGAACTGGACGACGCAATTCGTGAAATGATCGAATATGATGGCCCGTTCATTCTGGATGTCCTGGTTGAAAAACACGAAAATTGCTTCCCGATGATTCCCTCGGGCAAGCCGCATAACGAAATGCTTCTGTCGCCCGAAGCAGAGGCGTTCAGCGGCGGCGCAGCTCTGGTATAAGGAGGCCGGGAAATGGCAGCACTAAATATCAAGCAGGGTGCCTCAAGTCACTCGGCCTATGATTTGCGCGATCCGAATTCGGAGATCATCGAACGTCATACTCTGGCGGTTCTGGTTGAGAACGAACCCGGCGTTCTGGCCCGTGTCATCGGCCTGTTTTCCGGACGGGGTTACAATATCGACAGCCTGACGGTGGCGGAAACCGACCACGAAGGTCATCTGTCTCGTATCACCATCGTAACCAGCGGAACACCTGCGGTCATTGAACAAATCAAGGCTCAACTGGGCCGGATCGTACCGGTCAGGGATGTTCATGACCTAACAGCGGAAGGCCCCAGCATTGAACGGGAACTTGGCCTGTTCAAGGTGGTGGGAACCGGCGATCAGCGCGTCGAAGCCCTTCGTATCGCTGAAATCTTCCGGGTTAATGTCGTGGATTCGACACTGACCAGCTTTGTTTTCGAGATTATCGGAACCCCGGAAAAGCTGGATGCCTTTGCGGATCTGATGCAACCATTAGGGCTTAGCGATCAGGCCCGTACAGGAGTAGCAGCCTTGGCACGCGGGGCCTGAAAGCCCTGCACCTGTCCTGTATAGCCGGCACAAATCAGGAATTGATGGCTGGAGGAAGCAAATCGTCACCCGCTGACTGTACGGTTCCGCAGTTCTGACTCAGGTAAGGTGTTTCGCTGCACGAAATAACACGCAAATGGGACGCCGGACGGTTTGTCTTACCAAGTAATGCACCGGGAAGCTGAGGGCATACCTTCGGAGCAATCAGACTGACAGAATGGGCCTGACGCAGGTTTCCGATAGTTTCACACTCAAGCCGTAACAAATCTCCGGGAACCGGCCATTCCGCTTCATCAAGCAAGCTGTCCCGGCCTTTCAGATAAGCTAATGGGCCCTGATCTTCGCACCAGATGACAGCTTTGTCGTTGGTCTCACTGCTCCAGATTACAACTCCGATCATCTATAACCTCCCGCTTAACTAAACCGATCAATGATTCAAATAATTTCCTACAAGCTTTAACCCGTTCCCAATAATCCCGGAAGCATATTCGTTACTTTCGCAACCTTGGTTCCCATCTGTGACGTAACGTCATATAGGTTTTTTAATTCTTTTCAACCCATCGAAAACTATCCGCAGTGATCGGATCCATGAATAATAAAAAGTCATGCTTGGCAGAGGCAAACCAGACTATCAATTGCATTGGGTGACCTAGCCATCGGTCTACGCTCCTCATCATGATAATCCCTGCATATCCGGTTCTTTTCTATCGCATGCGACCTGCACGAACATCTGCAACAGCTTTCTTGACCTGAGCCATCCGTGACGCACGGGATGGGTGCGATCCCAGAATCTGGTCTCCGGGATCGGGCATACGCCGGAAGAACTCGGCCCCGTTGACCGGGTCATAGCCGGCATTCATGGTGACAATTGCTCCCATGTAATCAGCTTGAAGTTCCCAGTCCTTGGAATAGACCCGTGATCCGACCGTGGCCCCGACCTGCTGAATCGTTCCCATCATTGTCGGATCGATACCTGCCGCTGCTGCAATTCCACCCAGAATGACTGCTCCTGCCGTGGCCGATGTCGATTTGCGGTCCAGATGGTTCAGGATGTGGTGGCTTGCCTCATGACCAACGACAAAGGCAAGTTCATCAGAATTGTGTGCCTCTGCAATCAGCGAAACCGTAAACCCGATAACCGGCCGTCCGGCACTATCCAAAGTCTGGAAGGCGTTCGGTTCGACATTTGCCCGATCATCGACAACAAACTGATAATCGCAATTGATGTTGGAACGGCGACGGGCAAGGCACTCACGTTCGACCGCCGGTTCCATCTTGCGGATTACCGCCAGAAAATTGCGTGCAGCCTCCTGCGGGGACTGCGGTGTCGTTCTGGACGGTCGCATTACCGTGGCTTCCGCAGTAGATTGCGACGGTGCAGAAACATCCGGCGTATCCGAGACAATAACCGGCGTACACGCTGAAACAAGTGCAGCAACAAACGCAGACAAGGTAACAAAACGTAGCTTTTTGAGGAACATGGGCACTCTCAGGAATCTGGCTTCAGCAACAATACTCAAGCCTTAAGCACGAGGCAAACCTGTTCCGCAATTATCATTAAGGAGAAGTCATGTTTACCATAGAGCACGAATTCGACGCCACGGTCATTACCCTGATTGACGAACCTGACACGGCCCCGTTACTGGGCGACGTTGTCATTACCGCCTTTGATGACCGCGTCGTGATCCGTCAGGACGAAACCGACAGTGAGCGCTACAGCGAAATCACGTTAAGCGCCCGGCAACTGAACGAACTGCGGGCCGCATTGAACTTGCCCGAAGGTGGATACCGGCTGGACAAGCCTTAGGCGGCGTCTGCATTTATGGTCTTTCCAGATATCCATCCGTTTGATTCAAGATCAAAAACGGGAGGCAATCTTGAGCAGACGGACTTTGACGGACAGGCAATGGGCGCGGATCGAACCTTTGGTTCCCGGCAAGCAGGGAGACCGTGGGGGCCCGTACGCCGGTAACCGGCTTTTTGTCGACGCGATCCTTTGGCTGGCGCACGGGGCATCGCCTTGGCGCGATCTGCCGCCGGAACTGGGAAACTGGCGCACGGCACATTCGCGGCTCCAGCGCTGGACGCTGGCAGGTGTTTGGGAGTGTCTTTTCAAAGCGTTGAGCGCAGAGCCGGACTTCGAATACGTGCTTGTCGACGCGACGATCTGCAAGACGCATGCCGATGCGACCTCTTAAAAGGGGGGCTTGAAGCTGCCGGCATCGGTTGCTCCAAAGGCGGCCTGACGACGAAAATCCACGC
>JBKEAB010000152.1:0-2762 GCA_047971845.1 Paracoccus sp. (in: a-proteobacteria) | reverse complement strand
GGGCGTGCTGCCGCTGGCGCGTGCGACCGGTGCCGGGGCGGGCGCGCAGAACGCTATCGGCTCGGGCGTGATGGGCGGTATGATTGCGGCCACCCTGTTTGGTGTGTTCCTGATTCCCGCGCTGTTCATGGTTGTGCGAAGGGTCTTCAGGCGGCGTGGCGGATCGGATCATACGGGCAGTGATGTAACGGCTTAGGATCAGTTTACGTCTTTGGTCGGTGGCCACATATCCGCTTGATCAAAAGTCACGGAAATGCCGCCGCGCATGACAGATGATTACACTTGTCGAAGCAAGGTGACCGGATCGTCATAACCGACTTTCAGATCAAGCTCTTGCAACAGGTGCTGGGGCAGGGGGGGATGACTGGTCGTCCTTTGACGGCACGACCAGTCACTGTGGCTGTGTGCTTGACCGTCTGCGTTCAGGGCCGCATTTTTCTGCGCTTGCGGTGGAATAAGTCTGCGCAAAAGGCGTGACGTTATGGCGGGCAGCAGGGGCACCATCAGGGATCAAGGCTTGCTTGCATCCATTTTTCGTGCTACTAGCACTTAATATCAATTGTACATACGGAGGCGATCATTGAGGGTTCACGCCTGGGGATGATCGGACCGGATTGCTGGAACAAAGCCTATTAAAGTTTGTGAACAGGGCGACTCCTGCGAGTTACGCCACGTCTACCTCTGTGTTGCCGGTCTTCGGCAACAATCTTCGCTTTCTGACATCGCTTAACGGAACTCAGGCCAAGGTCTGTGCAGATCTTGATATCGGTCGCATTCAGTTCCAACGCTATCTGCGTGGCGAAAGCTTTCCCAAGCCGCATGTCCTGAAGAAGATCTGCGACTATTTCATGGTCGATGCGCGTATCCTGACGGATCCTTTGAACGAGGATTTGTTCAGTGAAATGCTGGTCGCAAGAAGTTCCGGGCCGCAGGTGATGCATCACCGCACCTGGATGTCCGCAATTGGCTTTGCTGTACCCAATCAGGACTATTTCAATGATGGCGGCGCCTTGGATGATGGCCTTTATGCGATGTGGCAGTGGTGCGCCGCGCGCAAGGGCACCATCCTGAGAAAGCTGTTCAAGATCTCGCGGAAAGACGAGGCGACGATTATTCGCGGCTATGCCCCGCGCGAGTTCTTTCCGCCGAAAACCTCGCTGAAAGATCGGGAATATCGTGGAATCTGCCTGCATATCGAGCAGCAGGGTTACGTGTTCCTGACCTTCTTTGCCCACCCGTCCCAGATGATCTCCATGGCATATGTGAAGCCCATGCAGTTGTCCGAACACTCGCCCGATGCGCTGGTCGGATTTCATGCCATCACGCGCGACGAACTGCCGGATATGCCCCGTCTGTCACGTGTGGTGATAGAAAAGGTAGGCACATCACCCGAGGAATTGCTGAAACAAGCGCATATGCCATCCTTCTTTCGTCTGGACGAGTTGCCAGAGGCCTATGCCGATCTGCTTAGTTCGCCACCAGCATGATATTGTGGTGTGGAGGAAAAGGTTGATATGTCGATGCTAACCCATCAAGCAGCAAAGAAGGCCGGAGGTTCTACGATCAAGTAGCACCTCCGGCCCTGAAGATGTGGGATTGTCGGGTTCTGCGCCTTTGGAAGCGCGCCGTTATTGCAATGGGACCCTGTTTTTCTGCTGACGCTCGGCCAGTTTTCTTGCCTGCTTGCCCCTTGGCACAAAGCGCGCGAGGTCCTTTGCGCCAGTAGGTGTGATCTCGGCAAGCTCGGGGAAAATCATGAATATTTCTTCCTGTGCTTCGACAGGCAGTGACTTTATCGCCTCGGGGCCGGTATGCAACGATTCCGCCTCCAACCCGTTCGCATAGACGATTTCATGCTGGTCGAGGAGGATGTGGAAATATTCCACTTCCGTAAAGTCGGAAAGCTGTTCCACCCCCTCGATCTGCAGCAGTTGCTTGACCGCGACCAGTACCTCATCCTCACCGAACATGCGCCGTGTGATCTGAGAGCGGACCAGAATCCGGTGTTGCGGCGACAGGTAAAGATCGCGGTTGGGGCGGTTATTGCCCAATGCACCCGCGCGGACACGGATCGGCCCCAGCTTTTGGGTTGTTTTCCCCCCGTCATTCCTGAAGCTGCGCGAACCGATCCATGAAATCGGCTTATGGCCGTTGTCGCGGGTCAGGATCATGTCACCCTGACGAAGGTCCTCGACCCTTTGGGGTCCTTCAAGCGTCTCGATTTCGCTGCCGCGGGCAAAGCAGATCGGACCTTCGATCTCGGTAAAGTTGACAGTGTAGGTGTTTGTACCATCTGTGATCTGGAAGCTGCCGGAATAGGAATCCCCGTCGGCATCAAGCGTTCTGGTCTGCGACTTGTCGACATAAGAAAGGCCGGTGCCAAGCGTGATGGAATCGTGATCACTGGTCGTTCCCGCCCCGGTACCCCCATCGACGGTGAAGGTCGAACCGGTGCCAAGCTGACTGGCATTGATGGTGAAGACGTCCTGATCATCGCCGCCCCTTGCTCTATCACCCCGGCCCACGGTAATTGCATCGCTTCCGCTGCCACCCAAAAGGCTATCAACCCCGGCACCGCCATCGATGATGTCATTGCCAGCATCGCCGCTGATCGTATCATCGCCTGCATCACCCATCAGCGAGTCGTTGTCAGAGCCCCCGAGGATCGAATCATTGCCGCTGCCACCGTGAACTGTGGCGTTGCCAGCACCGCCATCGCGGTAAGCGTTCCCCAGATAGCCGATAATGCTGTCAGCGCCGCC
>JBKEAB010000151.1:0-1541 GCA_047971845.1 Paracoccus sp. (in: a-proteobacteria) | reverse complement strand
GCCGTCCAATTCCAAACCGAACACCTCCGCAACCCAGCTGATCGCAGATTGCACCGATCAGATCGGGAGCGGCAGCAGGGGAACAACGTCGCGCTTACACTGATCCTGGACACTTTGGATCAGATCAGCCTGCTTGCTGCATCTGCGGTGCGCTACGTGGCCGTCAGCCTTTGTCGGTGTGGTGCGCATGACTTGCCATATCTGTAGCATTGTAGAGCGTCTTTGCTGGGCCGTATTCCTTCGGCGCAACCCACCATCTTAACCAATTACAATTAATGAAGATAATCCCGCTCAGCACGCGCTGGTCATCAACACGCGGTTTGCCGTGGGACTTCGGGAAATACGACTTCAGGCGCTCCATTTGGGCATCGGTCAGCCAGAAAAGATTACTCATCAATCAGGTCTCCTTGCGAAGCCTGAATCACGACAAGCCCGCAAAATCGATGGGCTCGGAACCTAAGGAAAATGTCGATTTCATACGTGATCGATGACAGGAACTCATTCATTTTCCTCCCTCTAATTTCATCGCCTACCAAAGGGAGATTCTGCCTGAAGCCCTCTTTTTCCTTTACCTGTCGGGCTCTTGAGGCGGACAGGCGGCCGGTGTTATTGCGTAACACCCGCTTGAGGCATGATGCTCCCTTTTCGCTTTGGCTTCATGCCATGCGGACGGTTTCGGCCGTTCCGATTGCCGAGAAGCGGTTCATCAGTGCGACGCGGAAGGTAAACTCCACCGCCCGGATGACGGAGGCGGCCCTATCCATGGCCAGATGCACCTTGCGCCATTGGCGTCGGCCCTGAACACCGTGCTTTCTGGCCTGCCATTCGCCGTCACCAAGAAACTTGATCCCGGTGCTGTCGATCAAGAGGTTCAGGGGACCATCGACGCGTCGATACAGTATCTGGACGGTCAGCGTCTTTTGCCGTCGGCACAGCGTCGTGTAGTCGGGCGCTACCCAGTCCAGACCGCCATCTTCAGCAGGCGGGCCACCATCCCGGTCGTTTGCCTGAGCGATAGCTTGAACAGGACCTTGATCGCCAGGCAGAACTGGATCGCCGCATCGGAAAACACCGCAGGCCGACCGGCGCTGCCGTCATGCGGCGCGATCCAGGTCATCTCCTTGTCCAGCCAGATCAGCAATGATCCGCGCTGGCGCAGGGAAGCCGTATAGCCGGACCAGTTCGTCATGCGGTAACGCGCGGGTGTCGGCTTGCTTATACCACCCGCCTAACCGACTGGGTTCGCTATATGAATCCTCACGGAAAGAGTTCTGAAATAACGCCATACAGCAAGTGCGAATGGGGCCCACCTATTCGTTTCAGAGATAATCTGAGCCGCTCTAAAGCACGTCATAAAACCGATGCTGCCACGCACCGACGATGGCACCCAGCACCATGGACATGAAGCCGGGCAGCAGGATGAAATAGATCACCAGCGTATGCAGGCCGGCCAATTCCGGCGCGATATCGGGGCGCGCAGTGATCCAGCCATAAAGCATGACCAGCGCGCCGATAATCAGGCTGACCCAGAACACGCCCAG
>JBKEAB010000150.1:0-22559 GCA_047971845.1 Paracoccus sp. (in: a-proteobacteria) | reverse complement strand
TGTCGAGACCCGGCTCGCTCCGACCCTTCAGTGCGGCGATGTTGTCATCCTGGACAACCTCTCCAGCCACAAGAGCCCGAAAGCGTCTGCAACCTTGCGCAACATCGGCTGCTGGTTTCTGCCACTCCCGCCCTACAGCCCAGACCTGAACCCCATCGAGATGGCTTTTGCAAAGCTCAAAGCCCTCCTGCGCAAGGCCGCGGCCCGAACCTACGACGAACTATGGAAGGCCGTCGGCCAGATCTGCGACCTCTTCACCGAAGACGAATGCCTCAATTATTTCATTGCCGCAGGATATGAACCCAAATGAGCACGACACGCTCTAATCCGAAGGCCGTCCCGACTGATCCGGAACGGCCTTCCATATTGCAGCCAGGGAAAAATGGCTGCATCACATAATCAACATAAAGATCAGACCGTCTTCAGACCTGCTGCAATTGCTGCCGTGACTTCCTGACGAATTGCACGGCGCAGGTTGCGGCTGATCCGTTCCCCCATTTCACCCTGGAGTTCCTGACGGATAACATCCCGCACCAGATTGCGCAGTGCATTACCACCCGACAACTGATCCTCCTCATCAGCGGCATCCGTCGCAAACAGATCAAAGCTTTCGCCGGAAAGCGGGGCCGTTGCCCCCTCAATATCCGCACGGTCGATTTCGGCAAGCATCATATCAGTTATCTCCTGTGTCGTTTCTGCAGGTCGCTTGACAGCATCCAAATGGGGGGTAATGGCTGTTACATGGGCAGAATAAAGACCATCGCGCCCTGAAACAGTACGGATTGCCTGCTGATAATTCTGTTCATCAAAAGCAATATCAGAGATGGCGGTATCCGGCCCGATGGCTGCCTGACCGGAAACGGTCAGCCCGGATCCCGGGAGTTCAGCCGATGAATTCACCGCATTAGCAGCAATGGTCCGTACCTTCGCAGAATAACCATCATCGCGCAGAACCAGCCGGTTACCGGCAGAATCAATT
Source organism: Paracoccus sp. (in: a-proteobacteria) (assembly GCA_047971845.1). Lineage (GTDB taxonomy): Bacteria > Pseudomonadota > Alphaproteobacteria > Rhodobacterales > Rhodobacteraceae > Paracoccus. Next base: position 21,580 of record JBKEAB010000150.1, on the reverse strand, counting down.
GCATTCAGCTCATTTTCAATTATCGACCGGATCCGCTCACCCCCCGGCCCAAGGGGCAAGGTACTGCATGGCCGGCCGGCACCATCCGCACGGCAACGGGCTGGCTCGGCAAAATCAAGCCCACTGCCTTCCTGCGCGATCAAACGCCGTATGGAAGCTAGAACATCACCAATTTCAGGAGAGGACGTATGGGTGGCGGTGGCATGCAGTTCAGACATGGCCACCCCCACCACAGGGAGCATTGTTACTGCCCGGGGTTAATCCGCTTGAGGACACGGTCAAGGCTTTCACCCTGCCGGCTGGTATAGGGCGCATCGCGCACAGAACTATAGTAGGCTGATGGGTCATATGTGGGTATTCCCAGTTTCAGGTCTTTCACCGTCAACAAACCCATAGCAGCCAATAATTGATAATGTGCTAACTGCAGATTGGCTTCAGCAGAAATTTTATCCGCATGAGCCTCAAGCAGCGACTGTTCCGCATCCAGCACATCCAGCGTAGTACGGGCACCCAGTGTCGCCTCTTCCCTGACACCATCATAGGCTTGCCTCGCCGCCGTAATCTGTTCGTTAATGGCTCCGATCCGTGCCTGGGCCACATCAATATTCGCCCATGCATTGCCAACCGCCTGATTGATCTGACGCGAAGCATTCAAAAGCGCTGAACGGGCCGCATCACGATTGGCCATGGCCTTGCGGTGCCCGGATGAAAGGCGTCCACCAGAATAGATCGTCTGTGACATTTCAATACCAAGGCTGGTATCCGTGTTGTCTTCCTTGTCAACCCGTGCCCTTGCCGTACCCGCAATTGTCGGATTACGTTCCGCCGCCGCTGCCACAATCCCCAGTTCTGCTGCGGCAACCTCTCGGCTGGCCTGCAAGATCGAAGGGTGGTTTTTCTGTGCCGAGGTTTGTGCCGCAGCAAGTGATGCCGGCCGTTTTGGCAAAGGCGGCGGAACATCCAACCCATTCGGTTTCCGGCCTGTCGCTGCGGCATAGCTTTCACGTGCGGTTTCCAGCTGTCCTTCCGCAGCCGACAGCGCGGCCCGGGATGCCGCAAGCTGAGAGCTGGCAAGCGCAACATCCGTCATGGTAATTTCACCGACATCGAAGCGGTCCTGAGCAGCCTGCAGTTCCTGCGAGAGAAGCCGGACGGAGTTCTGCTGCAACTCGACCTGCTCAGTCGCCTCACGGACATCCATGTAAGCCTGCACGGTATCAAGCAGAATATCCTGTTCGACCGCAAGCAACGCATAGCGTGTCGACAGAACCAGTTCCTTGGCACTGTCGATGGCTGCCTGTGACCGGCCAAAGTCGTAAAGCGTCATGGAAGCTGTCAGGCTAAGAGTCGTCGTCGTTGCCTCGGCACCGTTATAATCGGAATATCCGTGCTCCAATGCCCATTCGAGAACCGGACGCAATGCTGCCATCGCGGTGGCTACATCTTCATCCGCAGCACGCAGAACCGCACGGTTCTGATCCAGTAATGGAGAATTGCGATAAGCGGCGACCATCGCATCGCCCAGAGATTCCGCAAATGCGGGAGCAGCCGTTCCTGCCAGAAGCACAGCCAACGCCGACCGGCGCATAAAAGAATTGCAGATTTTGCCGATTGCCAGTTTCATCAGCCCAGCCCTCAGAGTTGAAATGTCGTTACTTGAACAAAACCCGGCAAAGCCGGGGCACTACCATTAAATGCATGTCGCCAGTTGATCTGGCCATCTTTCTTGTAACCGATCCGGGCCACACCCAGGTTCCCTTCAATGAAAATAGCACCGATCCGACCGCCTTCTTTCACCTGATCAAGAAGTACTTGCGGAACGGTTTCTACCCCGGCAGCAATAAGAATCACATCATACGGAGCTTGCCCGGCATAACCACCGGCCAGATCGCCGGTTACCACAGCCACGTTATCGACTCCAAGCTCCGCAAGTGTGGTTTCCGCCTGCGCAGCCAGATCAGGATATGATTCCAGAGCAACCACGGCTTCACCCAGACGCGCCACCACGGCAGCATCATAGCCGAGTCCGGCACCGATATTCAGGACCAGTTCGTCCGGCTGGATGTTCAGGGCATCCAGCAGCTTCGAGAAGTTCCGTGGCTCCAGCAGCCAGCGATCTTCCTCCAGCCGGATATTTTCGCCCATATAGGCAACTGCCCGGCGTGCTTCAGGCACAAATGCCTCACGAGGAATGCTCAGCATAGCCTCGATCACAGGGTATTTCGTGACATCGTTGGGACGTACCTGCGTATCTACCATCATGGTACGGGCCTGAGAAAAATCGACCATCGGACTGCCTTTGAATTGCGTCAGCACCTACTTGCCACGAAAGAACCGAAGGGGCAACGGACGGATTCAGAAGCTTCCTGCTTACAAGGCGGCGCAGCTGCAGTTATTCCGGCCCGAGCCTGGACCGGCGGCATGCTGATGGAAAGACAATACACCGGGCTGTAAATCCTGCATATAATCATGACAAATCAACAGCTAACGACTTGCTCTTCCTCCCCCCGTGAAGTGGTCCGCCGTTATGGTTAGGGAACGGAGGATCAGAAACAGCAAACAAGCAACCGAAGCCGGAAGAGATTGTTTCGAAGTTACGTCAGGTTAAGGTTCTGATGAGGCAAGGCATGTCCCTCCTTGACCGGCACCGGACCCGGGACCTTACGAACTTTCAGCGCCTCGCCCCCGCATGCCATGAAATCGCCGCGCCATTAGCAGACCGTGCCCTTGCGCACCTCCAAGGCCTGTGCGATCCAGCCCGCCGTCCAACCCACGAACGTCAGAAAGAGCGCCCACGCCCGATCCGTTTCGCCCCGGTCACGGACGGCTGCCTGACAACGCCTGCAACAAGTCTCGACCCTCTGATAAGGCCGTGAGTGTCGATCTCCCTGACAGTCTCTGCCCTCCTGCTCTGAAAATCAGAAACCACAATCAAAAGCGTGAGACAAAGGGGGTAATCCTCCCGTTTTAGCGGGTCGCGACCGTAGAAATTACGCGGCCATTTTCAGCTTCATGACGGGTGTGATCCCGCCGTTGCCTATGTTCGGTGCGTCCGGCATGGCCAGTTCCTCGGGCTTTTCGCGCTTCAGCCGCCGTCGCGGCCTGATGCGCAGCCCGATCAACAGGCCGGCGATCATCTCGTTCTCGTCTTCGTGCGCCGGGCTTGTAGCGGCAGGTCTCGCTGACGCCGAACGCACGGCAGGCCAGCGAGATACTGCCCCCCTTCTTCGCCACCGCCTTCGCGGCCAACTCACGGCGCTGATCTGGCCGCGTCACTTTTTTCCAAGCGCCCCGCGCAGCAGATCGGCAAACATGCGTTTCAGCCGCCGGTTCTCATCCTCCAAGGCTTTCATCTGGCTCATCATCGACACGTCCATGCCGCCATACTTCGCACGACATTTATAGAACGTCGCGCTGCTGATCCCATGCTCGCGGCAAAGCCCGGCCACAGGCACACCGCCCTCGGCCTGACGCAGCACGCCCATGATCTGTGCCTCAGTAAATCCCGTCTTCTTCATCCAAATCTCCTCGTCGATCCTGCCAAGAAATTTCTGCTTCCGCATCCCCTTGACCAAGGGGAGGATTACCATTGGGGCTGTCGGTTCTGGGCAGGGGCTACTTTTCAACTACCAACGGTGCCATCACCGAAGACATCGTACTTCAGGACCTGGAAAATCATATCGCTGATCCTACCGGTGTCAGCCGGTAGTCGTTCAGTGGCTGCCGGAATACGCCCCGGAACTGAACGATATCGAACCGGCCGGGAAGGCACTGAGGCAAACCGAACTGGCGCATCAGATCTTTGCGGACGACGACGCCCTTGAGAAGGCGATCCATAAGGCTGGGCAATACATTCGAACCAATACATCACATGGCTTTCAATTGCTCCAGAGCAGTTTGAAGGCGAGTCAGATCCTCATCCAGACTGGCAAGCTTCTGGCGTGTTTCCTCGATCACCTCAAAATCGGCATTTTCTACAAATTTAGGATTATCAAGCCGCTTGCGCAGGCCATTCGCATCCTTTCCTGCTCTGGCTGCATTTTTTTCCAGTCGCGCAGTTTCGGCATTTACGTCAATCACATCGCCGATCGGCAGTGCAAAGGACGCACCTGGTGTCGCAACTGTGATCATACCCTTTCCCGCCGTTCCGCCGGCAGGCGCATTAACCCGTGCCAGCCGTTCGATCAGCGGGCCATTCGCTGCAAGCGCAGTATGGGCCGCCGCGTCAGCTTCGGTCACGATCAGGTCCAGACGCGCCCCTGCGGGAACCCCCATCTGGGCACGGGCCGAACGGATATTTTCAATCAGCTGGATAACCCAGTTCATCTGCAGATCCGCATCCGCATCAATCAGGTTAGGCCCGAGTTCCGGCCAGTCGCCATGGACCAGCATCTTCTGGCGATCTCCGGTCAGGGCCCAGAGTTCCTCGGTCACGAAAGGCATGACCGGGTGCAGCAAACTGTAGCACTGATCCAGAACCCACCCCATCGTCGCACGGGTTTCGTCGGCATATTCGCCGTCAAACAGGGGCTTGGTGAATTCGACATACCAATCACAGACCTTCCCCCAGACAAAAGCATAAAGCCCGGTTGCTGCATCATTGAAGCGCCAGCTTTCAAGTGCCTCATCCATGGCCATGGTGGCACGCGCCACCTCGCCGATGATCCAGCGGTTGACTGTATGCTGTGGATTGGGACGATCAGCCCCGCCACGTACGCCATTCATTTCGGCAAAGCGGGAGGCATTCCAGATCTTGGTAACGAAGTTTCGGTTCGTCTCGACATGTTTCGGTCCCAGCTTGGGATCGCGACCCATGGCCGCCATGCTGGTCAGGGTAAAGCGCAGCGCGTCGGCACCATATTCGTCGATCAGGGTCAGCGGATCGATGACGTTGCCTTTCGACTTCGACATCTTCGCCCCCTTTTCGTCGCGCACAAGGCCGTGGACATAGACCGTGTGGAAGGGGATGTCGCCGACAACTTCCAATTGCATCATCATCATCCGGGCAACCCAGAAGAAGATGATGTCAAAGCCAGTGACGAGGACATCGGTCGGGAAATATTTCTGCATTTCCGGCGTGCCCTCCGGCCAGCCGAGCGTGCCGATGGGCCAGAGACCAGAGGAAAACCATGTATCGAGAACATCAGGATCGCGCCAGACCGGATAGACCAACCGGGTCGGGTCCTGGGTCACGTTGTATTCTGCCAATCCTTGAGAAAAGGCATCAACGGCTGCCACCCGATCTGCAACTTCGATAACCCGGCTGATTTCCAAAGGCTGCGGCAGACCGGCAATATCATCACGGAACCTGTCAGTCACATCTTCAAAGCTCTGGGCGGCGTGGTGGAAATCTCCGCGCTGTACCAGGCCTTCAGCCAGAAGTTCGAACAGTTCGACCTCATCCAGTGCACCATCGCCTTCATCATCAGTGAAGTCCGGTGATACAAGATCAAGCCCATACCAGACCGGAATCTGGTGCCCCCACCAAAGCTGGCGCGAGATGGTCCAGGGTTCGATATTTTCCAGCCAGTTGAAATAGACCTTTTTATGCTGCTCGGGCAGGATCTGGGTGTGGCCGTCACGAACGGCCTCCAGTGCCGGGCCGACGATACGCTGCGTATCGACGAACCATTGGTCGGTCAGCATCGGCTCGATAACGACGCCGGAACGGTCGCCAAAGGGCTGCATGATCGATTTGGCATCAACCAACGGGCGTTTTTCCAGATGCTCGGCACCGGTTTCCTTATCAATTTCCTTGTGAAGATATGTAACGGTCAGGCCTTCGGCATTGATCTGGTCGATAACGGCCTTGCGGGCCTCGTAACGGTCCAGACCACGCAGATCCTCGGGGACAAGGTTCACATTCGAGACATCGCCAGCATCCTCCCCCTTTGCCGCACGCGATGCAATTTCAGCGCTTTCGGCATAAGACAGGCCGTCTTCACGCATTGCTCCTTTTGTATCCATCAGTGCGTAAAGCGGGATATCGTTACGGGTGGCGACGCCGTAATCGTTGAAATCATGTGCGCCGGTGATCTTCACTGCGCCGGATCCGAAATCCGGGTCAGGGTATTCATCGGTGATAATCGGGATCAGACGGCGGTGCTCCTTTGGCCCGACCGGGATTTCCACCAGCTTGCCCACAATGGGGGCATAACGGGCATCGTCGGGATGCACTGCCACTGCGCCGTCGCCCAGCATGGTTTCGGGCCGGGTGGTGGCGATACTGATATAATCGCGGATCTCGCGCTGGGTGACATTGCCGTCCTGATCGCGTTCCACATATTCATAGGTTTCCCCACCTGCCAGCGGGTATTTGAAATGCCACATATGGCCGGGAACCTCGCGGTTCTCGACCTCAAGATCGCTGATGGCGGTTTCAAAATGCGGATCCCAGTTCACCAGCCGTTTGCCGCGATAGATAATGCCCTTGTTGTACAGGTCCACAAAGACCCGGATCACGGCATCATGGAAATTGCCTTCTTCACCTGCGGGCGCTCCGGGCGCTCCGGACATGGTGAAAGCGTTACGCGACAGATCGAAGGACGCCCCCAGCCGTCGATCCTGTTCAAGGATCTTGCCCCCGGATTCCTTCTTCCAGTCCCAGATCTTCCCGACAAAGGCCTCGCGTCCGATTTCGCGGCGGTTCGGTTCCTGCCGTTCAGCCATCTGGCGTTCGACAACCATCTGCGTGGCAATTCCGGCATGGTCCTGCCCTGGCTGCCACAGCACGTCAAAGCCGCGCATCCGGTGCCAGCGGATCAGAATATCCTGCAATGTATGGTTTAGTGCATGACCAATATGCAGGTTGCCCGTCACGTTCGGGGGCGGCAGCATAACCGAGAAAGTCTCGGCCCCCGGTCGGGCATTTGCACCGGCAGCAAAGACATCCCCGGCTTCCCATTCGGCACTGATGCGGGCTTCCGCACTGATCGCATCAAAGGTCTTTTCCATGCTCATCATGATCCCCAAGTCTTTCACCTGTCCTAGACCCTTCGTCTGGCAGGGCCAAGTCTGTGCTGACTAGTCCAACCCCAGCACATTCATCATATCATATTCACCGGGACCCTTGTTCTGTCCCCAGATTGCCGCTGTCAGGGCACCCCGCGCAAAGATGGCACGGTCTGTCGCCAGATGCCGCAGGACGATCCGCTCGCCTTCAGTTGCAAAGATCACATCGTGTTCACCAACAACATCACCGCCACGAATTGCCGCAAAGCCGATACTGCCTTCACGACGCGCACCGGTCATGCCCTCCCGTGCAGGGGTCCGTAATTCCGCAAAAGAGGTCCTTCGCCCCTCAGCAGCGGCTTCACCCAGCATCAGGGCTGTCCCGGATGGCGCATCAACCTTATAGCGGTGGTGAGCCTCGACGATTTCGATATCCCAGTCCGTTCCAAGCACGGCCGCCACCTTGCGGGTCAGGCCCGTCAGAAGGTTGACACCAAGGCTCATATTTCCTGCCCGGATAATGGGGGCATGACGCGCGGCGCGGGAAATGGCCGCCAGATCATCTGCCGACAGTCCGGTCGTGCCAATGACATGCACGGCACGCGCTTGCGCCGTCAGTTCAGCAAAGGCAACAGTTGCAGCCGGGGTGGTAAAATCAATGACTGCCTGAGCCCCGGCAATGGCCGATACCGCATCATCAGTCACAATGATCCCGTTTGGCATACCACCCATTGCCACACCCAGATCCTGTCCGATCCAGTCACTACCCGCACGTTCCACCGCACCGGCCAGCCGCACCTTGTCCGACTGCGTGACCACATGCACGAGCATCTGACCCATACGTCCTGACGCACCCGTCACCACGATGCCCGGCTTTTCCATATCGGTCTCCTTCTGCTCCGCACCCGCTTAATCCATCGCAATGCCGCTTGTCCATTGCGGCCCCCGCCGCAAGGCCCTACATCTGCTATCATGGCACAGAACCGTTTTCATACCGGCCCCGGCCCGTCCCAGCGTCAGCTTCGCGTCGGCGAACTGATCCGTCATCGTCTCTCCGAACTGCTGCTGCGTGCCGAAGTGCATGACCCGGATCTGAACCGTCATTCGATTACCGTAGGTGAGGTGCGAACCTCGCCTGACCTCAAAGTGGCGACAGCCTATGTCATGCCACTTGGCGGAGCGGAAACCCAGGATGCCCTGACCGCCCTGCGCCGTAACGCCCGCGAATTGCGCCATCTGTGTGCCAAAGGGCTGAACCTGAAATATGCGCCAGAACTACGCTTTCAGCTGGATGAAACCTTCGACCGCATGGACGATACCCGCCGGTTGTTTTCTGATGAACGGGTCCGCCGTGATATCGAAGCCGGAACAGCAGACAAGCATGATGAAAATCTGGAATAATCTCCGCCGCCTTGGTGTCACGGCAGGGGCGCTAATCGCGTTGGGCCAGCCTGCCGCTGCTACTGATTGTCGCAGGATGGACCATGACGGACAGGGCTATGTCCTGTGCACCATTCAGGCGGAAGAAGAGCCTCGTCTGGGCCTTTGGCTGAACGACGCCAGCGGCAACAAGCTGAACAATTTTGGCAACCTGCATCGTGTATTGTCTGATGGGCAGGCACTGGCCTTTGCCATGAATGCCGGAATGTTTCATTCTGATTACGAGCCTGTCGGCCTGTTCAGATCCGACACGGAAGAACATGGCCGGCTGATCACAGCCGGAGGAGACGGAAATTTCGGTCTTCTGCCAAATGGTGTCTTTTGTACTGGTGGCAGTCGCCCCTATCAGGTCATCGAATCACGCAGCTTTGCCAAAGAGCGGCCACAATGTCGGTTGGCAACCCAATCCGGCCCCATGCTCGTCATCAACGGTGAACTGCATCCACGCTTCCTCGTCAACTCCGACAGCCGCTATATCCGGAATGGTGTTGGGGTTTCCCCCAACGGACAGACCGCATGGTTTGCGATTTCCGACCATCCGGTAACCTTTCATCAGTTCGGCAGGCTGTTTCGTGACGGGCTGGGTGCGGATAATGCCCTTTATTTCGACGGTTCGATTTCACGGCTTTATGCCCCTCAGGTCCGGCGCAACGATTTTGGCTGGCCGATGGGGCCGATCATTGGGCTGGTTGTTGACGAAGGTTAAACCCGGCGCTATTCGCAGCACCTTCTTTTGCAGGAGGATCCATGGCACGCAAGAAGGGCCGTGATATTTCCGGCTGGCTGATTGTCGATAAACCAGCAGGGGTCGGATCAACCGATGTGGTCGGGCGTGTCCGCTGGGCACTTGATGCAAAGAAAGCCGGCCATGCGGGTACGCTGGACCCTGATGCAACGGGAATTCTGGCCGTGGCCCTTGGTGAGGCGACAAAAACCGTTCCACTGCTGACGGAGGCATTGAAAGCCTATGACTTCACGGTGAACTGGGGAGCTGAAACCACCACGGACGATGCTTCAGGCAAGGTCATCAGGCAATCGCAACAACGCCCGGACCTCGATATGATCCGTACTGCCCTTTCCGCTTTTACCGGCAATATCATGCAGGTTCCGCCAGCATTTTCCGCCGTCAAGGTCGATGGTGAGCGCGCTTATGACCTTGCCCGTGAGGGCGAAGACATACAACTGACCGCACGTTCCCTTTATGTTGATCAGCTTGACCTGACCGGAACCCGGCAGGACAGCGCAGACTTTTACATGGTGTGTGGCAAGGGCGGATATGTCCGCTCTATCGCGCGTGATCTGGGCCGGGCACTTGGTTGCCTTGGGCATGTCGCCATGCTGCGCCGGGTCTGGTCAGGCCCGTTCGATATAGAAGACGCCGTACCTTTCGATCTGATTGACCGGGATAATCAGGCCGGGATCGAATCCCGTTTGCTGCCAATCCATGCCGCCCTGGCTGATCTGCCGGAAATGAAAGCAACCGAACAAGGGGCCATGCGTATCCTGAACGGCAACCCGGGACAGGTAACCGGGCTGGCCGAATTCGGCGAAGCTGTCTGGGTCAGCCATCAGGGGCGCATCATTTGTATCGGCCGCTATCTCGGCGGCGAGGTCCAGCCGGATCGCGTCTTCAACCACCCGGCTACCCCATGACCCTGATCCGCCCCGAGCAACCTGAGGACGAATCTGCAATCACGACCCTGACCACACTGACCTTTGAAACAGCACCACATAGCGATGGCAGAGAAGCGGCAATCATAGAACGGTTACGTGCGGCAGGTGCATTACTGCTGTCACTGGTCGCAGTCCGGAGCAACCGGATCATCGGCCATGTGGCGTTTTCCCCGGTTGTCATCAGTGGAAAGGATCACGGCTGGATCGGCCTTGGCCCCGTATCTGTGACCCCCGACCAGCAATCGGGTGGTATCGGCTCATCCCTGATCAGAAGCGGGCTGACACAAATGCAGGCAACCGGCTATAAGGGCTGCGTTGTTCTTGGGGAGCCAGCTTATTATACCCGTTTCGGGTTCGTTGCAGACCCGGCACTGATCCTGCCTGGTGTACCGGCGGAATATTTCCAGGCATGCCTCTGGGATGGTCCTGCCCCCAATGGCACGGTTGCCTATCATTCGGCTTTTACAGACTGATCGGCAGATCTGGCGGACGTCGCGCCCCCCGGAACGGACCATTCCCCGCCGCATCAATCCGGGTTATCGCCGAAGCAATATCTTCATGAATAACCCGCATCTGCCAGGCCGTGGCATGAACCATACGCCCACCGCCACAGACCATGGCAACATGGCCCGGCCAGAACAGCAGATCACCGCGCTGCATGTCCTCAACTGGTGTGAAGGCGGCCTCTTGCAGATCCGCATCGCCCGGACAGGCCCTGCCACAGGCGAAGAGCGCTGCCTGTATCAGCCCGGAGCAGTCAATCCCGTTGCGGCTGTTCCCTCCCCAAAGATAGGGCGTACCCAACAGCGTTTCAGCAACCTCAACCGGATCCCTGACAAAGTTGCCGGATATTGCCTGCATGGGCACCCAGCCGCCACTCTCCAGTCGAGCAAACCCATCCTGAACTTCGGCAACAGACAGTCGGGAATTTATGGACAGGCCAGCCCGTTCACGCAGTTTCATATCAGGTTCAGGATAAAGATGCGTTGCAGGCACACTGACCCGATGTGTAATTTCCGTAACTGCTTCTGTCAGGTCCTTTCCGGCAACCCAGCCGCAGTAGCCATCACGTACCACCTGCACAAAGGTCCAGTCTGCCCGGCGATCAATGACAGTTACATCCGCACCAAAGTTCAACTGCCTGTCGCGTGGCCCATCCGGGCAGACCAGAAGTTCAGTTAGGGACACCCCCACGCGCGCCGGAATGCCATCGGTATATTCCGGTCGGTCAAGGGTTCCGCGTAACGAAGAAAGTGCGATACGATCCGTCGCAGGTATCAGACGACGATCATTCATTTACACACCAGATCCGGCAAGGCACCCAGCAAGGCGCGCGCACCCTGTCCGACACCCCCCTTGCTGCGACCCGGAGCAGCCGAAGGTTGCCAGCCATAGATATCAAAATGCATATAATGTCCGGCATTTACCGCAAAACGACGCAGGAAAAGTGCGGCAGTGATGGAACCTGCCATGCCCCCTGAAGGTGCATTATCGAGGTCGGCAATCCCTGGCTCTATCATGGCTTCATATGGTTCCCAGAAAGGCATCCGCCACAGCGGGTCCCAGCTTGCCTGCCCGGCCTCGGATATTATCTGCGCAACCGCATTGTCATCACAATAAAATGGCGGGACATCCGGCCCAAGCGCGACCCGGGCCGCACCGGTCAGCGTTGCCATCGAAACCAGCCAGTCCACATCGTCTTCAGCCGCATAGGCCAAGGCGTCAGCCAGAACCAGCCGGCCTTCTGCGTCGGTATTGTTAATCTCAACCGTCAGCCCCTTGCGGCTGGTCAGAATATCACCGGGACGGAAGGCATTGGCCGAGATCGCATTTTCCACCGCCGGGATCAGGACACGCAGCCGCATTCCATCCACGGCACCAGTCCGGACCAGCATCTGGGCAAGGCCGAGCACAGTCGCCGCCCCTCCCATATCCTTCTTCATCAGTTTCATGCCAGCCGCAGGTTTGATATCCAGCCCGCCAGTGTCAAAGCAAACCCCCTTGCCAACCAGAGTCAATGCGGGGCCATTTTCACCACGAGACAATTCAATCAGCCGCGGGGCCTGCCCCCCTGCACGCCCAACCGCATGAATCATCGGAAAGTTCTGCGTCAGAAGGTCCTCACCTGTGATCACATTTACCGTGAACCCACATCGGGCCCCAAGATCACGGGCGGCGGCTTCCAGTGCCTCGGGTCCCATGTCGCTGGCCGGGGTATTGATCAGATCCCGGGTGAGGAATTCTGCCTCAGCCATGGCAACCAACCGATCTGCATCAATCCCTGCCGGAGCAACCAGCCGGGCCTTTGTCCCGGTTCCCTGATGACAATAACGATCAAACCTGTATTGCGACAGCAACCAGCCAAAAGCGAATTCGGCAAGATCGACACCTTCGGGCCAGCCAGCCAGATACCATGACCCTGCGGGCAGCACAGGCACAGATTTTGCCAGCAGGAAACGTTCCCGTGATGGGCGATCCGTTTCCGGTCCGGTCCCGATCAACGTGCCGGAAACTCCGCCGGCTTCGTCCGGCAACAGGCAAACCTGCCCTGGTAAGGCATCAAACCCGCAGCCCTCTGCCCAATTCCGCGCCCGCTCGTCCAGCCCCGACGGAAAATCAGTCCCCCGGACCAGCCATAGCGGACGGGCAGCAGCTTTATCAGTGGCAAATTCTGGCGTCATCCTGACCCTCCGGAGTTCTGATGAGGCACAACATGTCACCGCAGTTCACCTGCCGCAAGCAACGTCATCTATTTCCCGGCGATACCGTCCCATACCTCTGTCAGAGAACGGTTCGCGACCCGGACTGTCCGTGCCATTGTTGCAGTCAGCGCCACAATTTCCTGCCGGCGGGCGCAATCGGCGACATCAACCGATACCGCAGCCAGTGATACCAGCCCGACCTGCCATGCCAACCGCGACAGTCGTTCAGCCTGTGATGAGATCTGCCCCGAATTCCCGGTTTCCACAGCCTGCTGCAATTCATCAATCACCACAGCCATCTGTTCCAGAGCCACCTGAATGACACCTTCGGCCGCAACCTCACCCAATTCATTCACGATGTCCTGCACCCGCCGGGAATCAACACGGATACTTTCAGTTACACCCAGCGATGCAATCTTCGCCATTAATCCACTCCACACCTTCGTGTCCCCACACGTTCAGCCAATATGTCCAGGCAAAGTTATGATTCCCTTACCCGCTGTGGGAAAATTTGCTCGAATTGCGGATAATACCGGCATATCAGTAGACCGGACTGAAAGAGACACCGATGCATAACGCCAAGTTACTCCCGCACTATCTTGTCAGCCGCTATAATGGTTGGCGCGCAACAACTTTTTCTGAAAACCGGGCCTGGTATGGCCACCTTGCCGAGGGCGGACAGCACCCTCGTGCCATGGTAATTTCCTGTTGTGATTCGCGGGTGCATGTCACCTCAATCTTCGGGGCCGATACCGGAGAGTTCTTCATTCACCGCAACATTGCCAATCTGGTGCCTCCTTACAGCCCTGACGGGTTGCAGCACGGCACCTCGGCCGCAGTTGAATATGCCGTGCTCAACCTGAAGGTCGCGCATCTGATCGTGATGGGGCACACCAATTGCGGTGGCATTGCCGGCTGTCATGCGATGTGTTCGGGGCAGGCCCCCGATCTTGAGGCCGATTCAAGCTTTGTCGGCCGCTGGATGGATATCCTGCGCCCTGGCTATGATCGCATCTCAGGCCTGCCAGAAGATGAACAGATCCCGGCACTGGCGCAGGAGGCCATTAAGATATCACTGGGCAACCTGATGGATTTCCCCTTTATTCGCGAAGCCGTCGAAGCCGAACGCATGACGCTGCACGGGTTGATCCATAACATTGCCGATGGCACACTTTCCCAGTTCGACGGCAGTACCGGGCAATTTTCCCGCGTCTGATCACGGTATCGGTCCCGGCCGGAGCAAAATGCCGCTGTCAGAACCACGTTGTCCGGACCACAAAAGACCTGTCACCGCGTTCCGGTCAGCGTGGCTTCTGTTCCTGACCCCATGACTTGCGCTAGGATCAGGTTGCTGCACGTCCTGATACCGGAGGCTCCATTGACAGACACCAGCAAGATCGAGGTCGTCGCCCCAAACCTGAAACGCCGCCTGTCAGGTGTGACGGCAACAGTTGTCCGCCTGCTCCCCGTGCAGGAAAAAATGATTGGGATCGTGACCACAGGACCAGGTCTGCCCGATGGTCTGCCTCATATCTCACTGCGTAGTGCCGCCGTCATGCCCCGTAATCGCTGGCGGGTCTGGCATTCCCGCCGCAACACGGAAATGGCGCTCGGGCTGATCTTCCGGCATATCTTACGGCGACATTACAGGCTGCTGTTCACTTCGGCCGCACAACGCCATCATACCGGTTTTACCAAGTGGCTGATCCGCCAGCAGGATGCGCTGATCGCGACCTCGCCACAGGCTGCATCCTATCTGGAACGCGACGCAGAAGTTATCCTGCATGGTGTCGACACCCGGATATTTCAGCCCACCCCAGACAAACACCGCCTGCGCCAGGAACTGGGCCTTGATCCCGATGCCGTCCTGATTGGCTGCTTTGGCCGGATCCGTGCGCAAAAAGGCGTTGATCTTCTGGTCCGGTCAGCATTGCAGCTGTTCCCCAGCCGCCCCAAGGCCCAGCTGATCTTTACCGGCCGCATCACACCGGACAATCAGGAATTCACAGACGATCTGAAGGCCGCAATAGACACGGCCGGCCTTTCCGGACGTATCCGCTTTCTGGGTGAGCTGCCATGGGAAGATGTCGTCCGCCACTATCAGGCACTTGACCTGTTTGCCGCCCCGGCCCGCTGGGAAGGCTTTGGTCTGACCCCTCTTGAGGCAATGGCTTGTGAAGTTCCAACCGTTGCGGCACGTGTTGGAGCCTATGAAACACTGATCCGTGACGGTGAAACCGGCTCTCTGGTGCCGGCGGATGACCAGGATGCCCTGACCAACGCCCTGACCTTCTGGCTGGATAACGCCGAGGATCGCAGGATTGCCGGACAGGCAGCCCGCCAGCATGTATCTGAAAACCATGCCATTGAAGGGGAGGCCCATGCGATCACCGATATCTACCGGAGACTGCTGACATGACCCCCCTGCGCTTTATCACGGCCCGTCTGCTGCGCAATGAGGAAATGCTGGCCACAATATCGGTTACGCAGCCCGACCTGTTGGCTACACTTGCCGGAAAAACCGTCGCACTCGTCGGGAATGCCCGTGCCCTTGCAAATGAGACCCGCGGGGCAGAGATTGACACACATGATATTGTCATCCGGATCAATCTTGCCCCGATGCCCTATGCCGAAAGCCATGGGACCCGCACGGACTGGCTTGGCCTTGCCACACGTCTGCGTCGTGCTGACCGCACCCGGATCGGGGCACAACGCATCTTGTGGATGTCACACAAACGTAAGCGTCTTGATTACGCAAGTGCACATTCACCCGGATTCTACCTGCATCCCCTGCCCGATTACGACGCACTGAAAAACAGGATCGGCGCACAGTCCACAACCGGAGTCATGCTCATCGACCTGTTGCTACGGTCAGATCTGACACGGCTGGATCTGTACGGATTCGACTTCTTCGCCTCACAATCCCTTTCGGGCAACCGTTCCGCAGAGCAAGTTCCCCATGATTTCATGGCAGAAGCAGAATGGGTTGAAGAGCAGGCACAAAACGACAAGCGACTGCACCTGCATCACCCAAAATAAAAACACCTCACAAAATAAACTGCAGGATATTTCACCCTACACTGGCGGTTTTCAATGAGGGTTGTTCGGTGAGCAGGGCCTCAAGCCAGGAGGACGAACCATGCTGGAGAATAGCGAAGTTTTCGTCGGATTGGATGTCTCGAAGAACAGCCACGCCGTTGCAGTGGCCAGAGTGGGCGGAATGGCGGCATCACCAAGACCGGCAACGCGCGTGTGCGGCGGATACTGGCCGGCTTCATGTAGGCCAGTCGTCCGGATGGATCCGATGGAGGTCTGATCCAGAGAAACCAGACCTCTCAATCGCGCATGGCGGCGGGGGCGCGGTGGCGACAGGGAAATTTCCGTCAGCGCTTTGTGGCCGGCAATGCCGACGCCCGTTGTAAGAGAGGACCAGCCCCGGACGAATATATGAACATGCGGTTTGGACCCGCGCATCAGAGCTTGTTCACCAATGTCTCGAGCCGCGTTCCCACCCCCATGTGCACTATCACTCCGAAAATGGCGCGTTCCAGCACCAGACGCCTTCGCTCGCCTCGGCACTTGACGAAGCTTCGCGACGATCTCCTCCGGCTTGTGTCTCTTCTGTCCCATTCGTTCATTCTCCATCTGGCTCGAAAGCCTACTTCAGGAAGGACCACTTTTCTGGGGGCAGGCCAACGCGACCCGTCACTGAGATAGTCATAAAGCGGCCTTCGACCCTTACGCCCCTAGGCAGCCAAGCACGGCGAAGAGAAGACCTGATAATCGACGTGGCCTATCTTAACGGTATCAAACACTGTCTGCCCAGACCCAACAACCATGGAGTCAGGGGGATCAGAAAACAGTCTTGGGGACTTCTTTCCCGACAAACAATCAGGCCGAACGGATAAACCACACCATCAAAGATAGCCCGGTAAAGCGGTACAATTGCAACAGCCATAATCAGCTTTGCAGCCGCCTTGCGGACATCTGTAGTCTGATCCGCCAGATACAGGGGCTGAATAACTAGCTGCGCAATATACCACCCGTAGCCTTACCAACCTTTTCAATGATTTTTTCGGTTACAGCTTCAATTTCAGCGTCAGTCAGTGTCTTGTCACGTGGTTGCAGGCGGGCCGTGATGGCAATTGACTTCTTGCCCGGGCCCATCTGGGCCTCAGCCTTCTCGCCAGTAAACTGGTCAAAGACACGTACGCTCTCGATCAGCGCCTTGTCTGCGCCGGTTGCGGCATTCACCAAGGCCAGAGCCTCAACTCCGTGATCGACCACAAAAGCAAGATCACGTTCAACGGTTTGCAAATCAGACGCATTCAGTGCCGGCCGACTTGCCGCCGAAGCCTTGGGCAACGGGATATTCGGGATATGAATGGTAAAAGCCACAACCGGACCTTTCACATCCATTTCACGCAGGACTTTCGGATGAACCTCACCGAATGTTGCAAGCCGGTTCGGACCCAGCTGGATGTTTCCTGCACGGCCCGGATGCCACCAGCCATCCAGCTTGCGGTCAATCTGGAACTTCACCGGTGCACCAATGATTTGCAGCACCGTTTCGGCATCGGCCTTGGCATCATACAGATCGACCGGCCGATGTGAGCCATGAGGATCACGCGGTGCGACAGACCCGACCAGAAGTCCGGTCAGGCACAGGGCCTGATCTCCCGGCTCTCCACCTGAGAAGACCGGACCGCATTCGAACAGGGACAGATCAGAAAAACCACGCGCCTGATTGCGCGAAGCAGCTGCCAGCAGCCCCGGCAACAGGTCCGGCCGCAGATGCGTCATCTCGCTGCTGATCGGGTTTTCCAGCCGCACGGAATCCCCGGCACCGCCAAACAACCGGGCAGCACCTTCATCAATGAAGCTGTAGGTCACGCATTCATTGTAACCAAGCGAGGCAGCCCCCCGCCGCGCCGCCTTTTCGCGTCGCTGCAGCGGCATCAGAACCGGCTGGGGGACACCCGCACGCGGACGCAGCAACGGCTGTCCCTGCAACCGGGTCAGCGACGCAATCCGGGCAATCTCCTCAATCAGGTCAGCTTCACCCAGAATATCCGGACGCCAGCTGGGTACATGGGCCATATCACCTTCCATGTGGAAACCCAGATGCTCCAGCGTCTGACGTTGCACGGTATCGTCAATCTGCATTCCGACCAGGCTGACCACACGGTTCGTATCCAGCCGGTAAGCACGTGAATGATCAGGAACCTCGCCAGCAGTCACGACCCCGGATGGCTCTCCACCACAAAGGTCAATGACCATCTGCGTCGCCAGATCCAGTCCGGGCAGGGTAAACTCGGGATCAATTCCACGTTCAAAACGGTAACGGGCATCAGAATTGATTTTCAGAGCCCGTCCGGTCGTCGCCGTTGAGATCGGATCAAAATAGGCCGCTTCGATAAAAACATCGGTTGTATCATCCTGCGCCCCCGATGCAGCACCGCCCATCACCCCGGCAATGGATTCAATTCCATTATCATCACAGATCACCACCGCGCCTTCTGGCAAGGTATATTCCTTGTCATCCAGGGCAACGACCTTCTCACCTGCACGGGCCGCCCGCAGGTGCAGATCACCCTTAACCTTCCCAGCATCGAACACGTGCAGCGGACGGTTCAGGTCATAAGTGAAGAAGTTGGTGATATCGACAAGCGCATTGATCGGACGCAGTCCGACGGCCCGTAACCGGCTTTGCAGCCATGCCGGTGATGGGCCGTTCCTGACACCCCGTACAACCCGGCCTGAAAAGAAGGGAGCCCTGACCGCAGCATCCGGATCAATGGTAACCCTGACCGGACTTTCGAACCGGCCTTCAACCTGTGCGGTCCTCAGTGGTTTCAGGTCCCCGACCCCACGAGCCGCAAGATCACGCGCCACCCCGCGAACGCCAAGCGCGTCAGGACGGTTCGGTGTAATCGCAATATCAATCACCGGATCAATCTTTTCCGGCGCATTTGCGGCCAACCAGTCGACAAAACGCTGTCCAACCTCGCCCGAGGGCAGATCAATGATCCCGTCATGCTCCTCTGACAGTTCCAATTCGCGTTCAGAGGCCATCATTCCGTGGCTTTCAACACCACGAATCTTGCCGATGCTCAACGTGATATCAATGCCGGGAACATAGTCGCCGGGCTGGGCCAGGACACCAATCAGCCCGGCCTTTGCATTCGGTGCGCCGCAGACAATCTGCCTTTCTCCCCCGGCCGTTTCAACCCGCAACACCCGCAGCCGGTCGGCATCCGGATGCTGTTCAGCATGTGCGATCCGGGCCAGCCTGAACCCACCCAGCTTTGCGGCCGGGTCAATGACTTCCTCAACCTCAAGCCCCAGGTCGGTCAGCACACGGGCGATTTCATCCACCGACGCATCGGTTTCAAGGTGATCCTTCAGCCAGGACAGGGTGAATTTCATCGGGCCATCCTTCATATATGCACCCGCCCGAAGGGGGCGGGTGACGTTTTTACAGCCTTCAAGCTCTCACAGAGCGGGCCGTCAAGCCCACCAGCGACGAAAACTTAGCGGTTTTCCGTCCGTGACAGGTATTCCTGCGTCAACATGACAACAACCGGGCACAGCGCAATCAGCGAAATCAGGTTCGGGATCGCCATCAGCGCGTTCAGCGTATCCGCAACCAGCCATGCGAAATCAAGACTGACTATGGTGCCGACAAACACCGCAAGGGTCCACATGACCCGAAACGGCAGTTCAGCCTTGCTGCCGAACAGGAATTCCCAGCACTTTTCGCCATAATACGCCCAGCCGAGGATGGTTGTGAAAGCAAATACGGCAAGAAGGATCGCCAGAAGTTCCTCACCGAAACCAGGCAGGGATGCTTCAAACGCCGCAGCCGAAAGTGCCGCGCCGGATACACCCGAGGTCCAGACCCCGGTAACCATGATTGCCAGTGCGGTCATGGTGCAGATGATGATGGTGTCAATGAATGTGCCCATCATGCCGATCATGCCGGAATAAACCGGATCACGCGTGGCACCTGCTGCCTGTGCGATACCAGCCGTACCCAAGCCCGCCTCGTTCGAGAAGATGCCACGGGCAACACCAAAGCGGATACCGTGCATGACAGCCGCACCTGCAAAGCCACCAACGGCCGAAGTCGGCGTAAACGCCGAGGTAATGATCGTCATCAGCGCACCAGGCAGTGCAGACAGGTTCAGCAACAGCACAACCAGAACCGCGATGATATAAATGATTGCCATTGCCGGGATCAGCCGTTCCGCGACCGCACCGATACGACGGATACCTCCAAGTACAACCGCACCGGTCAGAATGGCCAGAGCGACACCGCTGATCCATCCAGGAATACCAAATGCCGTGCCCATGGCTTCGGAAATCGAGTTCGACTGCACCATGTTGCCTATCCCGAAACCGGCCAGACCGCCGAATACGGCAAAGGCAACGGCAAGCCAGCCCCAGCCTTTTCCAAGGCCGTTCTTGATCGCGTACATCGGGCCACCGGCATGTTCACCCTGATCATCGATCTCACGGTATTTCACGGCGACAACCACTTCGGCATATTTTGTTGCCATGCCGACAAAGGCCGTCATCCACATCCAGAAAACCGCGCCCGGCCCCCCCAGTGCAATCGCAGTTGCCACACCGGCAATGTTACCGGTTCCAATCGTTGCTGACAGCGCAGTCATCAGCGCGGCAAAAGGCGTAATCTCACCAGCTGCATCATCATCAGGCTTACGGCTTTTGCGGATCATCCGGAAACCGTATCCAATCTTGCGCAAAGGCATGAAACCAAGGCGGATTTGCAGATACAGACCAGTGCCGAGGATCAGCACGATCATGGGAACGCCCCAGACCACACCATTCAGCCAGCCAACGAAGTTTTGGATTGTTTCCATCACTTTACCTCCCTTATTGCTTTGGGTATGGGCGATGAAATCCATCTTGTCGAGTGCCAAGGCACAGGAAAAGCAGGATCGGGCCACCATCCGCATTATCAATCCCCTGCGAAATGGCAGGAGGACTGAAATCATTTGGCTCTCCCCCACTCGAGTGGTCCACCGTCATGGTCAGGAAACAGCTGACAACTGAACGACTGCCAGCCGGCACCGGCAGGATCAGGGATATGCCGTTCAGGGTGCTGAAGTACGATGTCCTTGGTAGCGGTGTCGTTGGTGGTTGGAAAATAGCTCCTGCCCCAGAACAGGCAGCCCCTGGCGCGATCTTCCTGCGCGGTTCAGCGACTTCCGGGTGATCCACACGCGCCACATGCTCTGGATCCGAAATATTATTTCTTATCGTGTTTTCAATAATCTGGCGCAGAATGTCGATACTAATACGCGATAATCGACAGTACGATCGTGCGAGCGCATCAGCATTCGGCCGGTGCGAAGGGATCGTCAAAAAACCGAAATGATCGGGCGGTCACGAGGCAGGCTGATCACCAGGATCCACGCGACCTGTGACGCTTTGGGCAATCCGACCGGCTTTCAGCTGACGCCCGGACAGGCCTGCGATCTGGATGGGGCTGATGTGCTGATTGATGAAAACGACGCAGCCATCCAGATCGCCGACAAAGGATATGATGCCGAAGTCGACTTCCGGGGCTGGAAGCGGTCCAATGCCACCCATGTTTTGACCACCGATCCCGATCCCAGGCTCTACAAGAAATCCCCGGGTACCGACATGATGCTGTGCTTCATGGGCCATGCGCTGATGGAGAACCGCTCGGGTCCGATCATGCAGGGCGACCTGACGCGGGCAGACGGACATGGCGAACGGGGCGCCGCCCTCGACCTGATACCATCGCCATTCCCCCGGATCGG
>JBKEAB010000149.1:0-32984 GCA_047971845.1 Paracoccus sp. (in: a-proteobacteria) | reverse complement strand
CCGCTTCCAGAAACAACCGCGGGTCGCTGCCGGTGCGCCCTGGATGCGCCTTCAGCCCAAGGCAATGGGGTTCCATCCTCGCCCAGTGACAGTCCTTGATGATCCGCCTGCTCGTGGCCATTCAACCCTCCTCTTTTCGAAGACCCTCCTCTTTTCGAAGGTTGAATCAGAACTCAAGCTAATTGGGAATCCTGAATCCCCACAGATCCTAGAGCAACCACTCGATGGGCAATATGTTCAGGATATAGACCATAGCCCTGTTGAAAAAGCCCAGATCGGGTTCATTTTTGATGACAGTGATTGTCCCATCCGGCTGAGGGTCACGCCAGACCATATCGCCATCCTGCAATACGGGCTGGAAGCTGCGTGCGCCCAGAATGTCGGTCATGGCAGCACTGCTGGCCTGTGCGATGGACGGGCTGTCGATCAGAAAGCCCATCTCACAATTCAGAAGTGCGGAGCGCGGGTCGAAGTTGAATGAGCCAATGAAGACCCGCGAATTATCGACGGTAAAGGTTTTTGCATGAAGAGAAGCACCTGAAGCCCCCAATGGCCCCAGTTCCGCCTTGCCCTGTGCTTCATTCCCGCTGCGTTTGAGCTCATACAGCTCAACCCCTGATTCCAGTAATTCGCGCCGGTACTTGACATATCCTGCATGCACCGTCGGGACATCGGTCGCCTGCCAGGAATTGGTCATGATGCGGACCCAAACGCCGTTCCGGGCCAGATCCGAGAAAAAGATATTGCCCGCTTTTCCCGGTACGAAATAGGCGGAAATCAGATCGAGCCTGTCCTGCACTCCGCCCAGAATGTCGCCCAGGCGCGTGATCATCAGCTGATCGCGGCGGGCTTCTCCTGTGCCCTTGGCCGGGTCATCGGCGACAAGTTGCACATTGGTCCACTCCATTGCCGGAACCTGGCCCGCTGCCATCATATGGATGGCGGTCTGGACACTGTCGTTAAAGGATGCAGCGGCTTCTGATGCACGGGCCGCGGCAACGGCTGTCTCGAATGCGACCATATCACCGGTACCGGAAATGACCTGTTCCAGTGCGTGAACCGGTTTGCTGTTCCAGTACTGATCGAAAACTCTGGCGGTGTCATCAACAACCTGTCCGACGCCCAGGACATCCAGATCAAGATAGGCCGGCTGATCCCCGACAGAGAAATATTCGTTGCCGATATTGCGGCCCCCAACAATAGTTACGGCACCATCGACGATAAAAGCCTTATTATGCATCCGCCGGTTCATGCGCAGCGGGCTTAACAGGTAGCCCAGCATTTTCGGCTTGCGCACTGTTGAGGGGTTGAAGATCCGGATGCTGAAATTCGGCAGATTGTTCAGGGCTGCCAAGATCGGGTCCAGACCATGGATGCCGTTATCGTCCAGCAACAGCCGTACCCGGACACCGCGTTCGGCGGCATCACGCAGGGCTCCCATCAGCAGCATACCCGATTCATCCTGATGCCAGATATAATACATGATATCGATGGATTGCCCGGCTTCTTCCGCAAGGGCGATCCGGCTGTGCAGGGCCCCGATTCCGCTGGGCAGTGGGATGACACCGCTCTGGCCGGCATGTGATTCCTGCGCATCAGCGGCCTGAGCGCCAAATGTGGTGGCGGGATCGAAGGGCATGGCGACCTCCTCGGGACGGTTTTCATTGCCGGGAACCGGAAAGATCAGGCGGCCTGCAAGCCAGAGCAACCCCAAAAGCAGAAGAATCCGCACAAGCATCCGCAGCCATATCATATGAAAACCCTCGTATCATTCAGTTGCGTGAGTTTCGCGTTTCTGACCACTTCTGCGCAAGAGGTCGCGTGAGTTTACCAAAAGACCACGAAATACTGTGTCTTTGCCGTGACTTTGTCTGCGCGAATGGCTATATGGTGTGCCAGGTTACAGGAATGGTGAAGTATGACAGACACCGCCCCTCAGCAGGCCGATTATGGTGCTGATTCTATCAAGGTACTGAAAGGGCTGGAGGCCGTGCGCAAACGGCCCGGCATGTATATCGGCGATACCGATGATGGCAGCGGCCTGCATCATATGGTCTACGAAGTCGTTGATAATGGTATTGACGAGGCCTTGGCTGGTCATGCGGACTTTGTTCGCGTCAAGATACACGCCGACAGTTCGATTTCGGTTCGCGATAACGGGCGTGGCATCCCGGTTGATATGCATCCGACGGAGGGCGTCTCCGCTGCCGAAGTCATCATGACCCAGCTGCATGCCGGGGGGAAATTCGATCAGAACAGCTATAAGGTGTCCGGTGGTTTGCACGGCGTCGGCGTGTCTGTTGTCAATGCCCTGTCGGATTGGCTGGAATTGCGTATCTGGCGCAATGGCAAGGAACATTATGCCCGCTTCGAAAAGGGTGAGACGGCGGAGCATTTGTGTGTCGTCGGGGATGCCCCGGATGATAAGGGAACCGAGGTCCGTTTTCTGGCTTCAGCCAAGACCAATGATTCGGACGGGACATTCTCCAATCTGGAATACGTCTTCAAGACGCTGGAGAACCGTCTGCGTGAACTGGCTTTCCTGAATTCAGGGGTGCGTATCATTCTGGAAGATGAACGCCCGGCCGAGCCCATGCGGGCCGAACTTTACTATGAGGGCGGCGTTCGCGAATTCGTCAAGTATATTGACCGATCCAAGTCATCGGTGATGGGCGAGCCGATCTTTATCGAAGGTGAGCGCGGGGGTATCAGCGTCGAGATTGCGATGTGGTGGAACGATAGCTATCACGAGACGGTATTGCCTTTCACCAATAACATCCCGCAGCGCGATGGCGGGACCCATCTGGCGGGTTTCCGAGGAGCGCTGACCCGGGTCATTTCGAAATATGCACAGGACAGCGGGATCACGAAACGGGAAAAGGTCGATTTCACCGGTGATGACGCCCGCGAGGGGCTGACCTGTGTCCTGTCGGTCAAGGTCCCCGATCCAAAATTCTCCAGCCAGACGAAGGATAAGCTGGTCTCATCCGAGGTCCGTCCTGCGGTCGAGGGGCTGGTAGGTGAAAAACTGGCTGAATGGTTTGAGGAAAACCCGACCGAGGCTAGGCAGATTGTTGGCAAGATCATCGAGGCTGCACTGGCCCGCGAAGCGGCCCGCAAGGCCCGTGAGCTGACACGTCGCAAGACAGCCATGGATGTCGCCAGCCTGCCGGGCAAGCTGGCCGATTGCCAGGAGAAGGATCCTTCCTTGTCTGAACTGTTCATCGTCGAGGGTGACTCGGCCGGTGGTTCGGCCAAGCAGGGACGTTCGCGCCAGAATCAGGCAGTATTGCCATTGCGGGGCAAGATCCTGAATGTTGAACGTGCGCGTTTCGACCGGATGCTGTCCTCGGAAACCGTAGGCACGCTGATCACGGCTCTTGGCACCGGTATCGGGCGGGACGAGTTCGATCTGGGCAAGCTGCGCTACCACAAGATTGTCATCATGACGGATGCCGATGTCGATGGTGCCCATATCCGCACGCTGTTGCTGACATTCTTCTTTCGTCAGATGCCGGAACTGATCGAGGCAGGGCATCTCTATATCGCCCAGCCGCCACTTTATAAGGTTGGGCGTGGCCGGTCCGAGGTCTATCTGAAGAATGAGGCGGCGCTGGAAGATTATCTGATCCAGCAAGGTGGTGAAGGTGCCGCATTGCGGCTTGGCTCGGGTGAGACGATTTCCGGCAATGACCTGATCCGCGTGATTGAGGAAGCACGGGTCGCAAGGCGTGTCTTGCGCGCTTATCCGACGCACTATCCGTCCCACATTACGGAACAGGCGGCCATTGCCGGGGCACTTTTGCCGGGCCGGATTGACCGGGATGCCGCAGGTGTTGCCGCAGATGTGGCAAAGCGGCTTGATATGGTGGCTGAGGAATATGAACGTGGCTGGTCCGGCCGCTCGACACAGGATGGCGGTATCCGCCTGTCGCGTCTGCTGCGCGGTGTCGAAGAAAGCCGCAATCTTGACGGCCCCATGCTGCGTTCGGCCGAATCCCGTCGTTTGGGTGAAATGACCGGACAGTTGCAGGAAGTTTATGCCGGCCCGGCCGTGCTCGTCCGCAAAGATCGTGAAGTTCCGATCCATGGCCCGCTGAGCCTGCTGGCCGCTATTTTCCTGGAGGGCGAAAAGGGATTGTCCCTGCAACGTTATAAGGGTCTGGGTGAGATGAACCCTGAACAGCTTTGGGAAACCACGCTAGACCCGCAGGTTCGGACGATGTTGCAGGTCAAGGTTGATGATTTGTCGGAAGCTGAAGATATCTTTAGCAAGCTGATGGGGGATCTGGTCGAGCCGCGGCGTGATTTTATCCAGCAAAATGCCCTGAGTGTCGAAAATCTTGACATCTGAACTGGCATGGATATTTTACAACCTTAGCGCAAGCGTGATATTCCTGCCGCAGTTTGTGGCAGGAATTTGATAAATTGGTTCACTCACTATCTGGATCAATTGCCCGCACGTCATTCTGACAATATGGTGCCCGGGTAATATGTTCACCGAGGGGTCTGGCCCTCAGATTGTGGAGTTAATCATGAATCTTTCCGTGTTTCGTTTGACTGCTGTTGCTACCCTGATGGCTGGTTCCGCTGCAACTGCCGGCGGTTATATTGCACCTATTGTTGAGCCCCCCGTTACAATCGTTGAGCCGATTGCGCCGCTGACCTGGCAGGGTGGCTATGTTGGTGGCACCGTTGGTTATGGATTTGGCGGTGATGATGTTGTCGGCGTACATTACCAGGACAATTTCCTGGGCGATATTGGCAAGCTTGAAGCCAGTGGTCCCAGCTATGGCCTGCGTGCCGGTTTCCGCGGGCAGCGTACCATCAAAGACAAGTATCAGTGGGTCTTCGCTGGCGAACTGTCCTATGAAGGTGCCAACATCGATGATGAAGTATCAAGCAGCTTTGGTACAGCTGCGGTGGAGGTGAACAACATCCTGGCATTGCGCCTGAAATCGGGTTTGCTGAACAATGCCGGCAATACTTGGTTTTACGGTATCGCTGGTGTGGGTCGCATTGACTATGACTATGGCTTTACCACTGGCAGCACTCTCGTTTCTGAAGAAGGCCGTACCTCGACCGGTTACATCGTTGGTCTGGGCGTTGAACGCAAGTTCAACGAAAAGTGGTCGATGACCGGTGAGTGGGAATACCAGAACTATGGGAAGGAAACCGTTGATGGGGGTTCGGACTACTCGACCGAAACCACGCCGGACTTCCACACCATCAAAATCGGTCTGAACTATCAGTTCTGATCTTTGGCATCATCAGATGCTTCGGGGTCGCGCAGAAATTGCGCGGCCTGTTTTCATTGGCGGACCCGGGATACTATCCGCTGCTTTCGGACTGCGACATAGTTGCGGAGCAATGCTGCGCGATGTGGGCGAAAGCTGTTGCCGGTCAGTTCTGCGCATTGGATCCGGTTGCAGTGGAACAGGCGGAAATCTTTGCGCAGGCAGCACCATGACAATAGCGTCAAGGCACGTTCTGAATAAGACATGCCGAGCGGGCGGATAACCCGCCGACTTTCCTGATCCCTGAGATCGAGATAGCGGATCTCAAGTTCCTGTTCATCCCAGCAGGCTTTACGTAACAGCTCCATGTCAACAGAGGGTTCCTGCCGTTCGGCGGGGGACACGAATGCCCGTAATGCCGTATGCATGGCATATTGGGCCTGACGATCCGGTAAGGTGGCGACAATGCGGGACAATGCAGCCTGAGCAGCGTCAATCAGGGCCGGATCACCGATGCGGGGCAGGGTATCTACTGCCAGACGCAGTGCCTCGATTTCCAGCCGGGAAAAGCTTTGTGGTGGAAGGGCAGGGTCTTCGGTCAACCGATATCCGGTTCCCGCCTCACCATCAATCAGTGCGCCCCCGGTACGAAGTGTTGCGATATCACGATAGAGCTGGCGCTGACTTACGCCGGTTGCCTTGGCCAGTTGTGCTGCCGTCACCGGGGAAGGTTCCCGGCGCAGGGTATCCATTAAACGCATCAGCCGGTCAGTACGCGCCATCCTGTCACAATCTGTCAGTATCCCCGATCTATAACTGGGCCATTGAAGCACAGGAGTCCATCATGCTGACACTTTATCATGCCCCGCAATCGCGCTCGACCTCGGTTGTCCAGTTGCTGCATGAGATGAGCGTAACCGACAAGGTCGATGTGAAGACTGTCGAAATCCTGCGTCAGGATGGCAGTGGTCGTGAAGATCCGGCCAATCTGCATCCTGAAAAGAAGGTGCCCTACCTGACGGATGGGGCGGATGCCGTTCGGGAACGTGCCGCCGTTATCCTTTATCTGACTGACCGTTTTGGTGATGACATTATAGGCCGTTCCGTTGGCCATCCCCAGCGGGGGCAATATTTATCCTGGCTGATCTGGTATCAGGGAGTTCTTGAACCGGTAACGATCATTGAATGGGCAGGGGCTGATCATCCGGTCATCAGGAATTCGCTGCGTGACTATGATACAGCCCTGCAACGACTGGATGAGGTCCTGATGCAGCAGCCCTACCTTTTGGGCGATCGTTTCAGCGCGGCTGATTTGCTGTGCTCCGGACCGTTTGCATGGTTTTCCGATCAGATGAAGGTGACAGCATCTGTCCGGAACTGGGTGGAATGCTGTCAGGATCGTGATGCCGTGCGTGCCGTCATGGCTGCCGGAGGCTGAGCGGATCTCATGGCAGGCGGCGGGCCACCTGAACCATCAGGATACCTGCTGCGACAATCCCGGCCCCGATCATGTCGCTGAGACCAAAGCGTTCGCCAAGAAGGACTGCAGCGATGGTGACGCCGAAGATCGGGGACAGGAAGTGGAAGGTTGCGGCACGGACCGCGCCAATGCGCTCGACCAGACGGAACCAGATGAAGGTTGCGGCCAGTCCGGGTGCCGCAACCGTATAGGTGAACGCCAGAACCAGTCGCCAGCTCCACTCTATAGGCTGGTCCCATTCCATGATTGCGGCCGGCAATGCCAAGGTTGCGGCTCCCACGGCCATTTGCAATGCGACGATCATCAGCATGTTGCGGCTGCCGCCCGCACCACGTGCCACCAAGGTGGCAATGGTCAGTGCCACCACGCCTGCCAGACAAAGAACCGTCCCAAGGGGATCCAGGCCGTGTTGCAGCCGTACACCCATGACAAGGGTAACACCGCTCACTCCCAGAAACAGTCCGGCAATGGCGACAGGACGCAGTTTCTCGCCCAGCCAGACCCAGCCAAGGAATGCCACCAGAAGCGGCATCATGGATGCAATGATTGCGGCGGCCGATGCTTCGATCGTGCGCATGGCAATCCAGTTCAGACCCAGATAGAGGGCGTTTTGCATGATGCCAAAGATGATCAGCACCCGCCATTCGGCCCTGTTCAGCCGCCATGTCTGGCCCATTGCTCGGGCCAGCATGATGCCGACTGCTGCGGAAAGGGCGAAGCGGACCGCCAGTGCTGTCAGGGGTGGAGCGGTAGTGACGATCACACGCGTTGACGTGAAGGCGGATGCCCACATGAAGGCAAATGCCAGCCCCATCATCATGGATTTCGTGTCCATCGGTTCCCCCCTCGTCATGTGACCATAGAAAGTGTTCAGATTTTGTACCAGTACGGAACAAACTGTTTGGGGCAAAAGAAAAGGCCGCCCGGAGGCGGCCTCTTGCAGTATCCCGATCCAATCAGGCGTTCACGCTATCCTTCAGCGCTTTTGCAACGGTGACCTTGACCTGTTTGTCGGCCGGCTTGGTCATCATTTCCTGGGTCTGCGGATTGCGGACCTGACGCTCGGGACGAGCGCGGCATGCAACCTTGCCGATGCCCGGCAGCGTGACAGCACCACCGTTCGAAACCTCGCGGGTCACGACCGCAGCAATGGCGTCCAGAGCGGCGGTGGCGGATTTTTTATCACTGCCCATCTCTTCTGCCAGAGTGGCGACGAGCTGGGTTTTGGTCATCGGCTTGACGGCTTGAGCCATTTTATTGTCTCCTCGTTGCCCCATATCGGGGGAAAGTCCAACGCCGCTTGGCGCGGCATGCACTCTGCTACACTAGGTTTTGCGGAATAATTCAACCATTTTTCGCCTCTATTGCCTTGCAATCCACAAGAAAACGTCATTTCCGCCGATTTGACGCAGGCAACGCGGCGTGAACTTGCGTGAACTTATAGGAATGCCGTCTCGCTGAAGGATCGGAGCTTGCGTGAATGGATACGTTCCAGAGGCATGTTCCGTAGCTTTTCCATTGCCCGGATACCGATCAGCAAGTGGCGCGAAACCTGTGTGCGGTAAAAATCGGTGGCCATGCCCGGCAGTTTCAACTCACCATGCAAGGGTTTGTCTGATACACAAAGCAGGGTGCCATAGGGAACGCGGAAACGAAAGCCGTTGGCAGCGATGGTGGCGCTTTCCATGTCCAGTGCAACTGCCCTGCTAAGAGACAGGCGGTGAATCGGACCGGACTGATCCCGCAACTCCCAGTTGCGGTTGTCGATGGTGGCGACGGTACCGGTGCGCATGATTCGCTTCAGTTCATAGCCTTCCAACTTAGTGACTTCGGCAACGGCTTCCTCAAGCGCAACCTGAACTTCGGCCAGTGCCGGGATGGGAACCCAGGCCGGCAGGTCGTCATCCAGTACGTGATCCTCGCGCAGATAGGCGTGGGCAAGGACAAAATCGCCAAGGCTCTGGCCATTGCGCAGCCCGGCACAATGTCCGACCATAAGCCATGCATGGGGGCGCAGTACTGCGATATGGTCAGTTGCCGTTTTCGCGTTTGAGGGCCCAACACCGATATTGACCAGTGTAATACCCTGATTGTCCGGCCGTTTCAGGTGATAGGTCGGCATTTGCGGCATCTTGGCCAATGGTGTCAGCTCTTCATCGGCAGTGCTGATGATTTGGTTCCCCGGCGCAACGAAAGCGGTATAGTCTGATTCGGGATCGGCCAGCATGGTCCGCGCGACGGTTTCGAACTCATCGACATAAAACTGATAGTTGGTGAACAGGACGAAGTTTTGGAAATGCTGTGGGTCGGTTGCAGTATAATGGGCAAGCCGGGCCAGAGAATAATCAATGCGCTGTGCCGTGAAAGGGGCAAGTTCCTGGGCTCCGTCAGCATGGGGTGTGGCAACGCCATTTACGATGTCGTCATTGACCGTATTCAGGTCCGGTACGTCGAAAACGTCGCGCAGGCTGAAATCCAGGACCCCTTCCTGTGGAACATTCAGGTCGGTACGGGTGGTCACGGCAAAATGCACAGGCATTGGGGTTTCACTGTATCCGACAGTGACCGGCACGCCATGATTCCGAATCAGGAGACCCAGCTGGGCACGCAGGTAATCTGCAAAGAGTTCTGGCCGGGTAATGGTTGCGCTGTAACTGCCGGGTAAGGCGACATGGCCGAATGACAGCCGTGAATCGGCCTGTGTGTGGCTGGTCGTGGTCAGGCGTACTTCCGGATAGAAAGCGCGGTAACGGGCCTTGGGCTGTTCGCCACCGAGGCAGGCCAGGAAATGTTCGGTGAGAAAGCCCGAAGCGGTCTTGTACAACTCAATCAACCGGCCCACAGCCGCATCAGGGTCGGTGAAAGTTTCCCGCTGAACGGTCGCGGGCGTTTCCAAAGGCAGGATGTTATCATTCATGGAAGGCCTCATTTTGAAATGACACTGCCAGTCTGCTGCGACACTGGCAAGACATGGGATGAGTACCTAGATCAAGCATGAAAGGTGACATATCATGCGATACTCCATACTCGACCTTGCCCCCGTTCCGGAAGGCTCCTCAACACGTGAGGCCATTGCCAGCAGTGTTGCCCTGGCGCAAATGGCGGACAGGCTGAACTATCACCGATACTGGCTGGCGGAACACCATAACATGATCGGGATCGCATCGGCGGCCACATCGGTTCTGATCGGTCATATCGCCAATCATACCAGCCGTATCCGTGTCGGGGCAGGGGGTGTCATGTTGCCCAATCACTCGCCGCTCTCGATTGCGGAACAATTTGGTACGCTGGTCACGATCCATGGTGCGCGGATCGACCTTGGATTGGGTCGTGCCCCGGGGGGCGATGGGGCCGTATATCGGGCATTACGCAAATCACCTGATATGGCGGAGAATTTCCCGCAGGATGTAGTGGAACTGATGTCATATCTGGGGGATCCGGATCCGGCAGCTGGGGTTCAAGCCCATCCGGGGCAGGGGTTGCATGTGCCCGTCTGGATCCTGGGCTCATCATTTTTCGGGGCGCAGCTGGCGGCAATGCTGGGGTTGCCTTATGCGTTTGCATCACATTTTGCCCCAGCGGCTCTGGACGATGCGGTGGCGCTTTACCGGACCCGTTTCCAGCCTGCCGGTCATCCCGATGCCGAAGATGGCCCGCGTTTCATGCTGGCGTTGAACATCATCGCGGCTGATACCGATGATCAGGCGCATTTCCTGCAATCCAGTCAGCAACTGGCCTTTGCCCGGTTGCGCAGCGGTAATCCCGGCAAGCTGCCGGCCCCTCGTCATGATCTGTCAGAGATCACTCCGGCGGTGCAGCGCACGGTCGATCAGGCGTTGCAGGTCAGTGCGGTTGGAAGTCCGGCTACTCTTCGGGTGCAATTATCTGAATTGATTGCGAAATATTGCCCTGATGAGTTGATTGTCACCGGGCAGATACATGATCCGGAAGCAAGACAACATTCATATCGACTTGCGGCCGAAGTTCTGGATGGTCTGGCAGGATAAGGGGCTGGGTAAGGGCGCTGAATGAACTTACCGGGACAATGGCTCTTGTTGCAGCCCTTGACCCGGGACGATGAAGTGATCATCCCTGAGCCGGTCTTTCCGTGTGCCGCCCATGCGTCACGCTGTCTTGTCGGGGCATTGGTATGCATATGCTTGTTTTCGGTCATGGTTATACGGCGTCCTTTCTGACGCCCCGGCTGGTTGATACCGGTTGGACCGTTACCGGAACGACGCGCGGCAATCCGGGGCGTGTCGCGGCAACTGGTGCCTGTCCGGTCATCTGGCCCGGGGATGATGATGTGTTTCTGCATGCCGATATCGCTCGTGCTGATGGGGTGCTGGTTTCTGTGGCCCCCGGGTTGAAGGGCGAGGCTGGTGTGGACATGGCTGCCGATCCCGTTCTGGCAGCTTTTGGGGAGACCCTGCGGTCAGCGCGTCCGGCATGGATTGGTTATCTGTCCTCTACCAATGTCTATGGCGATCATGGCGGAGGATGGGTTGATGAAACAACGCCGCCACGGCCATCGACGATGCGGGCGCAGGCGCGGTTATCTGCGGAATGTGCCTGGATCTGTCTGGCCGGGGATATTGGCTGTCCGCTGACAATTTTCCGGCTTGCCGGGATTTATGGTCCGGGCCGGGGCCCCGCAACCAAACTGAGGGCGGGTACATCGCGGCGTATCGTCAGGGACAACCAGGTATTCTCACGTATTCATGTTGAAGATATCACGGGGGCCATCATGCATGTATTACAGAAAAATTCATTGAACCGCATGGATGATGCGACATATCCTCGGATCGTCAACCTGTGTGATGATGACCCCTTGCCGCCGGAACGTGCCATCGAGATTGCAGCGCATATGCTGAATCTGCCTGTTCCTCCGGCTGAGCCATTTGAAACTGCGGAGATGACCCGCATGGCCCGCAGCTTCTACGCGGATTCCAAGAGGGTCCGTAACGACCTGCTGGTCCGGCAGCTTGGTTATCGCCTGCAGTATCCGGATTTGCGCAGTGGCCTTGCCGCCACCATTACGTCAGAAAGCCAGACCGGTCAGCGCATACCTTGCTCATGATCCGGATAACGTTCACAACGGCATCATGCTGATCCTGCTGAACAAGCCCTATGGGGTATTGCCGCAATTTACTGATCGTTCGGCACAACCACGCCCGACACTGGCCGATTATGTCAGGGTACAGGAGGTCTATCCGGCCGGAAGGCTGGATATGGACAGTGAAGGACTCTTGCTTCTGACAGATGATGGCCGCTTGCAGGCGCGGATTTCGGATCCGAAGCATAAGATGGAAAAGACCTATCTGGTGCAAGTTGAAGGACAACCGGACAAGACAGCGCTTGAGACCCTGAGCCGGGGAGTCATGCTGAAGGATGGCCTGACCTTGCCGGCAAGGGTGGAGGCGATTCCCGTACCTGATCTGTGGCCTCGTGACCCGCCGATCAGGGTCCGTAAATCGGTTCCCGACTGCTGGATCCGCCTGACGATCCGTGAGGGCCGTAACCGGCAGGTCAGGCGGATGACGGCCGCTGTTGGTTTGCCGACATTACGGCTGGTTCGCTGGCAGATTGGGCCATGGCGGCTGGATGGGCTTGATCCTGGAGCATGGCGTGAGGCTGTCCGGTAGGATGTCGTATTAACCCTTTCTCAGGATTTCCTGCCAGAAGCTTAAGTGTTTTTGCTATGTTCACCTCATGTGGTGAGGTGTGAGATGTTTGTTCTGGTAAGTATTATGGCTGCCATTGCGGCAGGCGCAGCGGTTGATCTGCTTGGCAGTGATGATGAGGTTGAGGAAACTCTGGCTGAGGGCGAGGCTGAAGCCGGGTCCGGGGCGGCGGAAGATGAATCTTCCGGGACCGTCGGTGAAATGCTGATTGGCAGGGGCATTCTTGTTGGCGGTGATGGCGATGATGTGTTGACCGGCAGTGATGATGTGGATGACTTGGCCGGTGGTGATGGAAATGATACGCTATATGGTCGGGGCGGGGACGACTGGATATTCGGTGATGACGCCCCTGAAGCCACCGGTGATGATCTGCTCTATGGTGGGGCGGGTGCTGATACGATGGCGGGTAATGGCGGAAATGACCTGCTTGAAGGCGGCAATGGTGGGGATCGGCTGTTCGGTGGGGAAGGCGATGATACACTTGATGGCGGTCTGGAAGACGATTGGCTGGATGGTGGCGTCGGTGATGATCTCATCCTGGGGGGGCATGGCAGCGACGATCTGTCCGGCGGACAGGGAAACGATACGCTTCATGGTGGCACAGGTGCCGATTACCTGCATGGCGGTGCTGGTGATGACCGCCTGTATGGCGGTGCTGGTGACTGGCTGGATGGCAATGAAGGTGATGATGTCTTCACCATCTTGGATCAGGAGGATGGTATCGCACATGTTACCGATTTCAGTGAAGGTGACCGGATCGAAATTGCTGTTGATGATCCTGATAAAGCCATCCTGACCGTCACCCACGATATTGATGGCAGTGCTACCGTGCTGGTCAATGATGAGCCGGTGGTCTTGGTGCTGGATGGAATAGGTCTTCTGGCTGCCGATGTTGCCTTGGTACACAGTTGATCCATTAAGGCTTTCATTTACTGGAAATATTGCGTATAGGCGTATGTCCGCTGGTTGAATCCGGCAGTACATTCTCCATGGGCCCGTGCTGGACGACATCCCGGCCTGCGCCATAATCCCTTGTTTTGAAAGGAGCCCCCGATGTCGATTACTGTTGAGGAAAAGAACCGCCTCATGAAGGAATATGCAACCAAGGAAGGTGACACCGGTTCACCTGAAGTTCAGGTTGCCATTCTGACCTCGCGTATTTCTACACTGACTGAGCACTTCAAGACTCACAAGAAGGATAACCACTCGCGTCGTGGCCTTCTGAAGCTGGTGGCTCAGCGCCGTAAGTTGCTGGACTATCTGAAAGGCAAGAATGAGGCTCGCTATGCCGACCTGATCAAGCGTCTGGGTATCCGCCGCTGATTTGATAATGCGAAGACCGTGATTGCGCCCGTGCCGAAAGGTGCGGGCGCATTGCGTTTGCTGGTCAGCGGTCATTCATACCCTTGCCTGCGAGAATCTTTATGGTTGCTTTGTCAATTCTGGAGGTGCGGGTTGCAGATTGTTTGGCCCCGGAAAAGTGCAATATCCAGCCCCTGCGGCGACCGGGCGTAAGTGCTTCAAAGGCGCTGCGGAATTCCGTGTCAATGTCCAGCCGGCTGATCAGTTCTTCAGGATATTCCAGATCGTCTTTTGGAAAATCAACTTTAAGGCCGGCTTTCTCAATACTGATTGCTTCGTCGGTATAGGCCCGGATGATCGGTTCAAGTGTTCTGATCCGGTCTGTATCCGTGAATTTCAGTATGCGGGATGAACGTGAGTTGTCACCCGGAACCTCCAGTATACCCATATGGTCTTGCAGCAGGACGCCCTTGAAAAAGCCAAGGGCTGCGTATTCCTTGAAACCCCAGATAATGGCAATATTCCGGCCATCCGCACAGTAAACGGGTGAGTGCCATTTGAACTCCTCGCTCATCCCGCTATCCAGAAGGATGGTGCGCAGGGCCAGAAGCTCGTCCTTCCATTGTGTGGTTTCATCAAGAAGGGCTGAAACTTTTGGGTGTGTGCTGGGCATGACGACGCTCCGTTAATTCGCGGGTGAAAGTGATACGGAATGTATTATTTGTCTATGGCAGGAAGTTGCGCAAAAGACGAAAAGTCGAATTGCCTGATATCGGATATATTGAAGGCATTTGGAATTTTTGAGCAATTATTTTAGCCGAATCGACTAAATTGCCCGAGGCAACATTAATTTTTTCTGATTTTTCTTTGGTTTTATAAAGATCTGTGACAGAAGCCGCACCACTTTACAGGAGGAGGAATTCCATGGAGACCGGAGTCTGGATTAGCTTGGCGGCGTATTTCGTGCTGATGCTGGTCATTGGCGTCTACGCTTGGCGCAAATCAACCTCGAGTTCGGAAGAATATATGCTGGGTGGACGCAGTCTGCCCCCGGCAGTGGCTGCCTTGTCGGCAGGTGCATCGGATATGAGCGGCTGGCTGCTGATGGGGTTGCCCGGTGCGTTATTCGTATCCGGTCTTGCGCAATCATGGATCGGTATCGGACTGTTCGTGGGGGCCTGGCTGAACTGGGTTATCGTGGCACCCCGCTTGCGTCAGCAGACGGAAGACTATGACAACAGCCTGACGATCCCGGGCTTTCTGGGCAATCGCTTTCCCAGTCAGGCCCGGCTTTTGCGTATTGTCTCGGCTGTTGTCATCGTGGTGTTCTTTGCCGTGTACACGGCTTCGGGACTGGTCGGAGGGGGTAAACTCTTTGCCAGTGCCTTCGGCGGAGTCTATATGAATGGCGTATTGCTGACGCTGGGTGTGGTGCTGGTTTATACGGTAATGGGTGGATTCCTGGCTGTCAGTCTGACTGACTTCGTACAGGGCTGCATCATGATGCTGGCCTTGGTCATCATGCCAATCGTGATCCTGACTGCGGATGGGGGTAATGGTGTCGGGCAGGCATCTGAACGACTGGCTGCCATTGATCCGAACTTTCTGTCACTAACGGCCGGAGTGACGGCGTTAGGCTGGATTTCGGCTGTCGCCTGGGGGCTTGGCTATTTCGGACAACCGCATATTATTGTCCGCTTCATGGCTGTGCGCAGCGTGGCAGAGGTCCCCAAGGCCCGCAATATCGGGATGAGCTGGATGGCTGTGTCCCTGATAGGTGCGGTCGCCGTGGGCGTGTTCGGCCGGGCTTATGCCGAGCGAACCGGGATTGAGGTTACCGATCCTGAAACTATCTTCATCATTCTGTCGAACCTGCTGTTTCATCCGCTGGTGACGGGTTTCCTGTATGCAGCCTTGTTGGCCGCAATCATGTCTACGGTATCAAGCCAGCTGCTGGTGGCATCATCTTCACTGACCGAGGATATCTATCACATGGTTTTCAAGCGTGATGCTTCTGACCGGGAACTGGTGATGATCGGTCGTCTTGCTGTGCTGCTGGTTGGTCTTATTGCTGTGGTGATTGCATCAGATCCTGATTCTCAGGTGCTGGGTTTGGTATCGAATGCATGGGCCGGGTTTGGTGCTGCATTTGGTCCACTGATCATTCTGGCCCTGACATGGAAGCGGATGACCGGTGCGGGAGCCGTGGCCGGTCTGGTCGTGGGAACAGTGACAGTTATCCTGTGGATTGCCACTGGTATGAACAAGTCGTTCATGGGGGCAGGGCTGTATGAAATTGTTCCCGGCTTTATTGCCGCGTGGATTGCCATTGTTGTGGTCAGCCGCATGACGCCGGATCGTGGGGAATACCGCGAAGCAGGATCTGTCTGACCTGACGGATGAAATCAGGATGTCCGCCCTGTGATTGCGTCGCGGGGCGGATAACCAGTTTGGTTATTCTATTTCAAAGCTGAACAGAGCAATGCTGCGTTCCAGTTCATTCACGGCAAGATTGCGGTTGATCGGTGCATGGGCGCGTGATGCGCAATTCTGTCTTTCACACAGATAGCAGTTCAACCCGATTTCCGTTGGTTCTGTCCGCTCATGGTCAATGCTGTCAGCATAAATCAGGCGAGGGGCAAAGGCGACATCGCAACCAAGGCCTATTGCAAGGCGAGGGGCAGGGGCGGCGAAGCTGCCACCGACGCGGGTCACGGTCCGGGCAATGGAAAAATAACGCGCTCCCTCGGGCATGCGGATCAGCTGGGTCTGGATACGCTCGGGAGTTTCAAAGGCGCTGTGAATATTCCACAGGGGACAGGTGCCGCCAAAGCGGGAAAAGGGAAACCGGCCTGCGCTGAACCGCTTTGACACATTACCTGCACGGTCAACGCGTACAAAGAAAAACGGAATGCCGCGTGCTTCCTGCCGTTGCAGGGTCGTCATCCTGTGAGCCGTCTGTTCAAAGCTGGTGCCGAAGCGGTGGCTGATCAGTTCGATGTCGTAACGCTCGGATTCACAAGCGGCCAGAAAGGGCTGGTAAGGCATCAGTAGAGCAGCGGCAAAATAATTTGCCAGACTGACCCGGGCAAGGCTGCGGGCCGCATCCCCATCAAATGCGGCCTCTGACATGATTTCGTCAATCAGGTCCTGATAGTTTAGTCGTGCAATCAGGACGGCCATCTGGAAACGCCGGCTGGCAACATCCAGCAGTTCGGACAGGAGCAGTTCCTTGCGATGGGGGTCATAGCGGCGCAGCGATCCCCCCATGACTGAAGCAGGCAACCGCCGGATACGGATGCTGTGTGCTGCCAGAAGCCCATGCAGTGCAATGCCTGACCCGTCGCGGTGCAGCTTGTTTTCGTCGGCAATACCTTCCGCAACCTGATCAAGCGCGTCGATATAGTTACGGTTCTCGTAAAACCAGTCGCGAACCTGTTCGACAGGCTTGGCGATCTGGGTAAGAGCTTCGGCTTTGCCGTGGTCGGGCAGCGAACTTTCATCAGCCTGCCTGCGCATCAGGGCATCGCCCAACCTGCTTTGCAGGCGTACGAGGGATGCGGCAATCTTTGGTGAGGCTTGCAGGACCGCTTCGACTTCTGCCCGGCTGACTCCTTCGGCTTCAAGGACAGGATCTTTCAGTGCTGCTTCGAAGTCTGCTGCAAGCTGAGCGTCAGTATCAGGTGCCAGTTCAGCGACATTCAGATCATAAACCTGTGCAAGCCGCATCAGCAGCTTGGCCGAAGCCGGACGCTGATCGGACTCGATCAGTGTAATGTAACTGGCGGAAACCCCCAGTTGCTCAGCCATCTGCGCCTGCGTCAGTCCCAGTGTCGTGCGCAGAATTTTCAGTCGCTGGCCGATGATAAGTTTTTCACCGCGTGCTGCCATGGAGCCTTCTCTTTGTTACAAGCGTTACATTACAAAACCAACAAAACTAACAAAAATGACATAATGACCCCTTTTATCCAAAGGTCTACTGCACTTGCAACATGACATTACTAAAGTGACATTTATGTAAAGGCGGAATCACCTGCCGATCTGATGGAATTTGTCACGAAAGGCCATGACGTGCTGCATGCGTATGTTTAACGGAGGACCCACGCATCATCCGTCCGGCTGACGGCCCACCCAACTTATCTTTTCAATCGATCGTCTCGAAAGGAAACTACATGGCAAATCGCAAAAGCTATGCCGAACTCCGCGCGGAAGTCGCAAAGCGCTATCCCTCCGGTCAGGCCCCGGGCGGTGTCAGTATTGATGATATCGTGCAGCTGAAGCTGCAGAACAGCTATGATACGCATCTGGATATTGCCCGTGACATGGCTGTCGTGATGCGTGGGGACATGGCTGCCTATGATGCTGACCCGAAACTGTCGACACAGTCATTGGGTTGCTGGTCGGGTTTCCATGCGCAACAGATGATCAAATCGGTCAAGCGCCTGCGGGGAACCACCAAGCGTGCCTATGTCTATCTTTCCGGGTGGATGGTTGCCGGTCTGCGCAATACCTGGGGCCACTTGCCGGATCAGTCAATGCATGAAAAGACCGCTGTTGCCGACCTGATTCGCGAAATCTACGTTTCGCTGCGCCAGGCTGATGAGGTGGCAATGAATGACCTGTTCAAGGATCTGCGTGCCGCTCGTGCAACCGGTGACGCCAATGCCGAAAAGCGGGCGATTGAGGCCGTCGACCATTTTGAATCCCATGTCGTTCCGATCATTGCCGATATTGATGCAGGTTTCGGGAATGAGCATGCAACCTATCTGCTGGCTAAGGAACTCATTCAGGCCGGTGCCTGCTGTCTGCAGATTGAAAACCAGGTTTCGGACGCCAAGCAGTGCGGCCATCAGGATGGCAAGGTCACTGTTCCGCGCGAAGATTTTATCGAAAAACTGCGTGCCTGCCGCCTGGCGTTTGAGGAACTCGGTGTTGATGATGGTGTAATCGTTGCACGTACTGACAGCCTTGGTGCCGGTCTGACGCAAAAGGTTCCGGTTTCACAAGAACCGGGTGATCTGGCCTCTGATTACATCAAATGGCTGGATACCGAGGTCATTTCTGATGCCAATCCGATCCATGACGGTGAATTGGCAATCATGCAGAATGGCGAGTTTGTCAAGCCGAAGCGTCTGCCGAATGGTCTGTTCCCCTTCAAGAAGGATACCGGTCGTGCCCGTGTGGTCGAAGATTGCATTGCATCGCTGACACAAGGCGGGGCTGATCTGCTGTGGATTGAGACCGATACCCCGAATGTGTCCGAGATTGCCGGAATGGTGAACGAGATCCGCGAGGTCGTTCCGAATGCCAAGCTGACCTATAACAACTCGCCTTCGTTCAACTGGACGCTGAATCTGCGTAAGCAGGTCCGCCAGCAATGGATTGATGAGGGTAGGATACAGGCCGATGACTATCCTGAAGGGAACGAACTGATGAAGCCTGATTTTGATGCAACCGAGCTGGGTTTTGAGGCCGATGCCCGTCTGCAACGCTTTCAGCACGATATCTCGACCCAGGCTGGTGTGTTCCATAACCTGATCACGCTGCCGACCTTCCACCTGACGGCCAAATCGGTTGATGAACTGTCGCGCGGCTATTTCGGTGACGAAAAGATGCTGGCTTATGTCAAGACCGTTCAGCGTGAGGAAATCCGCCGCGGTATCTCTGCGGTCAAGCATCAGCACGAGGTCGGCTCGGATCTGGGGGACACCTTCAAGGAAATGGTCGGTGGTGATCGGGCGCTGAAAGCGGGCGGCACGGCCAATACCATGAACCAGTTTGCTGCCGAATAAGGCTATGATCCATGCAGGGCGAAATGAACGGCATTGCGGTTAAATAAAGCCCTGTAATATGAATGCCCCCGCCGCTATGGTGGCGGGGACCCCCTGAGCGGAGGAGTAAGATATGAACGCAGATACCGAATTCCAGCGTGTCGACCTTCCTGAGAGCGACCGTGAAACACGCGCCATTCATCGTGTGGCCGAAGCTGTTCATCGCGTGAATGAAGCGGTACAACGTGCCGTGAATGAAGGTGTCTCAGTAGAACTGATTCGCGTTTCGCGCTTTCATAATGGTGCGGGCGCATGGGGCGACCAGATCGTTCCGACCATTCGTGGGACGGGCGATAAGGCGGATGACGCCAAGGGTTGAAAAGACCTGAATAATAAAGAATAATGAGGTGGGCAGTCATGCCCGCCTTTGCTGTTTTCCGAGTTTTCCCCATCAATGGACAGGCATGGGGAAATTCAGACTGTTCTCGTTCTTTGCTGTAGTGAGCCTGCTGGCGTTTTTAAAGTCAGGTCATGTGGGTTTGGAAGCGGTGTGGTTACGTGTAACGGTCAGGATTATGGCCGGCCACGGATCATGCTGGACGAGTTTGGTTGGCCGCTGAAATTACTGCTTAGATTGCGGCCTTTTCTACTGTCTCAATTCGCATATGAGAGAATGAAATGGGACGTACAAGATTAGTACTTCAGGAGATCCGGATTGAAGCCGGGCTTCGGCCCGAACATAGGGCGCAGGTTGCTTTAGGTTATTGGTCGGCATTTTCACGCAAGATCCGCTACCCGTTGGGACCGAAAGACAAGGCGATTGCGTTTATTGAACGGGTCATGGACCCGCTTCATGCGATTAGTGCCATTTCTCAGGATGGAGAATTTCTGGGAGTTGCTGGTTTCAAGACACCCAGAGGTGCGTTTATCGGCGGTAATTTCGACGATATGGCGCAGGTCTATGGCTGGTTCGGGGCAATCTTTCGGAGCCTGCTTGTCGCGGCCCTTGAACGGGACTGCAAGGATAACATTCTGCTGATGGATGGGTTGTTTGTACAAAAGAATGCGCGTGGGCTGGGGGTTGGTGGCATGTTGCTGGATGCTGTTGAACAGTATGCCGTGATGAATGGGCTAAAACGAGTCCGGCTGGATGTTGTTGACAGCAATCCGCGTGCACGGTCCCTGTATGAACGCCATGGCTTTGAAGCGGGTGTGACGCAGTCGATGGGTATTCTGGAACCTGTTTTCGGGTTTAAGAATGTGACGACCATGACAAAACCTGTCGGAGGCAGAGGTCGTTCAAGTATATATCGAAGGGCACAGACACCTGTCCGCATTCAGGCGGAACTGAGATCGGGAGGGTGCTGATCTTTATATGTAATCAACCGCATTTTAAGCGAATACAGTAATTCAGGTGGGTATAGAGGCGGGGCGTTTATCGTCCCGCAATCGCTTCAGGGGTTGATGAAAACGGTGGTTCCCGAACGCACCATAGCATAGATCTCTTCGATTTCACTGTCTTCCACGGCGATGCAGCCAGCAGTCCAGTCATTCTTGTTCTTGCGTTTGGCTGCGGCACCTTCCGGGCCACGACCATGGAAGAAGATATCGCTGCCGGCACTACGGCCATATGCGGCGGCACGGGCTGTGTCCTGCGGACGGGGATAATTGATCCCGACGGACAGGTGATAGGCGCTGCGGGGATTGAAGCGGTCAATGACGAAGACGCCTTCCGGGGTTTTACCATCGCCTTCGAACTGCTTGGCCCCGTCCGGTTCGTTCCCCAGATGGATCTTGTATGATTTCAGGACGGTCTTGCCTGATATCAGGAACATCATCCGGTCGGATTTGTTGACCACGATCTGTGTAACGGGTGGTCCGTCATAGCGCATGAAGCGCGGCGGGGCTGATCCGCCAGATGTGCTGTCACCGCCACACGATGCCAAAATCGTCAGGAAGACCACGGCCAGAGTGGTCCGGAATGCTCGAATCATCGTTGCCTCATTACGCTGTTCATCGCGTTCTTTGCGATGTCAGTATCATGCCCTGCAGATTCTCGCTATATGATAATGGTCAATGGGTTAATGACAGCAGGCCGTAGGTTGCTGCTGCGGCCATGCCCGCGCCGGGAACGGTGACGGCCCAGGCCGCCAGACTGGTCCAGACATGACTGCGCCGGACCAGACGGCGGCGCTGCATTTCTTCGGTTGGAAGGGTCTTGCGGGATTTGCGCAGCCAGCGGTCTTCCCATTCACGGTAAAAACCGACGCCGAAGATACCTCCGACTGCGCAATGCGTGGTTGAGACCGGAATGCCCAATGCTGAACAGGCCAGCACCGTTGCCGCCGCAGCCAATGCAGCACAAAAGGCCCGGATCGGGTTCAGCCGGGTGATGGATGTGCCGACGAGGCGGACCAGCCTTCGTCCGAAGATCAGCGATCCTGCGGCAACACTGATTGCAGCCAATGCAATGATCCGGAGGGAAAATGTGCCGGGTACAGTATTTTCCAGCAAGATAGACAGTGGACCTGCGATATTGGCCACATCATTGGCGCCATGGGCAAATCCCGACAGGATTGTCGTCACGATCAGGGGAACCGTCAGCAGGTCCTTCAGTGACAGCCTGTCACGTCCTTGTGCGATGATCTGACGTTCGAGGTGCCACCGTGCCAACAGTCCGGACAGCAGGCCCGGCCCGGCAGATATCAGCATGACCTTTTCCGTCAGGGCCGGTTGGCCGGATAGAGATACCAGATAAAGCGTGAAGATCATGGCTGTCATGCCGATCAGGGCGGGCAGCCACACGCGTGCCGCCGCGATGCGGTCTCTGGTAAAATGTACCCGCCAGCGAACCAGCCCCAAAACCAATGCAGCAATCATGGCCGCGATGAGGGGGGCGATCATCCAGCTCAGCGTGATACCCAGAATGATTCCCCAGCTGATGGCATGGGGACCTGCTCCGGCCATGCCTGCCCCGGCGATGGCCCCGACGATGCTATGTGTGGTCGAGACTGGTGCGCGTGCCCAGTTTGCCAGTGTAATCCATAATGCGGCCCCGATCAGGGCAGAGGTCATGATCTGGGCGGGGCGCACATCCATACTCATCCTGCCTGCTGGCAGGATTTCGCGTGCAATAGTTGCTGTTACGGCCTCTCCGGCGAGCAATGCACCGGCCAGTTGAGCTAATGCGACAATGGCAAGGCCAGTTCCAACCGGCAGTGCTCTGGCCCCGGATGCAGGCCCGACCGAA
Organism: Paracoccus sp. (in: a-proteobacteria); assembly: GCA_047971845.1. GTDB lineage: Bacteria > Pseudomonadota > Alphaproteobacteria > Rhodobacterales > Rhodobacteraceae > Paracoccus. The sequence continues at coordinate 10,260 of JBKEAB010000149.1, read as the reverse complement.
TTGGCGACATCGTTCGCACCGATATTCAATCCCAGATAGATCGCGACGGAGAATCCTGCGATGACAGGTGCTTCTGCGGGAACTCCAATTCCCGCTATGGCACCGGCCAGCAAGGCCAATAGGATCAGTCCCAGAACCAGCCCGCCCCTGCGCAATGGGCGTGCCGCAACCCGGCTGGCCCCTTCGGCATGAGTGAGTCGGGCCAGATCCTTGTCGAGAATATGAAAATCGCGCCTCTGCAACATGGTGATGAACATAGGCAATTGCGGAAACGCGGCAAGTGCAGTGATGGGGTCAGGTCAGGTCAGGTTTGGGTCGGAATGGCCCGGAGCAGTGCGGCGAGATCCGCCTCATCAACGTGATCGGCTGCATCTGCCGGGGTAAACCAGCTGCGATTCCGTTCGGCGGCCTCGGGGAAATCGTCTGCCAGCGAGGTCACGCGGACAAGATGCACTTGTACGTTGATCTGGACCTTCAGCCCACCGTCCTGACGTTTGCTGTAACGATAGTGCCCCAATGGCTGATCTTTGACCTCACCACGTATTCCGGCTTCTTCCCATGCTTCCTGCAGGGCGGCGCTGCCGGCACTTCGTCCGGCCATTGGCCAGCCTTTCGGGATGATCCAGCGATGTGTACCCCGGCTGGTAATCAACAGCAGTTTACCTGTCTTGGGGTGCTGACAGACCGCCCCGACCTGAAGGGCAAGGGGGCGTCGTCCCAGCATGTGGCCCAGTATATTACGCAACATGTCATTCATCGCCGGGTCCGATGCGGGCACGCGTGGCTTTGATTGCCCCACGTTCCGCCTTGGCTTTCAGGCGCCGGCGCTGACTGCCTAATGTTGGCCGTGTTGCAATGCGGCGCTTGGGGGCAATGGCCGCACGACGGACAAGGTCGGCCAGCCGGTCGCGGGCAAGCTCCCGGTTGCGGGTCTGACTGCGGGTTTCCTGCGACAGGAGGATGACCGCACCATCCTGTGTCCAGCGACGTCCCGCCAGTTGCTTCAGCCGGCGCTTGACCGGATCTGGCAGGTTGGGGGAGCGGGCGGCCTCGAAACGCAGCTCAACCGCAGTTGCCACCTTGTTCACGTTCTGTCCGCCCGGCCCCTGAGCCCGGGTAAAGCTTTCGACAAGCTCCCATTCCTCAATGGTAATCTGATCGTTGATACGCAACATCTGATGACTGGTTGAATTGATTTTCGCAATACATAACAGGCTTCCGCCTGCCTGCGAAAGCTGTGAAAATAGTCGTATCCGTAATGAACTGTTGCCAGCATGTGGCATACATCCGGACGTTGCGCGGGTAATGGCCGAAATAACTATCCTGATCGGCGAAATATTAGTGACTATACAACCGGATTTGCAAAAAATTGCCTATATGGGTAGGTCGATATGACAAAAGGCAGGTTGGAGGTCTTTTCAACTTTGAACAAATCGGGCATTCAGTTTCGGATTGATGGAGGGAATGACTTGGCTCGCCACATCCCTACGATTTTTATTCTGGCTATTATTTCAATGGCCTCGTTTTCAAAGGGTCTGTTGCCAGCCTGCGCCGCAGAGCCCCTGCGGGTTGAACTTGTTGCTGCAGTATTTCGTGAGGTCGGTGTGGATTTCAGGCTGACCGGAACGCTTGAAGCACTGGATAGTGTCGATCTTAGTTTTCGTCAGGGCGGCAGGATAACCGAAGTGCTGGTTGATGAAGGAGACAGCTTCAGGAAAGATGATATTCTGGCCCGGATTGACCCTTTGCAGCTGATGCAATCGCTGAAGGTAGCCGAGGCAACCCTGGCTGCTGCCCGCGCGGCTGAAGAACAGGCGCGCCGTGCCGAGGAACGGGCACAGGCCATGCTGAAACGCGGGGTTGGAACCCGTGCTGCCCGTGATGCGGCCAGACAGGTGCTGAGTGCGGCCGAAACCCAGACAAGACAGGCAGAGACGGCATTGGATCAGGCGCAGAGATCGGTTGATGACACGCAGCTTGTCGCACCTTTTGACGGCGTGGTTACGGCCCGTTCCGGTGAGCCGGGGCAGGTCGTTGGGGCGACAACCGTTGTGCTGTCCCTGGCGGCCAAGGGCGGGGTTGAGGCCGTGTTTCTGACCCCTGATATGCCACATCTGAGCGAGGCGATGGGTAAGCCCGTTGAGTTGACCTCGATTGAGGTTGACGCTGCTCCGATGACGGCACGGGTTACGGAGATTTCTCCCCTGATTGATGCCATGACCGGCTCGGTTCGTATCCGTGCCCTGGTTGAGGACGCGCCCAATGATGTGGCGCTGTTGGGAGCTGCCGTTCGCGGCACCCTGATGCTGAGTGTTGGCCATGCTGTTGGCATTCCGTGGTCCGCGCTCAATTCCGGTGCCGGATATCCGGCGGTTTGGGTTGTGGGTGAAGATGGAGTTGCGAAGCTGCGCCGTGTCGAGATCAAGCGTTTTGACAATGATACCGTATTACTGGAAAGCGGAATCGAAGTTGGCGAAACGGTTGTCGGGAATGGATCGCAGATGTTGTATCCGGGGCGGCGGGTCATAGGCGGGGAGAGTGGCTTATGATCCGATGGGTGCCGGTCGGACTGGCATTGCTGGCCGGACTTCCGGCTGTGGCATTTGAATTTCCATGGGGCGGTCGGGCTTCTGAAGCGGCCGTGGCAATGCCGCCTCGTCCGGTTGTATCGGTGATTGTGGCTGATGTGCCATCGCAACGGCGGGCATTTCCGGGGGTTGTTGTCCCCCGATCCGAGGTCCATCTGGGGTTCCAGACCCTCGGGCGGCTGTCTGCACGTCCGGTTGATGTGGGTGATCGTGTCCAGACCGGGGATGTGCTGGCAGAACTGACACCTGATGATTTGCAGGACAACGTTCGTGCCGCCCGTGCAGCGGTCGATGCGGCGGAAGTGACATTTGAAACTGCGCAATTAACCGCGTCACGGACGCAGGACCTGACATCCCGCGGGGTTTCCTCACGTGCGCATCTGGAAGAGGCGGAACGGGGACTGAAACTGGCAGAGGCCGGATTGCTGCAAGCCCGGTCGGAACTGGCGCGGGCAGAGGATGCCGAAGGCTTTGCGCGACTTGTGGCCCCTTTTGATGGGGTCATTTCAGCCGTGTTCGAAAATCCTGGTGCTGTTGTAGGGGCTGGTTCTCCAATCCTGACACTATCCGATGTCAAGACACGGGAGGCGGTGATTGACCTGCCGGAAGCTGCGCTGCCGACCATGCCAGTCGATATAGAGGTTCTGATATGGCTGGCGTCGGATCCTGACACGCGCAGCACCGGACGCATCAGCCGTATCGACCCGCTGGCTGATAGCGCAACCCGAACACGACGGCTGTATCTGACCCTGGATGATGCAGATGATTTTCGTCTGAATGCGCTGATCCGTGTGCAGCGCGCGGGGCAGGCGGGGACAGTTCTGACCTTGCCTGCGGTCGCTATCGCGGGCACGGATCAGGAACCTGTGGTCTGGGTGGTTTCCCGTGACAAGGGATCCGGGGCTTTGGTGTCAAAGCGCAAGATATCTATCGGTGCTCGCGTGAATAAGATTGTTGAAATCGAATCCGGACTGGAATCTGGTGAAGAGGTCGTTATTCGCGGCGTACATTCGTTACAGGACGGTCAGCCTGTTGGCAGGAAGGTTGACCCATGACGCGCAAATCACAGTTCAATCTTTCCGACTGGGCGCTGAAACACCGGAGTTTCGTCTGGTTTCTGCTGATTGTCTCGATGCTTGCAGGCACGATCTCCTACCTCAATCTCGGACGTGAGGAGGATCCGAACTTTACCATCAAGATCATGGTGATCGGTGCTGCGCTGCCGGGGGCGTCAATTGATGAAACGCTCAATCAGGTGACCAAGCGGATTGAAAACAAGCTTGAGGATCTGGATGAGCTCAAGCTGACGCGTTCGGTTACCATGCCCGGACGGGCGGTCGTCTATGTTGAGCTTGGTCCGGAGGTGAAGGGTCCCGAGGTCCCCGAGGTCTGGAAGCGTGTGCGCCATATGATGGCGGATATACGGCCTGATTTCCCGCAGGAATTTGCTGGCTTCCAGTTCAATGACAGTTTCGGTGATGTTTACGGCAATATCTATGCTTTTACGACTGATGGTTTCAGCATGCGCGAATTGCGCGACCGTGTGGATCAGATCCGCAATCAGGTTCGGGCATTGCCCCTGGCCGGAGAGGTCAAACTGCTGGGCGAGCAGGATGAAGAGATCTATCTGGAATTCTCACCGTCACGGCTGGCCTCCCTAGGGGTCAGTCAGGATCAGGTTATCGGGACATTGACCAGTCAGAATGCGATTGCGCCCTCGGGGGTGATCCAATCCGGGCATGAGCGGATCATTGTCCGTGTCGATGGGCAGTTCGAGGGGCTGGATTCCATTACGGACGTGAACCTGCGGATTGGGGATCGTTATTTCAACCTGGCCGATGTGGCCACGATTCACCGGACCTATCAGGACCCGCCGGAGGAGTTGTTCCGTTATAACGGGCAGGAGGCCATCGGTCTGCAGATCGGCATGAAGGCCGGGGGCAGCATTCTGGAATTCGGTGAACAGATTGATACCCTGATGGCGGATATTGCGGGTGATCTGCCCGTCGGTATCGAGATGGCGAAATTTGCCGATCAGCCGCATGTTGTCGATGAGGCGGTCAGTCATTTTGTTCAGGCCCTGATTGAAGCCGTCGCCATTGTGCTGGCCGTCAGCTTCATCAGTCTTGGTCTGCGGGCTGGGATGGTGGTGACCATGACCATCCCACTGGTGCTGGCAATCACCTTTGTCTTTATGGATTATCTGGATATTACCTTGCAGCGGGTCTCTCTTGGGGCGCTGATTATTGCACTGGGCCTGCTGGTCGATGACGCAATGATTGCCATTGAGACGATGATTTCCCGACTTGAAATAGGCGAAACGCTGTCTGATGCAGCCTCTTATGCGTGGACCTCGATTGCGTTTCCGATGCTGACGGGAACGCTGGTTACGGTTGCAGGCTTCATTCCCATTGGCCTGAACAATTCGGATGCCGGCGAATTCACCTTTTCACTGTTTGTGGTGATTGCGGTGTCGTTGCTGGTCAGTTGGGTGGTTGCGGTGCTGTTTGCGCCGATTCTTGGTGTGGCTTTCCTGCCGGAGAAAATGAAGGGCCACGGGGAGCGGCCGACATGGCTCAGGCGGAATTTCCATGTGATGCTCTATCAGGCGATGCGTTTCAAATGGGTGACGATCGGGGTAACCATGCTAGCCTTTGCCGTGTCTCTCTGGGGGATGCGGTTCGTCGAACAGCAGTTTTTCCCAAGCTCGGACCGGACGGAACTGGTGGTCGATATCGAAATGCGCCATAACGCATCCATCTTGGCAACGCGGGATATGATGGACCGCTTGGAAGCCCATTTCGCGGATGATCCCGATATTGCGTTCTGGACGTCATATGTCGGAATGGGGGCACCGCGCTTTGTTCTGACGCTGGATGTTCCGACGGCCGGGCCGCATATGGGACAGATCATCATCCAGACCCATGATCTGGATGCACGTAACCGGGTCAAGGAACGGTTGGAAGAACTGGCGGAAACCAAATTTTTTGGCGAGAATATCTATATCAAGACACTGGAAACCGGCCCCCCCGTTGGTAAGCCTATACAATACCGGGTGACTGGTCCGGAGATTGAGGCAACCCGCGATGCCGCGCGTGATCTGGCTGCCATACTGGCCAGGGATCCGCGTCTGCGTGATATTTCTCTGGACTGGAATGAGCCGGCCCGTGTTGTCCGTCTTAATGTCAGTCAGGATCAGGCCAGGCGTCTGGGGATCAGTTCTGCCGATATTGCCGGGGCATTGGCAATGATGTTTTCGGGGCACACCCTGACGCAATTGCGTGATGGTGAGTTTCTGATTGATGTTGTCAGCCGGGCCAGTGCCGACGAACGCAGCTCGATTGATACGTTGCGTAATCTGCAGTTGGTGACACCGACCGGGCCGATCCCGCTGGCCAGCCTTGCGACGCTGGAATACGGCACTGAACACCCCCTGATCATGCAGCGTGACGGATTGCCGACGGTGACGGTCAAGGCCGATATCGCCAACAAGGATCAGCCTGCAACGTTGATTGCCGATCTGGCCGGCCGGGTTGAGGAATTTGGGCGGACGCTACCCCCGGGAACGAAGGTCGTGATCGGGGGAACGGTGGAAACATCTGCGGAAAGTCAGGCGCCGATTGCCGCTGTCGTACCCTTGATGCTGTTGAGTATGGCTTTCCTGATCATGGCCCAGATGCAAAGCTTCCGTCTGTCTGCCATTGTCTTTTCGGCGGCTCCGCTTGGTCTTATCGGCGTTGTGATCGTGCTGGTCGGTTTCAATGTTCCGATGGGCTTTGTCGCGATTCTGGGAATTCTGGCCCTAGCGGGGATCCTGATCCGTAACTCGATTATCCTGGTGCATGAGGTCCAGGTCCTCCTGGGGCATGGAATGGATCAGTGGCGTGCCGTCTTTGAGGCCTCAAACAGCCGGGCACGGCCGATCCTGCTGACGGCGGCAGCGGCGTCGCTGGCCCTGATTCCGATTTCACGACAGGTTTTCTGGGGACCGATGGCGTTTGCGATGATGGGGGGGATCATTGCCGGTACGCTGATCACTCTGCTGTTCGTGCCGGCGTTGTATTGTGCGGTCTACAGGGTGAAGTGGCCTCCCCCCGATAATAATGGTGGCGCAAACTGATTGAGCGTTCCTGGCCGTCCGCGTAGAGAGACGTAACGTAAGGCCGGAGGACTGATGAACGAAAAGAAAACCAGCACTGCCCGCATTACGCCGGACGATGCGCTTTCATACCATATGGAACCCCGGCCGGGGAAATTCGATGTGGTACCCTCGACTCCGATGGCGACACAGCGTGACCTGTCGCTGGCTTACAGCCCCGGTGTTGCTGTTCCGGTTGAGGCAATCGCCGAGCGGCCGGAAACAGCTTATGATTACACGACTAGAGGAAATCTTGTCGCGGTGGTATCAAATGGCACTGCGATCCTTGGATTGGGCAATCTGGGTGCCCTGGCATCAAAGCCGGTGATGGAAGGCAAAGCTGTGCTGTTCAAGCGCTTTGCAGACGTGAATGCTATCGACCTTGAGCTGGATACCGAAGACCCCGATGAAATCATCAATGCTGTCCGGCTGATGGGACCGACCTTTGGCGGGATCAATCTGGAAGATATCAAGGCACCTGAATGTTTCATCATCGAACAGCGCCTGAAGGAATTGATGGATATCCCGGTCTTTCATGATGACCAGCATGGCACGGCCGTGATCTGTGCGGCCGGGCTGATCAATGCACTGGAACTGTCAGGCAAGAAAATCGAGGATGTGAGGATTGTCCTGAATGGTGCAGGCGCGGCCGGAATAGCCTGTCTGGAACTGCTGAAGGCTATGGGTGCGCGGCATGATAACTGTATCATGTGCGATACCAAGGGGGTGATCTGGCAGGGCCGGACCGAGGGTATGAACCAATGGAAATCAGCCCATGCTGCCCGGACTGACCTGCGCACGCTGGAAGAGGCGATGAAAGGTGCGGATGTTTTTCTGGGCGTGTCGGCCAAGGGGGCTGTTACGCAGGATATGGTGGGGGCGATGGCTGAAAATCCGGTCATCTTCGCCATGGCCAATCCGGATCCGGAAATTACACCCGAAGAGGCACATGCCATTCGTCCCGACGCTATCGTCGCCACAGGCCGCAGTGACTACCCCAATCAGGTGAATAATGTACTTGGTTTCCCTTATCTGTTCCGGGGGGCTCTGGATATTCATGCTCGCGCCATCAATGACGAGATGAAAATTGCCTGCGCACGGGCTCTGGCGGAACTGGCCCGTGAGGATGTTCCGGATGAGGTCGCCGTGGCCTATGGACGCAAGCTGCAATTCGGCCGTGACTATATCATTCCGACGCCTTTCGATCCGCGTCTGATCCATGTTGTGCCGCCGGCTGTCGCCAGGGCCGGAATGGATACCGGGGTGGCCCGGCGTCCTATTATTGATATGGATGCCTATCGTCATGCACTTCAGGCGCGGATGGATCCGACCGCTGCAATCCTGCAAGGCATTCACGCCCGTGCTCGTCAGCATCAGACGCGGATGATCTTTGCCGAGGGGGATGATCCACGTGTGCTGCGTGCTGCTGTTGCCTGGCAGCGCAATGGCATGGGCAGTTCCATTGTTGTTGGACGGGAAGTGGACGTCCGGGAAAAGCTGGAAGCAGCGGGCCTTGGCGATGCTGTACGTGAACTGAGCATCGTCAATGCGGCCAATACGGCTCATCTCGATGCGTATCATGATTTCCTGTACGCCCGGTTGCAACGCAAGGGTGTTGACCGGGAGGATGCCCATAAGGAGGTGAATCGGGACCGCCATGTCTTTGCGGCACTGATGCTGGCACATGGCCATGGTGATGGATTGGTGACAGGGGCCACGCGCAAGAATGCACATATCCTGTCACAAATCGGGCAGGTTTTTGATGTGCGGCCTCAGGACGGGGCCGTCGGGATTACGGCGGTCCTGCATAAAGGGCGGATTGTACTGATCGGAGATACGCTGGTTCATGAATGGCCCGAAGCCGGGGAGATTGCTGATATCGGAACGCGGGGTGCCCATGTTGCCCGCCATCTGGGACTGGAACCCCGGGTTGCCTTCCTGTCATTTTCAAATTTTGGCTATCCGGTCAGTGAGCGGGCCGAGAAGATGGCTGAGGCAACTCATGTCCTCGATGCACGCCGTGTCGATTTCGAGTATGAGGGTGAAATGACCGTGGATGTTGCCCTGAACATGGATCAGGCGACAAAATACCCGTTTTCGCGCCTCAGCGGTCCGGCCAATGTGCTGGTTGTCCCGGCCCGGCATTCCGCGTCGATTTCCGTAAAGTTGATGCAGGAAATGGCAGGTGCAACGGTGATTGGTCCAATTTTGACCGGTGTGACACAACCAATCCAGATCTGCTCGACCTCTTCAACGGTCAGCGATATCCTGAATATGGCTGCCATTGCTGCAGGTCGGCTGGGGCAGGTGCGCTAGGTATTTGTTCCCCGGGTTTGATGGTGCAATCGATTTGCTGGAATGGAGGGAAGCACCCTGTGACAAGTTCGTCACGGCATCGCCACGACCACGCACGCCGTCAGAGCAGCCATAATGAGGTCCGGCCGGGCATCGGTCCAAGGGCCGGCCCGAATGATTGCAGGCTTCGCTCGCGCAGCTGAGCCGGGAACTGGGCATCACCCCCAAGACGGTGGCGAAATGGCGGAAACGGACAACGGTCGAGGATATGAAGACCGGGCCAACAGAGCCGCACTCGACGGTTCTGACTGAGCGCGAGGAGGTGATGGCCGTTGCATTCCGGCCCCACACATTGCTGCCGTTGGACGATTGGCTCTATGCTCTCCAGCCCTCAATCCCGCAGCTGAGTCGATCAGCACTGCATCGCTGCCTGCAGCGACATGACATCTCGCACCTGCCGGATGTCGGGGGCGACAAGCCGAAGCGGCAGAAGTTCAAGCGCGACCCCATCGGCTTCTTCCACATCGACCTCGCCGAGGTGCAGACCGCCGATGGTAAGCTCTATCTCTGACCGGACCAGCAAATTCGCGGAGGCCCAATTGGTTGAAAAGGCGAACCGCAAGACGGCCTGGGAGTTTCTGGAGCCGCTCCTCGAAGCCATCCCCTATCGCATCCACACAATCCTAACCGACAACGCAATCCAGTTCGCGACGATCAACCCCGGCAGTGCTTCGTGCGCCCGCACAATATGCAGCCCCCTCGCGGTAGGCATCGCAACCGGGCGTGCGCATCATCCGCCATGGCGCCGAGACCAGGTTCGAACGGCACGATGCAGGTCCGGACAAGCGCCGCCGAAAACACATCGGCTGCCGTTGCGGCCCCCTCGAAGGTTGTCAACAGACCCTAGGTTCTGTGGCACTTACCTGATCCACAGGACGATTGCGGTGATGGTAATGACAGCGAGGTAGTTTCTGGCGGTCTTCTCGTATCGTGTTGCGACCCTTCGGAACTGCTTGAGCTTGGAAAAGCAACACTCCACGAGATGTCTTTGGGCGTATAGGTCTTGATCGAGAGGATATTTCAGCGCCCGCGACGGATTGTTGGGGATCACCGCGATGGCGCCTTTGTCGGAGATGACCTGGCGCAAGGCATCGCTATCATAGGCAGTGTCGGCCATGACGATGTCAGCAGGCAGATCGGCGATCAGACCCTCGGCCTGGGGCGCGCATCGCCCTTCTG
>JBKEAB010000148.1:0-5269 GCA_047971845.1 Paracoccus sp. (in: a-proteobacteria) | reverse complement strand
GCGGTGGAGCGACAACGGGGACTTTGCCCGGATGATGGACGGTCTGGCCCGGCAAGCCGCCAGCCCGAAGACGGTGATGATCGATGCGACATACCTGAAGGCGCACCGCACGGCGACAATCCTGTGGTTGGAAAAGGGGTGCCGGCGACCAGAGGGGCCGTCTGATCGGCCGAACGAAAGGCGGCATGAACACCAAACTGCATGCCGTCGCAGATGCCGATGGGAGTCCGATCCGGTTCTTCATGACCACAGGCCAAGTCAGCGATTACACCGGCGCTGCGGCCCTGCTGGGTAGCTTACCCAAAGCGGAATGGTTGCTGGCTGACCGGGGCCATGACGCTGATTGGCTCAGAGATGCGTTGAAAAACAGAGGGATAAATCCCTGCATCCCAGGCAGGAAGTCGCGCGGCAATCCCGTCAAATACGACAGATGCTGATACAAACGCCGCAACCGCATCGGGATCATGTTCGCCAGGCTCAAGGACTGGCGACGGGTTGCCACCCGCTACGACAGGTGTCCCAAAGTCCTCCTCTCCGTCGTCGCACTCGCCGCAACCGTCATCTTCTGGCTATGACGCCAGAACAAGTCCTGATCCTAAGTTGGGAAAGTGCGTTAAACTGGGTCACAGTTCACCTTTTGTTGCGAGAAACGATGAAATTCTATGATGAGACATATTCAGGCAATCTGAAATTATACTGTTGTATCAATGATATTTTCTGCCACCATATTCACCAATGGATCATGAGTTATGTTCTCGCGGCACGCAACAGACCTTTTTTCAAAGGTTGTGGCGGATGATTCGACCAACCAGCATGAATGGCTGCCGTATTTTGTTCGTGATGGCAGCAGATGCCGAATATGGACCTGCATTGCGTGCACGATTTACCCCACTGATGACCGGATTCGGTCCGATTGAGGCTGCTCTGACCATGGGAATTGCCCTGACCGGGCTTGAAGCCACTGGAGAGATGCCGGAACTGGTCGTTTCGCTGGGCTCTGCCGGCTCTGCACAACTGGAGCAGGCCGGTGTCTATCAGGCCAGCTCAGTCAGCTGGCGCGACATGGATGCATCTGCTCTCGGGTTTGGAAAGGGTATCACACCATTTCTGGATCTGCCGGCAACCATGCCATTGCCACTGCATGTCCCTGGCATTTCTCCGGCCACATTATCGACCGGGGCCAATATCGTATCAGGTTCAGGCTATACCTCCATCAGTGAAGATATGGTTGATATGGAAAGCTTTGCCGTCATGCGGGCATGCCAACGGTTCGACCTGCCCCTGATCGTGCTGCGCGGGATCTCCGATGGGGCGGAGGAGCTGTCCCATATTGATGACTGGACGCGCTATCTTCATGTTATTGACGTAAGACTCGCCGCTGCCGTTGACACATTGCGCGACGCTTTGTCATCGGGATCAATCCGGCTTTGATGGTTGCCGACATGCAGTATGCCGCCTAAATCAGGGTAAGCAACACGAAAGACATGTATGGCACGCGCACCTCAAGCTGAAACTGATCGTCCTTCCAGCCGGCATATAGGTGCACTTTCGGCACTCTGGCCTTTTATCCGCCCCCATCGCGGACTGGTATTGGCAGCCTTGCTGGCACTGATGGCAACGGCTTCAATCAGCCTGATCTTGCCTCTGGCCGTGCGGCGTGTCGTGGATGGGTTCGACATCGGATCTGCCCTGATGGACGAGTATTTCGGTGCCGCCATGCTGATTGTCAGTGCACTCGCCATTGGAACCGGCCTGCGATATTACCTGATTACCCGGTTGGGTGAACGCGTCGTTGCCAATATTCGCAAAGCGGTCTTTGACCGTGTCATCAGCCTGTCGCCCGTCTTCTTTGAACGGGTCATGACAGGAGAGATCCTGAGCCGGATCACCACCGACACCACGGTCATCCAATCCGTTGTCGGCTCATCGGTTTCGGTTGCCTTGCGTAATCTGCTGCTGATGGCCGGTGGCCTGATCATGTTGTTTCTGACATCAGCGAAGCTGACCGGACTGGTCTTGTTGCTTGTTCCGGTCATCCTGATCCCGATCATCGGACTGGGCCGTCGGTTACGCATATTGGCGCGGGAAAATCAGGACTGGATCGCAGCATCTTCCGGAGCAGCATCCGAATCCCTTCAGGCTGCACAAACCGTACAGGCATTTACACACGAGGCTCCGACCCGGGCTGAATTCTCCCGTGTGACCGAAGAGAGTTATCTTTCTGCCCTGCGCCGCATCACGACCCGGGCCGTACTGACAATCATCGTCATTTTCCTGATCTTTGCCGGGGTTATCGGTGTGCTCTGGATCGGGGCACGCGATGTTCAGACCGGACTGATGAGTGTGGGTGAGTTGGTTCAGTTTGTCATCTACGCCATCCTCGTTGCGGGCTCGGTCGGGGCATTGTCTGAAATCTGGGGCGAGTTGCAGCGTGCCGCCGGGGCCACTGAACGCTTGGCAGAATTGCTGACCACTGAAGATGCCATCACTGACCCTGTCAGACCGACACCATTACCCCAGCCTGTTCGTGGCGAGATCGTCCTGGAGAATGTCACCTTTGCCTACCCCTCACGTCCTGACGCTTCTGCGCTGCGCAATGTCAGGCTGACTATCAGCCCGGGTGAGACAGTGGCACTGGTCGGACCCTCGGGGGCCGGGAAAACCACAGTTATTCAGTTGATCCAGCGGTTCTGGGATCCGGCAGCCGGGCGTGTCATCCTGGACGGAACCGACCTGCGCGACATGGCCCGCGAAGACTTCCGTGCGGTAATGGCTCTGGTGCCACAGGATCCAGTCATTTTTGCGACCACGGCACGCGACAATATCCGCTTTGGCAGACCCGACGCTACAGATGCCGAGGTTGAAGCCGCAGCCCGCGCCGCCCATGCGCATGATTTCCTGATGGCCTTGCCCGAGGGATATGACAATCAGGTCGGAGAACGCGGGGTCATGCTGTCCGGCGGACAAAAGCAGCGTATCGCCATTGCCCGGGCCATTTTACGGGATGCTCCGGTTCTTCTGCTGGATGAGGCCACTTCGGCACTGGATGCGGAATCGGAGCATGCCGTTCAGGAAGCTGTTGACCGTCTTGCACAGGACCGCACGACGATCATTATCGCCCACAGGCTTGCGACAGTGAAGAAAGCTGACCGTATCGTCGTGTTTGAAGACGGCCAGATCGTCGCGAAGGGTACTCATGAAGCATTGGTGGCGGAAGGTGGGCTTTATGCCCGGCTGGCACGTTTGCAGTTTACCGACGGAATCCCGGAAATCTGATCCCTGTTGCGTCAGGCCCCCGTTCGGGCCAGTCTTGCGGAAAGGAGACAGCCATGCCCGTCAAGAACCGCTTTGCAGAGCTCTTACCGGAAATTGTGGCTTGGCGGCATGATTTCCATGCTCATCCTGAACTTCAATACGATGTTCAGCGAACGGCTGCTCTTGTGGCGGAATTGTTGCGGGAATTCGGGCTGGATGAGGTGATCGAAGGAATCGGGAAAACCGGTGTTGTTGGCGTCATCCGCGGTCGCAGCGACAGCACGAGTCAGGTAATCGGGCTGCGTGCCGATATGGACGCACTGCCGATCCACGAAGCTACCGGCGTGGAATATGCATCTCAAATACCCGGCAAGATGCATGCCTGCGGGCATGATGGGCACATGGCAATGCTGCTGGGCGCTGCGAAATACCTGGCCGGGACCCGCAATTTTGACGGCACGGCAATTGTGATCTTCCAGCCCGCTGAAGAAGGCGGAGCCGGTGGGCAGGCAATGATTGAAGACGGGCTGGCCGATCGCTGGAACATTCAGGAATTCTACGGGCTGCATAACATGCCAGGGCTCCCAATCGGACATTTTGCCATCCGTGAGGGTAGAATCATGGCAGCAGCCGATGAGTTCGAAATCATTGTAAACGGCAAGGGTGGGCACGCCGCCAGCCCAAATGATTGTGTCGACACATTGCTGGTTGCCTCTCAGATCATTGTTTCGATGCAATCTGTTGTCGCACGCAATATTGACCCGCTGAAAAGCGGTGTCGTGTCCTGCTGCGTCGTGGAAACGGATTCCACCGCCCATAACGTGATCCCGCAAACGGTCAGGATATTGGGAACGGCACGCAGTCTGGACCCGGACGTGCGTGAAGTGCAGGCACAGGCCATAAGACGCATCGCTGAAAGTACGGCAACCGCCTTAGGGGCTCGGGCTGAGCTATGCTATCGTTGCGGTTATCCGGTTACCTCAAATCACCCCGAACCCACCCGTCACGCCGTTAAGGCTGCCCGTTCCATTTCGGCCGGAGTGAACGATAATGTTGCCCCGATGATGGCGGGCGAAGACTTCAGCTTCATGCTGAATACCCGGCCAGGTGCCTATATCTTCCTTGGCAACGGCGATAGTGCCATGCTTCATCATCCGGAATATGACTTCAATGACGAAGCCATACCTTTCGGTTCAAGCTGGCTTGTCAGCATAATCGAAACCCGCATGCCGGTTGACCCGTCATGAAGTATTTTCTCCGTCTTCAGAAGACGGGATGTTGTCAATTAGCTCAAGCAAACGGCGGTTGTTGAACCAGTTCATCCCATTCCTGCGTGGCGTATTCTACCGCCTCGAAGCTACACTACAGGTCAGGGTGCTCTGCGCCTTCAAACGCTCCCCGGACCATTCAATTCACTGGCGCGGATAGTTGTTACCGACGCTGCTCACTGAGGGTTTGAAGCCCGCTTCTCCGTAATTGGAGAGCATTGAGATGTCTGACCTGCCCCTTGGAAACCCTCACTTTAACGTAGAGTTTGCGCAACCTCGAAGGGGCAGACGAATGATGGCGGAGTTCGACCGCCGGTCGAAGTAGTGGTGTCATTTATCGACATGGCCCTGTCCCGGAATTGTTCTGGTCGGGTGCTCATGTTATGCGGCCTTGTTTTCGCAGGCCACGGGTGATTTACAGCCGAGGGCTGAGTGTTTTATGCGCGGGTTATAGAAGCCGTTGATGTATTCGAAGAGTGCGATCTCGACCTCGCGCCGGGTTCGCCAGTCGCGGCGCCAGACCAACTCGGCCTTCAGCGATTTGAAGAAGCTTTCGACGGCTGAATTGTCGTAGCTATTGTCCTTGCCGCTCATCGAGACCCTGCAGCCATGCTTGCCCAGAAGCTTCTGGTATTGATGGGCACAATATTGCGACCCGCGATCCGTGTGATGAATGCATCCCGGCGGCGGCCTGCGCAGGGCGATCGCCATGTTCAGCGTCCTGATCGCCAGGTCCTGCTTCATGC
>JBKEAB010000147.1:0-61721 GCA_047971845.1 Paracoccus sp. (in: a-proteobacteria) | reverse complement strand
CGCGACGATCTGCATCTCGCAGCGGCCGCAGCGGAAAGAGCCGATTCAGATCGACGACGAGATGTACAAGTGGCGCCACCTGATCAAAAATTTCTTCTGCAATCTGAAAGACTTCAAACGCATCGCCCTAAGAGCGGATAAGACCGACACCGTCTTCTCCGCCATGATCTATGCTGCAAGCGCTCTCATCAACGGACGCTGAATCCCCACAGAACCTAGCCAATGGCGGCAGATCTTACCTGATCATCCACCTTGTCAATATATTGCGCAAAATTGTCCGAGAACATTTGTACTAGCTTCCTGGCCTGCGCATCATAAGCTTCGGGATCTTCCCAGGTCCGGCGTGGGTCCAGCAGCACGGCCGAGACACCCTCAACCGAAACCGGCACTTCAAAACCGAAATTTTGGTCCTTACGGAATTGTGCCTCGTTCAGCGAACCTTCCAGTGCAGCATGAAGCAGGGCACGCGTTGCCTTGATCGGCATACGAGCCCCCTTGCCGAACGCGCCGCCCGTCCAGCCGGTATTGACCAGCCAGCAAGTCGCACCAGTCCTGGCAATCTGATCCTGCAACAGGGCACCATAAGCTTCCGGCCGGCGCGGCATGAACGGCGCACCAAAGCAAGTGGAAAATGTCGGCGTCGGTTCGGTCACGCCAACTTCGGTCCCGGGAGTCTTTGACGTAAAGCCGGACAGGAAATGATACATGGCCTGCTCAGGCGTCAGCCGCGCAATGGGCGGCAGGACTCCGAATGCATCACAGGTCAGCATGATGATATTTCTCGGCACCCCGCCCGTACCAGTTTCCGAGGCATTGGAAATATATTCCAGTGGATAGGCGCACCGCATATTTTCAGTCAGGGTGCTGTCTTCAAAATCCAGTTCCAGCGTATCCGGGTCATATACCATGTTTTCGATCACGGTACCGAATTTGCCGGTCGTGGCATAAATCTCGGGTTCAGCCTTGGGTGACAGGTTGATGGTCTTGGCATAGCATCCACCTTCGAAATTGAAGACACCCTTGTCAGACCAGCCATGTTCATCATCACCAATCAGCACACGGGAAGGATCCGCCGACAGCGTCGTCTTGCCCGTTCCTGACAGGCCGAAGAACACAGCAACATCGCCTTCATCATCCGGGGCATGATTGGCACTGCAATGCATCGGCATCACACCGCGTCCCGGCAGAATGTAGTTCAAAAGCGTAAAGACGCCTTTTTTGTTCTCGCCAGCATATTCCGTATTACCGATCAGGATCAGCTTGCGGTCGAAGTTCAGCGCAATCACCGTTTCCGAACGGCATCCATGCCGGGCCGGATCAGCCTTGAAGCTGGGGCAGTTAATGATCGTGTATTCGGCCTCGAATGTTGCCAGTTCTTCTGGGGCAGGTCGACGAAGCAGGTGGCGGATGAACAGGTTATGCCAGGCCAATTCCGATACGACCCGCACATCAAGTCGCTGTTCGGGATCAGCCCCGGCATACAGATCCTGGATAAAATATTCCTTGCCCTGCATATGTGTCAGCATGTCGCTATAAAGACGGTCAAAGGCATCGGACGCCATCGGCTGATTGTTTTCCCACCAGATCGAGTCCTCGACATCCGGGGTCCGGACAACGAATTTGTCCTTGGGCGAACGGCCCGTATGCCTGCCGGTCGAGACAAGAAAGGCTCCACCCTGACCCAGCTTGCCTTCACCACGCGCAATGGCACGTTCGATCAGTGCGGGTTCCAGAAGGTTATAATGGACAACGCCGACCCCCTTGATTCCCTGATCTTCGAGCTTGAAACTGGGGTTCACACGGGGTTGCGACATCGTGGAATATCTCCGCTTTTGGCTGGGGCTGGCACGTCCGTCTTCGCCTATAGCACGCCAGAAACGCTAAAACAGAGGTGATTGCGCATTGTTAGCGAAATCAGGAATATTTAGCGCAAACAGTCCGCCCGACGCCGCAGTGCGACAGGCAATTTCCCTGTCCGGAAGGCCATACAAATGATGCCGGATGCTCCTGTTCATGCCAGTGCCATCGCAGTAAACGGAGAGGGCGTACTGATTTTGGGGCCCTCGGGCAGCGGAAAATCCACGCTTACCCTGCAAATAGCGGCCCTGGGCGGTACCCTCATCAGCGACGACAGGGTGATTCTGCGTCGCAGCGCCAACACGATCATGGCTTCGGCACCAGACAGTATCGCGGGGTTGATCGAGGCACGCGGCATTGGCCTGATCCGGGTTCCCCATCATCCTGCGCCAATCCGGATGGTCGTCGACCTTGGGCAGCCTGAAACCCGGCGCCTGCCACCAATACGTCACACTCTTGTCAAAGAAATATCTCTGCCTCTTGTTCCGGGACCGTTATCAGCCCATCTTGCTTCGGTGATCTGCCTTCTGTTGCGGGGCGGATCCATTGATCCTCAAGCAGGTCTGCCACCGGAAACGCGATGAACAGCATCACCTCCAGCAACCGGGACAGAACAGACAAGCCGGGGCAGGCAGACACCGCACCGACACGTCTGGTACTGGTAACCGGGCCATCGGGCGCAGGACGCTCCACCGCCATCCGCGTGCTGGAGGATCTGGGCTATGAATCCATCGACAACCTGCCGCTGACACTAATTCCGCGCCTGCTGGACGGCCCTCCTCGTCCTGCCCCCCTGGCCCTTGGGCTGGATGTCCGCAATCGCGACTTTTCTGTTTCGGCCCTGATCGAACTGATCG
The DNA here is from genome assembly GCA_047971845.1 of Paracoccus sp. (in: a-proteobacteria). GTDB lineage: Bacteria > Pseudomonadota > Alphaproteobacteria > Rhodobacterales > Rhodobacteraceae > Paracoccus. The sequence goes on along the minus strand of JBKEAB010000147.1, from coordinate 59,007 downwards.
ACCGGATGACCCGCCACCCCGATTATGCCCTTGAGGTCCTGTATCTCGACTGTGATTCGACAACACTGGTCCGCCGCTTCAACGAAACCCGCCGTCGCCATCCCGTCGCATTAGACGGCGCACCGCTGGACGGGATCCTGACGGAAAAGGATTTGCTGACTCCGATCAGAAACCGCGCTGATGTTCTGGTCAATACATCGGACATGTCACCTCACGACCTGAAGGCGGAACTGGCCCGCTTTTTCGAAACCGACCCCGGAAAGCGACTGGCGGTTTCAGTGCAAAGCTTTTCCTACAAGCGCGGCGTACCCCGTGGTATTGACATGATGTTCGACTGTCGCTTTTTGGACAACCCCTACTGGGACCCGGATCTGCGCCGACAAGATGGCCTCAGCCAATCCGTACAACGCTTCGTGCAGGCTGATTCCCGTTTTACCGAATTTTTCGAACGCGTCCGCAATCTGATCCTTTTTGTACTACCAGCACATCTGGACGAAGGAAAAACGCACTTTGCCGTCGGGTTCGGGTGTACCGGCGGGCAACACCGTTCTGTCACAATGACAGAAATTATGTCACAAGCGCTTGCCGAAGAGGGCTGGCAAGTGTCTAAACGTCATAGGGAACTTGAACGCCGCAACAGAGATGCGGCTCAACATACGGTTTCGAGATCAACGCCTCAGGGAACGCAGATTTGATCGGAATTGTCATCGTTGCGCATGGTGGTCTCGCACGGGAGTATCTCTCGGCGATGGAACATGTTGTCGGGCCACAAAGCGGCGTGCGCACTGTAACCATTGAATGCATGCACGACCGCGCCGCAAAAAGCCGGGAAATCCGTGCTGCCGCTGATGAAGTGGATCAGGGCGACGGTGTGGTGGTCGTCACCGATCTTTTCGGCGGTTCACCTTCGAATTTGTCCTTGCCGGCCTGTGCCGTTCAGGACCGGGTAATTCTTTATGGTGCAAACCTTCCCATGCTGGTCAAGCTGGCAAAGCTGCGTCATTTACCCGCAGATCAGGCTGCCGCCCTCGCTGCTGCAGCCGGGCGCAAATATATCGACAGCTATCATGTCCTGGACGAAATGCAGCCCCGCAAGGTCGCGCAATGACGGATAGTATCAGCCGGGTCCTGCCCATCATCAATGAAAAGGGATTACATGCCCGCGCCTCGGCAAAATTTGTCGAAACCGTCGAAAGATTCAATGCAGAAGCCAGCGTATCCCGTGATGGCATGACCGTATCCGGGGATTCGATCATGGGCCTGCTGATGCTCGCCGCCAGCCGCGGTTGTGAAATTTCGGTCAGCACTTCCGGGGCGGAGGCCTTGGAACTTGCGGATGCACTATCCCAACTGGTAGAACAGCGCTTTGGTGAGGATGCCTGACCATTGCCCCACCGCCAGTCCTATCATCATGGAAACCTGCGCGAAGCATTGGTCGAGGCGGCACTTGCGCTGATTGAGCAAACCGGCCCGGAGTCCTTTTCCCTGTCTGAAGCCGCACGCCGTGCAGGGGTATCCCCCGCTGCTCCATACCGTCATTTCAAAGGCCGTGACGACCTTCTGGAAGAGGTTGCCAGACGCGGTTTCATTGAGTTTTCCGACGCAATAAGCCATGCCTATGATGACGGCAGGCCGACCCCACTTTCCGGACTGAGCCGGATCGGATATAGCTATCTGGAATTTGCCCGCGAACGGCCCGGCTATTACATGGCAATGTTCGAAAGCGGTATTCCCCTGACTGCCAATCCGGAACTCTGGGATGCGGCAGAAAATGCGCTTGGCGTACTGATCCGGGCAACGGATGCCCTGGCCGAACGGCTGCCGGAGAAAGATCGTCCTCCGGCCCGCATGATGGCCAATCATATCTGGGCAATGAGCCATGGGGTCGTTGAACTGTTTGCCCGTAACAAGCAGGGTGCCCGCTCACCGATATCTGCCGAAGATATGCTGCGTTCCGGTGTCCTGATCTATCTGCGTGGCCTCAAACTGATTGGCGATTAATTCCGAAGGCCCTGCTTTTACAGATCCAAAGAATTTTAACACCCGCCCCTTGACCAGAGCATTTTTGCGCACCATCTCATTTAATGTGAATGGTATTTACATAAGCAATAATGGGGAAGACAGATGCACTACTATGAAGCAACCGAATACCGCCCCGGACCGATGGTCCGCATCAGGCAGGCAATTACCGGGATCCGGGACTGGCTGGACGAAAAGGGCAAGCTGGCTTGGATCGGGGCTATGGTTCTGGGATTCATCTTTGTCTGGCCGGTCGGCTTGGCAATCCTAATTTACATGATCGGGAGTAATCGCATGTTTGGCTGTACGCATCGTCACGGGCACTCATCAGGCCGGGTGGCATTTCAGTCTTCAACCGGAAACGCAGCATTTGACGCCTATCGTGCTGAAACGCTGAAACGACTGGAAGCAGAGCATAATGACTTCATGGCATTCATGGTTCGCCTTCAGGAGGCTCGCGACAAAGCCGAGTTCGTTCAGTTCATGTCGGAACGCCACAACCGGGCCACTGGCCGGGATCAGAATAGCGAATAAGGTTATACAAACGCAAAAGGCCGGGGTCTGACCCCGGCCCTTTCCATATCCCACAGTTATCAGCGTGTCGGAACCGGGGTCCCCCCCGAATAATCATAAAAACCCCGTCCGGATTTACGGCCCAGCCAGCCGGCTTCGACATATTTGACCAACAACGGACAAGGCCGGTATTTCGTGTCAGCCAGACCGTCATGCAGTACATTCATGATTGCAAGACATGTATCCAGACCGATAAAATCCCCCAGTTCCAGCGGCCCCATCGGCCAATTGGCACCCAGCTTCATTGACTGGTCGATGGATTTCACCGATCCTACACCCTCATACAGCGTATAGACGGCCTCATTAATCATCGGAATCAGAATCCGGTTGACGATGAAGGCGGGAAAGTCCTCCGCCGTGGCCGAGGTTTTGCCCAGCTTTTCGACCACCTCGACCAGTGCCTGATAGGTCGCTTCATCCGTGGCAATGCCACGGATCAGTTCAACAAGCTGCATGACCGGAACCGGGTTCATGAAATGAAAACCCATGAACCGTTCCGGACGATCAGTCCGACTGGCCAACCGCGTGATTGAAATCGACGAAGTATTCGACGTCAGGATCGTTTCCGGTTTCAGGTGTGGCAGGAGATCTTCAAAAATCGCCTGTTTGACGGTTTCGCGTTCAGTTGCCGCCTCAATGATCAGGTCGCTCTGGCCCAGGTCTGCAAGAGTCAGCGTCGTCCTGATCCGACCAAGTGCCTCATTATTTTCAGCCTCGCTGATCTTTTCGCCCTTCACCTGCCGGTCAAGGTTTTTCGTGATCGTTCCCAAGGCCTTGTTCAGTGCATCCTGACTGATATCGGACATCAGCACATCATAACCCGCCAAGGCAAACACATGTGCAATCCCATTGCCCATCTGGCCGGCGCCGACCACTCCCACTGATTGAATAGCCATATTGAACCCCCATTGTTTGCGACGGGACGATAGGGCGGCCATGCCATCGGATCAATGCGGAAAAACCGCGCAAGCACATAGTTATCCGATAAGATCGGGCAGAGGCTGCCCCTCAAGGTAAGCAATCAGGTTATCCAGGGCACGCAACGCCATTTCAGTACGGGTTCTTTCAACTGCCGTTCCCAGATGAGGTAGAATCACCGCATTTTCCAATTTCCGCAACGTCACGGGAATTTCCGGTTCACGTTCAAAAACATCCAGCCCGGTGGCACGGATCCTGCCCTCGGTCAAGGCCGCGATCAGCGCCGCTTCATCAAGAACATCGCCCCGCGCGATATTGATCAGGATACCATCCGGCCCAAGCGCATCATAATCTCTGGCACTGATCAGATGATAGGTTTCAGGCCCACCGGGCACCGCAATGACGACAAAATCGGACTGTCGCATCACATTATTGATATCAGAAAGCTGAAGAGCCGGAAAATCAAGTGATGATACGGGAGAGCGGTTGAAGAATACGACCCGCATATTAAAGCCGTGATGCAGACGTTTTGCAATGGCGCGACCAATCCGCCCCATCCCGACAATCCCGACTGTCCTACCTGAAACCGGTACGCCCAGCATCTGGGTAGGATGCCACCCTGTCCATCCGCCACTGCGTGCCAGCCGTTCCCCTTCCGCCGCACGCCGCGCCGTCATCAGCAACAATGTCACGGCCAAATCTGCGGTTGCGTCAGTGACGACCCCAGGTGTGTTGGTCACACTGACCCCGGCCGCTTTCGCAGCCTCAATATCAATATGGTTATAACCAACCCCAAAATTTGCCAGCAGCTTCGTCCGTGTCGGGGCGGCATGGAAGGCCGGGGCCTGAAATGCATCACCAAGTGTCGGCAGGATCACATCATAATCCGCCAGTGCCGTAATAACCTCATCCAGCACCATCGGAGTGTTACTGTCACGAAACTGCGTATCGAACCTCGCTGAAATGGCCGCTTCAGCCGTCGGAGTCATACGGCGTGTAACCAGAAGCTTCATCAGAATATCCTCCCCCCATCCGGGACCCGCTGATCAGGACCTATTAATACAACTGCATTATCCGGGTCCGGCAAACCCAGAATGAGGACTTCGGACATGAACTTGCCAATCTGACGAGGTGAAAAATTTATGACACCCAGCACCTGCCTGCCGATCAAATCCTCATGGCGGTAATGCACGGTCAGCTGGGCCGCACTTCGCTTTTCACCAATTCCGGGTCCAAAATCGACCCACAGCTTGATGGCAGGCTTGCGGGCCTCGGGATAAGGTTCGGCACGGATAATCGTACCAACACGGATATCAACCTTCTGAAAATCCTGATAGGTGATCATTATTGCCCCAGCTCTCTTGACCGGTCGGCAGCGGCGGCAACAGTTCGTCCGATCAGGGGCCGCAAGCCCTGTTCGGTATCCATCAGCCGGGTCAGCCCTGCCGCTGTCGTCCCGTCAGGAGAGGTCACAGCCTCACGCAGCACGGCAGGCGGCGTATCATCAGCCATTGCCAATGCGCCTGCCCCGGCAACCGTGGCACGGGCCAGTTCCAGTGACAGTTCAGGCGACAGGCCCTGTGTAACCCCAGCCTCCGCCATGGCCTCGATCATATGGAAAACATAGGCCGGGCCAGACCCCGAAACAGCGGTCACGGCATCCATCTGTGCTTCATTGTCCAGTCGAACGACCTTCCCCACAGCTGACATGAGGCTTTCGGCAAGGTCCATCCCGGCAGGGCTGATCGAATTGTTGCCAACCACTGCGGAAATACCCTGACCTATGGCGGCAGGCGTGTTGGGCATTGCACGTACAACAGGGGTATCCGGAAAAACCGCCTCATATGCCGCCAGCGTTACCCCTGCGGCAACCGACAGGACCAGCGTGCCACCCCCCACCGTCAGTCCGGTCAGGACATTCTCCATCATCTGCGGCTTGACGGCCAGAACCAGAACCGCCGGATCAGACGGGGGCGCAACATTCAACCGCACACCACGATCAGCCCAGTCTGGCGCTGCATTCGGGTCGATAACCGTGACAGCAGCAGGATCGATTCCCCCCGACAACCAGCCGGTCAGCATGGCCCCACCCATGCGTCCACAACCAATCAGCACCAGCCCGCGGTGATTGATTTCAGAAAAATCCATTGCGTCCCCCAGAATCCGGAGCCGCGCCGGATGCGGCCCGCTTATGCCCGTCCGTAGGCCGGTCCCATGGCGATGTCCATAGCAGCGGCCGGCGTACTGTCACCCCAGACAACAAGCTGGAAGGCCGGGTAAAGCCGTTCAGCCTGCTCGACTGCATTACGGATCATGTGATCAATCTGTTCGGCCCCGGCAATAGAATCGCCTGCCAGCACCAGCCCGTAACGCCAGACCATCATCTGTTGCGACGGCCAGAAGGTAAACGCTCCGTCCCAAACCTGATCATTTGCCAAGTTGAGCGCTTCATAAAGCGCCGGCTGACGTTCCGGGGGCGGATCCATGTCGAAAGTGCAGATCAGGCGCAGCATCTCTTCGGATGCCGACCATGCCAGCGTGATCGAATAACCACGCCATTGCCCCTGAACGGCCATCGCGATCTGATCGTCGGCAAGCCGGTCAAAATCCCATTCATGGTGATTCGCAATCGACTCCACAATGTCGATAGGGTGAATTTCTTCGCTGTGGATAAAGCTGTCTGCCTGCGCCATACCTGCCGTCCCCTGTTACCTTGGTGGTAAATCCACCTTTTGTAGCGTTAGACCACGACAAAATGTGGTCTGATCTGCTCGCCCTACTAGATCAAGTTGTTCCAGAGCAACGCCGCTGTAAAGGAGTTTTTCGTTAACACGGTCAGAATCCTGTGGATGAATGCCGCAGGAGGACCCAAAACACAGACCCGCCGGATACCGGTCTCAGCTGTCAAAGCACAGGATCAAAGCTGTAAACGCAACAGGTCAGGCAAAGTCAGCCCCAATCTCCAACCCGGATGACTTCCCATTGCAGCTCATGTCCCGAATTGTCACGCACCCGTTCACACACCAGTTCGCCCAGAGCCTCCAGCTCAGCTGCCGTTGCCCCATTGGCATTCAGCAGGAAATTCGGGTGCTTTTCCGACATCTGCGCCCCGCCCAGACAGTAACCGCGTAAACCCGCATCCTCAATCAGCTTCCAGGCTTTCAGATCATGGGTATCATCACTACGCCCGGTGGAACTGAACCCTGCCGGGTTACGAAAAGTCGAGCCCGCGCTGCGTTCCCTTGTCGGCTGGCTGGCATCACGCCGGTTCAGCTGATCCGTCATTCTGGCATTCAATGCCTCCGGCTGGCCCTTTCCGGCATGAAAACGCGCTTGGGTAATGACCCAATCGTCAGGCAACTCGCTGTGACGATAGGCAAAGTGCAGATCCTCAGAGCAAAGATGATGAACTTCGCCACAACGTGAAATCACCGTTACATCAATCAGATGATCGGCCACATAGCTGCCATAGCAACCCGCATTCATACGCACAGCCCCGCCAATGCTGCCGGGAATGGTCCGAAGAAAGGTCAGGTCCAGCCCTGAATCTGCCGCCTTGCGTGCAACATGCGCATCCAGGGCCGCAGCACCGCAGGTAACGGTATCCTCATCACATTCGATATGATTGAAACCACGACCCAGCCGGATCACCACACCGCGAATACCGCCATCACGCACGATCAGGTTGGAACCGACACCCATTGGGAAAACCGGAACAGCCAGATCAAGATCACGCAGGAAACCAGCCAGATCATCCTGATCCGCAGGCTGAAACAGCCAATCCGCAGGTCCTCCGACCCGCAGCCAGGTCAGGTTGTCCAGAGGACGGTTCTCGGTAAGGGTCCCTCGCGGGGTTGGGATATGTGTCATACCGGCACTTTTGACACCACTCGTCTGTGCTGCCAAGTCCTGACCGGTCCGGTATCAGCCCTTGTCCCGGACCAGATGTTGCCATGCCCCGATAAGCCCCCCCAGAACCAATGATACAAAACCAGGCAACAGCATGAAGAAAATCAGCACAGCCTGTTCACGCGCCGCATCCTGCGGCAAGGGTGTACGCGTATTGATCCAGCCATAGATCCCGACAACCGCACCGGCAATCAGCGCAGCCCAGACCACACCCAAGCCGTAACGCCGGCCCAGTAACCAAGCGACAAGTCCCGGCAGGACAAAGGCAACAATCATTGGCAGGATCAGGCTTTGCATGGGCTTTCCACTCTGGTTGGTTTCATGCTTGGGTGAACGGAAACAGGCATCGGGCCATCCCGTGGTTTATTGTCTCATAAGGCATTCAATAATGACCACCCCCGCTACCGCCACTTTCCATCACGCTGATCAGAATGGCCAGCAAGGCAAAAACCAATACCAGAATCATATCTTTCCTTATCAGGGAAGACGTCCAGAATCCGCCAGTTCGTGAACCACAAGAGGCACACTGCTGACTAAGCCAGCGTGACAAACAACCAAGGCGTCCGCCAAAGGCAATGCTGCCAGCTATCATAAGCATCAGAAACATCATGGCAAACCCCAACAGCCCGGCCAGAAAATAGCCTGTCTTGCTTGTCGCAACCAACCAGCACGATGTCGCTGACAGCAGAATCGACACCATGGCGATCAGATCAGCCCAATATCCTTCTCTGATCCGCCGATAGCCGATCATGGCCAGAGCCACACAGAAGGCAAAGATAATCAGAAAAATAACTATTGGCATGTTCCAGGAACTTCAATCAGGCCATTGCGGGAGCCCGATTCTATGCAAAAGAAGCAAGTTCCGGGCAGGTATACGGATTGTCCGGGTGGTCTCTGTCTTCAGGCAGCTTTCCCCCGCAAGCGATCCGGCAGTGCGTTGGCCCAAGCCGAAATTGTCCCGGCACCAAGGCAGACGACCAGATCACCGGGGCGGGCATGTTCCCGGACCAGACGGGTAAGATCGTCTTCATCGGTAACGGCACCGGCATGACGGTGCCCATGGGAAACCAGCCCGGCCACCAGATCATCACGACTTGCACCCGGAACAGGGTCCTCACCTGCCGAATAGACGTCGGCAATCCCGACAATATCGGCTTCATTGAAACAGGTACAAAAATCTTCGAAAAGGCTTGACAGCCGTGAATAGCGATGCGGCTGGTGTACAGCAATGACCCGGCCTTTCGTGGCCTGACGGGCTGCCCTGAGCACAGCGGCAATTTCAACCGGATGATGTCCGTAATCGTCGATGATGGTCACGCCATCAACTTCTCCGACACGGGTAAAGCGGCGGCCAACACCGCCAAACTTGGCCAGGGCATCACGGATTTCGGCGCGTTTCATGCCCAGATGGCGGGCAACGGCCACTGCAGCCAATGCGTTTGAAACATTGTGATCGCCCGGCATTGGCAGCGTGCAGCCCTCAATCACAGGGGCATCACCGTCATTAATTGCAGCCTCGCCCTGAAATACGATATCAAAATGCGCGATCCCGTTTTCATATGTCAGGTTCAGCGCCCGTACATCCGCCTGGGCATTAAACCCAAAGGTTACGACACGGCGATCATGCAGCCTGCCAACCAGAGACTGAACTTCAGGATGATCCGTGCAACAAACGGCAAGACCATAGAACGGCACACTGGAGGCAAAATTATAAAAGCCCTCACGCAGCCTGTCGAAATTACCCCAATGCTCCATATGTTCGGGATCAATATTCGTCACGATGGCAATCGTTGCAGGCAAGCGGTTGAAGCTGCCATCGGATTCGTCAGCCTCAACCACCATCCATTCGCCGGCCCCGGCACGTGCATTTGATCCATAGGCATGGATTACCCCACCATTGATAACGGTCGGATCAAACCCGCCCGCATCCAGCAGCGTCGCCACCATGGTTGTCGTGGTGGTCTTGCCATGTGTCCCACCAATAGCAATATTCGACTTCAGCCGCATCAGTTCGGCCAGCATTTCGGCCCGCCGGACCACTGGCAGACCACGACGGCGAGCCTCTTCAAGTTCCGGATTACCCTTCTTGATCGCTGTTGAAATCACGACAACACCGGCCTCTCCGATATTCCCGGCACACTGGCCTTCGAAAATACGTGCTCCGAGCCCTTCCAGACGATTGGTAATCTTCGATTTCTTCGCATCCGAACCCTGCACGTCATAACCTAGCGTCATCAGCACCTCGGCAATGCCAGACATACCGATACCACCAATACCGATGAAATGGATCGGGCCAAGTTCTCCGGGCAGTTTTGTCGCGGCATTCATGCGGCTATCTCCATTACGGTTTCGTACAGACGCATGGTCGCATCAGGACGACCAAGCGCAACGGCGGCGGCGGCCATGCCTGCTGCGCGATCCGGTTCCGACAGGATGGTCTGCATGTCGCGTGCAACAGCCACCGGGTCAAGTGTCGATTCCGACAACATCAGAGCCGCACCCGCATCGGCAAGAGGCCGGGCGTTCGCAGTCTGGTGATCACCCGCGGCGGCGGCATAGGGGATCAGGATCGACGGCCGACCAATGACGGTAATATCGGCAACCGAGGATGCCCCTGCACGGCTGATGACCAGATGACAGTCCTGAAGCCGCTGCGGAGCATCCCTGAAAAATGGCTGAATTTCAGCATCTATCCCGACCTCGGCATAGGCGGCCGCAACCCGGTCATGATCTTCGGCCCGCGCCTGATGGGTCAGCTGCATCCGCGCACGCAAACCCTGAGGTAAGGCCACAATTGCGGCAGGAACAATATCCGACAGCACCCGCGCCCCTTGTGAGCCACCAATTATCAGCAGCCTGATCGGCCCTTCCGCCTGAGGCGGAATATATTCTACCCCTGCCCGGTCAAAAACCGCCTGACGCACCGGATTTCCGGTATGGATGCCTTCAACCCCATCGGGCAGTTCCGTCGGCCAGATCCCGCAGGCCACACGGTCAACCCGGGAAGCAAACAGCTTGTTCACCCGCCCCATGACCCCGTTCTGTTCATGGATCATGCGTGGAATTCGCATGCTCAATGCAGCCGACATGGCCGGGATCGTCGGATAGCCGCCAAAACCCACCACGATATCCGGGCGGTCCTGGTGCAAGGCCCTTCGCGCCGCCAGTATTCCGGACAGGATCTTGAACGGCGCAGTCAGCTTACCAGCCAATCCACCACGAGCCGTGGTTGCGGAAGGCACCACCTCACGGACAACCGCATCGGAAAACCCGCCGGCATACCGCGCACCACGGTCATCCGTTGACAGTTTTACCCGCCAGCCATTGGCCAGAAGAATCTCGGCCAGAGCCTGTGCGGGAAACATGTGTCCTCCGGTCCCACCGGCTGCGATCAGTGCATACTTTGACATCAACGTCCCCGCCCTATCAGGTCAGACATTTTCCCCTGCGGCCGGTGCCGGGTCAATGCCAAAAGCATTCCCATGGCAATACCGGAGGCCACCACAGATGAGCCGCCATAGCTGACAAATGGCAACGTCATCCCCTTGGCTGGCAACAACCGGACAGCAACCCCCATGTTGATCAGTGCCTGCACACCAAAGGCGGCAGCCAGACCTGTCCCGGCGATCCGGGCAAAGGGATCGCGTTCACGCAAAAGCCGCATCAGCGAACGAAAGACAACCAGCGCATAAAGCGCGATGATGCACAGGACCAGAACAAGGCCGTATTCTTCGGCAGCAACCGCGATGATAAAGTCGGTATGCGCATCTGGCAGCGACCATTTTACCGTGCCCTCACCAACCCCGACACCAAAGAAGCCGCCTTCCTGAATGGCATTGGCCGCATAGCCAAGCTGAGTACGCGGATCAACCTCTGTCGCAAGGAAACCGTCGATACGGCGTGCAAAGTGTTCAGATGAACCATAGGCCATGAAACCACCCAGAACGGTCATCCCGGCAACTCCGCCCAGCAGCCACATTGGCGCACCGGCAACAAAGAACATCACGCACCACGAAAACAGCACCAAGGATGCCTGTCCAAAATCGGGTTGCGCAACCAGCATCATCATCACTGCAATAGTGATTCCAAAACTGATCGACTTCCCCGGCGGGCCACCAACTTCCTGGCTGGCAGCAAGACACCAGGCTGTGGCGGCAATGAAACAGGGCTTCAGGAACTCGGATGGCTGGACCGAAGCAAAACCCAGACTCAGCCAACGGGTCGCCCCCTTGCCGAAATCCGTACCGATCACCGGCAGCGCAGCCACAACGAGAGCACTGGCAAAAAAGCCCAGCACGCCCAGCCGCCGGACCTGTCGCGGACTCAAAAGTGAAACCGCGAACATGGCAAACAACCCTATCCCGCCGAACATGGTCTGCCGGATAACATAGTGGAAAGGTGGAAGGTTGTTCTTTTCAGCCAGCGGAACCGATGCGGCCAGACCAAGAAGCAGCCCGATGGCAAATAGGCACAGAACGGCAAACAGCGACCACCGGTCTACCGTACGCCACCATCTGGGAAGAATCGGATCGCCCACCCGCGCTGGGGTTGCGCCAAAGACCATCTCGGTCATGGAAGTACCGCCGTCACTGCCTCTGCCTGCTGCCCGGTTTTCCGGGTCTGATAAGCCAGCATAGCGCGATTATCGCCGGCACGCCACAAATGATTCGTCTTCGCGCAGAACCATGCCGTCCAACGACCCGCAATTGACCTCATATCCGGTAAAACGCACGCTGGACGCTGCCTGCCGCTACGGCTAATCTGCGCCAATCCCGTGGAAAGGCCCGGCAATGAAAGACGATCCCCTGTTCTTTGTCATCCTTCTGGCACTTTTTGCCGTCGTCGTGGTCCTGATGATCGGGATCGGCGGCTTTGGACTGGGGGGACAATTCAACGCCCGTCATGGCAACCGCATGATGCTCTGGCGGATCATTGCACAGACCATTGCCATCGCCCTGATCCTTCTGTTCGTTGCCCTGCGGGGCGGTTGATGGTTGTCCTGAACCGTATCTATACCCGCACGGGCGATGACGGAGACACCACCCTGTCCGACGGGTCGCGTGTGGCCAAACATGATCGCAGGGTGGAAGCCTATGGGACCGTGGATGAACTGAACGCGACCCTTGGCCTGTGCAGGCTGCATGCCCATGACGAGATATCCGGACAGATCGCAACCATCCAGAATGAGCTGTTCGACCTTGGTGCTGACCTCTCACGTCCGGACATCGCAGGGGACGCCAGTGCACCCCACCCTGTCCTGCGGATCACCGACGATCAGACGCAACGGCTGGAACACGAGATTGACGCCATGAATGCACATCTGACAACGCTGCGCAGCTTTATTCTGCCCGGCGGCAATACGCTTGCCGCATATCTGCATATGGCCCGCACCATCGCACGGCGAGCCGAACGGCGCACGACCGCACTTGCAGCCATATCCGATACAAATCCCGCCGCGCTCCGCTATCTGAACCGGTTATCGGACTGGCTATTTGTCGCAGCCCGTATCGCCAACCTTGACGGGGGCGGCGACATATTGTGGGTTCCCGGTGCCAGCCGAACGGCCAGCACATCTGATAGTGGCTGACGTAAACGTCAACGTAGCGTCACGGGATTTTTTCCTGTCCCTGCGATACGGCGACCGCTATCAATTACGATAAATTGCTTGAGGCAACAAAAGGGAGTGGGTGCCGATGAAGGTCCTCGTGCCAGTAAAACGTGTGATCGACTATAATGTGAAGGCCAAGGTGAAGGCCGACGGGTCAGGTGTCGATCTTGCCAACGTGAAGATGTCAATGAATCCCTTCGACGAAATTGCCGTGGAAGAGGCGATCCGGCTGAAGGAAAAGGGCATCGCCGATGAGGTCATTGTCGTCTCGGTCGGCGTAAAACAGGCGACCGAAACCCTGCGCACGGCGCTTGCCATGGGTGCCGACCGCGCCATTCTCGTGGTAGCGACCGATGACGTACATCAGGATATCGAACCCTTGGCCGTGGCCAAGATCCTGAAAGCCGTAGTCGATCAGGAAAGCCCCAGATTGGTCATCGCCGGCAAACAGGCCATCGACAACGACATGAACGCCACCGGCCAGATTCTTGCAGCATTGCTGGGCTGGGGACAGGCGACATTCGCCAGCAAGCTGGATATCGAAGGTGATGCCGCCAGGGTAACGCGCGAAGTCGATGGCGGCTTACAGACCATTGAGGTCAGGCTGCCTGCCATCATCACGGCCGACCTGCGCCTGAACGAACCGCGCTATGCATCGCTGCCGAATATCATGAAGGCCAAGAAAAAGCCTCTGGATGAAAAAACCGCCGCTGATTACGGCGTTGATGTCTCACCACGTCTTGAAATTATCGGGACTGCCGAACCTGAAGGTCGCAAAGCAGGAATCAAGGTTGGCTCTGTTGATGAACTGGTGTCGAAACTGAAAGAAGCGGGGGTTGTGTAATGGCTGTTCTGCTGCTTGCCGAAGTCACAAATGGTGAACTGAACCGCGATGCCACGGCCAAGGCTGTCGGTGCCGTCAAATCTCTGGGCAACGTAACGGTACTTTGCGCCGGGTCTTCTGCAAAAGCCGCTGGTGCGGAGGCTGCAGAAATTGCCGGCGTAGCCAATGTTCTGGTTGCTGAAGATGCCCTTTACGGTCACCGCCTGGCAGAACCGACCGCAGCATTGCTGGCAGGTCTTGCCGGAAGTTACGACCACATCGCGGCCCCGGCGACAACCGATGCCAAGAACATCATGCCCCGCGTAGCCGCATTGCTTGATGTCATGGTCATTTCGGATGTGTCCGAAGTTGTCGACGCCGATACATTCAAGCGTCCTGTCTATGCCGGAAACGCCATTCAGACTGTCAGGTCAAAGGACCCGAAGAAAGTCTTCACCGTCCGCACGGCCAGCTTTAATGCGGCCGGCGAAGGAGGCACCGCCGCCGTAACCGATCAGGCCGCCGGTGACAATCCTGCCCTGTCATCCTGGGTTTCCGATGAGGTTGCAGAAAGCGACCGGCCGGAACTGACCTCGGCCGGGCGTGTGGTTTCCGGTGGGCGCGGACTGGGTTCAGAAGACAGCTTTGCCCTGATCGAAAAGCTGGCCGATAAGCTGGGGGCCGCTGTCGGCGCATCCCGCGCGGCAGTGGATTCGGGCTATGCCCCCAACGACTGGCAGGTCGGACAGACCGGCAAGGTCGTGGCACCGGAACTTTACATCGCCGTCGGCATTTCGGGCGCAATCCAGCACCTTGCAGGCATGAAGGATTCCAAGATCATCGTAGCTATCAACAAGGATGAAGAAGCCCCGATCTTCCAGATCGCCGATTACGGCCTGGTTGCGGACCTGTTCGATGCGGTTCCGGAACTGACCGAAAAGCTCTGATCCCGCCTGTACCAGTGATAAGAAAACCGCCCGGCATTGCCGGGCGGTTTTCGTCTGGTCACCACATTCAGGCCTGTGACCTGTGCCGGATCAGACCTCCGGCACCAGAACTTCGCGTTTGCCGACATGGTTGGCCGCACTGACAACGCCCTGATCCTCCATCATCTCGACAATCCGGGCGGCCTTATTATAGCCAATGGCCAGCTTACGCTGAATGTAGGACGTGGAGCACTTGCGGTCCTTGGCAACAATCATCACGGCCTGATCATACAGGGCATCATCGCCATCGCCCGAATTCCCCAGCCCCAGAACTGCATCAATATCGGAGGCCACATTGTCTTCCGGCCCATCGACAACACCAGATTTGTATTCCGGCGGGCCAAAGGATTTCAGGTGGTTGACCACCTCTTCAACCTCTTCATCACTGACAAAGGGACCATGAACACGGGTAATGCGGGAACCACCTGCCATATACAGCATATCCCCCTGACCCAGCAGCTGTTCAGCCCCCTGTTCGCCCAGGATCGTGCGACTGTCAATCTTCGACGTTACCTGAAAACTGATCCGGGTAGGGAAGTTGGCCTTGATCGTGCCGGTGATAACATCAACCGAAGGTCGTTGCGTGGCCATGATCAAATGGATGCCCGATGCCCGCGCCATCTGCGCCAGACGCTGGATACATGCCTCAATTTCCTTGCCTGCAACCATCATCAGGTCAGCCATCTCATCAACGATGACGACAATATAAGGAAACGTCTCGGGCTGGAATTCCTCGGTCTCGAAGACGGGTTCTCCGGTATCTTCATCAAAGCCGGTCTGGACGGTGCGCTTGAACATCTCGTTCTTCGACAGAGCCTCGCGGACGCGGCCGTTATAGCCTTCGATGTTGCGGACGCCCATCTTGGACATCTTACGGTAACGCTCTTCCATTTCCGCCACGACCCATTTCAGGGCGACAACTGCCTTTTTGGGGTCAGTCACAACAGGCGAAAGCAGATGCGGGATCCCGTCATAGACGGACAGTTCCAGCATTTTCGGGTCAATCATGATCAACCGGCATTCTTCCGGCGTCAGTTTGTAAAGAAGTGACAGGATCATGGTGTTGATGGCGACCGATTTACCCGAACCAGTGGTCCCCGCAATCAGCAGGTGAGGCATCTTGGCGAGGTTTGCAACGACTGGCCCGCCACCGATATCCTTACCAAGCGCAAGCGGCAGCGGATAGGATACATCACCATAGGATCGCGCAGACAGAATTTCCCGCAACAGCACCTTTTCGCGGCTTTGATTTGGCAATTCAATCCCGATCACGGTCCGGCCGGGCACAGTTGAAACACGTGCTGAAAGTGCCGACATCGAACGGGCAATGTCATCGGCAAGCCCCATCACACGACTGGCCTTCAGCCCCGGAGCGGGTTCCAGTTCATAAAGCGTCACCACAGGACCCGGATGAACGGCCGTGATCTGCCCCTTGACGCCGTAATCATCCAGCACGGCCTCAAGCATACGGGCATTTTCTGCCATGGCTTCATCTGACAGCTGATGACGTTCAATCGTGCCGGCGGCAGTCAGTAATGAAAGCGGTGGCCTTTCGTAATCTCCGGCCGCTTCATCGAAACGCAGCGACGGCTGTGCCTCGGCCTGTGCCTGGCGCGATTGCTGCATGGGTTTGCGTGACGATGGCACGACAACACGGGCGGTCGCCGTCCCAAAGGGTTGCGGATCAGCGGGCTCAGCACCAGCGACAGCCGATGCCCCGGCCTCATCAATTTCCAGATCCTGACGATTTGCGTTCAGCCGCTGCGTCACGGAACTGAGCAGACTGCCACCACCATTACCGACCTGCCTGGCAATAGCGTCCGAAATCCGGGCCTGAACCTCATCATCGGAAGGAGCCACCGCATCATTGGACAGGTCTTCGACCAGTTCGCCCTCACTTTCCCAATCGTCAGCCTGACGCCGGCGAAAAATGCCCCGTGGCTGTTCACCGATGGATCCGGTTTCGACGGCCGTCCCGGGTTGCATACGGCGTTCCGCTGCACGAGCCTGCACGCCGCGTGCAGCATCCATAGCACCGGCAGCACCGCGTCCCATGAAGCGCAGCGCCATGTCATAGGCCGTAATCAATCCGGTCACGAACCAAAGCCGGAAACGCCGCATCTCGACCATGTCAAAGCCCAGCACAAAGCCGTAAAAGGCAACCGCACCAATTGCGACCAGAAGTGCGGCAATCTTGAGCGAAGCAGCAGGCCCAAAGGGCAACAGCATCATCAGTCCGCCCATCATCATGTCCCCAAAATGACCACCAAGACCAAAGCTTTCCTGCCAGTCCAGAGGCGGCACAAGCGAGGCACAATAGATCGAACCCAGAGCCACCGCGATAGGCAGGAATACAGCCCGCATGACGCGATCCTCCCCGCGATGCAGCATCAGCCGCAGACCCCAGATAAGCGCCCCGAGCACCAGCCCCCATGCTCCATAACCGGCAATCATCATCAGGGGCGCAGCCAGATAGGCCCCGAAACGGCCCAGCAGGTTCACCGGCTGCTGATCGGTTGCAGCCAGAAAGCTGGGATCATCGGGCGACCAGCTGTACAGCACCAGTGCCAGCACAGATGCCAGCACCACAAGCCCCGCACCGACCAGTTCCTTGCCGCGCCGCTCCAGCGCCGCCTGGGTATTCTGGTCAAACAGCGGATCGCGTTGTTTTGCCTGCCAGCTCGCCATATACCTGCCCCTTCAATAGATCGTCTGACGCAGACGCGTCAGCGCCTGCTCTGTTTCATCTTCCGCTGCCACCAGTGCCACACGGATATAGCCCTTGCCGGGATTGGTCCCGTTCACATCCCGTGAAAGATAGGCACCCGGCAACACCTGAATACCTGCCCTGCCCCACAGGGTCCTTGCCGCCGCTTCACCATCATCAACAGGCAGCCACAGAAAAAAACCACCTTCCGGTCCGCGATAGCCCGGCACATTACCCAGCACACGGTCTGCCACGGCATATTTGCGCTGATAAAGGGCACGATTTTTATCGACATGCGTTTCATCGCCCCAGGCTGCGGCACTGACGGCCTGCGCAGGCAGGGGCAACGGCGCCCCGGAATAACTGCGCAACCGCCGCATCAATGCGATATTTCCCGCACTCCCGACAGCAAAACCTGAACGCAAGCCCGGCAGGTTTGAACGCTTCGACAACGAATTGAACATCACCACCCGGTCGGCCAGCCCCATTCGCGTGGCTACGGCCAACAAGCCCGGCGGCGGTGTATCGCGCCAGATTTCAGAATAACATTCATCCGAAAAGATCAGAAAATCATGCCGTTCCGCCAGCAGGACCAGTCGTTCCAGATAACCCTCGTCAGCAATTGACCCCTGAGGATTTGCAGGCGAACAAATATAGGCAATGGCGGTGCGATCCAGTACGACAGGATCCTGCCCGGCAAAATCCGGCAGATATCCGGTTTCGGCAGAGGCCGGCACAAAGACCGGCTCGGCCGCAACCGCAGCTGCCGCAACAGCATAAACCTGATAGAATGGATTCGGGATCAGAATAACCGGCCTGGTGCCGTTCTTGAGCTCCGGGCAAAGTGCCAGTGCAGCATTGAACAGCCCTTCACGCGTTCCATTCAGTGTAACGATACGCTCGGCCGCAACCTCAATCCCATGGCGGCGGGCAATCCAGCCGGAAATGGAATCCAAAAGTCCGGGAATGCCTTCATTCGACGGGTACCTGCCAAAATCCGCAATCTGTTCGGCCATAATCGGGGCAACGAAATCAGGGATGGCGTGACGAGGCTCACCAATGGTCATGACAACAGGATCACCGCCGGGCTGGATACCCGACAGCAACGCCCGCAGGCGCGGAAACGCGTATTCCGGCAGGTTCGAGAACCGCTCGGGATTTGCCATAACTGCCTCTCTTCGGGGTCGTATCGCCCCGTTACAGGCAAATGTTACAGAATCCCGAGGCTTGCGTCCAGTCGTTAGACGGAAAGAGCGGCCTCCATGGCATAGGCAATACGCAAAAGACGCAGATCTGCCCCGGCTGGCCCCATGGCCATGATTCCACAGGCAGGCCGCCTGGTGGGCAACGTCACAGCCGGCAGCCCCAGAAGGTTACCAATACGGGTATTGCGCAAAGCCAGCAGGTTTTCCACGGCAAAGAAACCGGCATCCGCCAGCAGCCTTTCCCGGTCAGGCGGCAAGATCGGCGAAGTCGGCAGGATCACCGCATCAAAACCGGCGACACTGTCCCCCCAAACAGCACGCAACCGATCCAGCGCAATCCAGCCCGCAACATAATCCGCAGCCGATACCTCGTTTCCAGCCCGGAAACGTGTCAGAATGGGAGGATACATGACATCCGGGTTCTCCTCGATCCGGGCAGCCCATGTCCCATAGGCTTCCGGCGCAAACAGCGTTGGAGACAATGCCATGGCATCCGCCACACAGGCTGGTGCAGCACGTGAAACCTGCGCACCTGCCTTTGCCAGAAGGTCCACGGCCTCTTCAAACGCTGCAACCGGAGCTTCACGTGCATCCTCAAACGGAACTCCGTCAAGGACCAGAAAACGAAGTCCGGAAATCATGACATCTCTCAGGTCCGGAGCACGAATACCTGAAATTACAGCCAGAATTTCAGCACAATCTTCAACGTTACGCGCCAGCGGACCAACCACATCGAAACGGCTGCATAGTGGAACAACCCCGCGCATCGGAACGCCGCCAGGTGTCGGCTTGAAACCGGCAAGCCCATTCCATGCAGCAGGCAGACGAATGGAGCCACCCGTATCCGACCCCACTGTTGCTGCGGACAGCCCAAGAGCCACCGATACAGCTGACCCCGAACTTGACCCCCCTGGAGCCAGTGCAGGGTCAAGCGCATTTGGCGGGGTCGCGGTTACCGGGTTCAGGCCCAGTCCGCTGAAAGCAAGCTCTGTCATATGGGTTTTCCCCAGGCAAACCAGTCCTGATATGGCCGCATTTTCCAATACAGTTGCATCATGTTGCGGTATTCGACCAGTAAGCAGCGCCGAGCCGGCTTCCGTTGCAACCCCTGTGCAGTCGATATTATCCTTCCAGCTGATCGGTACGCCGTCCAGAAGCCCCCGGCGCAACCCGGCCCGTGCCCGGTCATGGGCGGCAACAGCTTCGGACCGGGCTCGATCCGGTGTCAGCCTCGCAAAAATCCGGTTCCCATCCGGATGGTGTCTGATCCTGTCCAGATAAGCATCCGTCAGATCAACCGGTGAAACCAACCCCACACTGATGCCGCGCCCCTGCTCAGACGCCGACTTATCCAGCCAACCCATGACCCCTCCGCTTTGTGCCGACGCTAATCCCCTGCCGATCACCCGTCCATCGCTTTTGTCGTATAGACGTGGCCAGCTGTCGCGCGTAGAGTCCCCGCATGACTGATAAATTCGACATCGTAATCGCGGGTGGCGGGCTGAATGGCCCGACCTTGGGGCTGGCATTGGCGGATGCCGGCCTGAATATCGCCATAGTGGATGCCGCCCCGGCAAAGGCGCGGGCAGCAGACAGCTTTGACGGACGCGCCTACGCCCTGGCTCTGGCATCTGTACACCTGCTAGGTGCGATCCGGATCTGGCCGGAACTGGCCGAAATGGCCCAACCGATCACCAATGTCGTCGCACGACAGGCCCGTGGTACCGAAACCGATCCGATGGGGCTGTTTTTCAATGGTGCTGAGATTGAAGAGGGCGTTCTGGGCTATATGCTGGAAGACCGCTTTCTCTATCGCGCCCTGCTGAGCGCCATGCAGAAACGTCTGACCCATATTCCGGCCACTCAGGTCATCGGGCAGGCTGCCGATACTGCAGGTATCAGCATATCCTTATCAGATGGACGCAGCCTGCGGGCAAAGCTTCTGGTTGGCGCGGATGGCCGCAAATCAGGCGTTGCCACCCGCGCCGGCATTTCCCGCACCGGATGGGATTACCGCCAGACTGCACTTGTTGCCGCCCTGGACCAATCCATACCTCATGGCGGGACGGCCCATCAGGTCTTCCTGCCGACGGGTCCGCTCGCAGTCCTGCCATTAAAGGAAAACCGCTCTTCCATTGTCTGGTCCCTGACCCAGCCCGAGGCCGAACGTATTGCTTCACTGAGCGATACAGATTTCCTGTCGGTCCTGTCACCCCACCTGCATGACATCGTCGGCGATATTTCCCTAGCTGGGAAACGCTTTTCCTATCCACTGAACCTGACACTGGCAAACAGCTATATCAGTGAGCGCGTTGCACTGATCGGAGATGCAGCCCACGGTGTCCATCCCATAGCGGGACAGGGACTCAATCTGGGGCTGCGTGACGTTGGTGCCCTTGCAGAATGTGTCGTCGAGACCATGCGTCAGGGTGGGGATATCGGCTTTGCCACCACGCTGGAAAGCTATCAGGGCTGGCGCCGCTTCGATTCAA
This sequence comes from Paracoccus sp. (in: a-proteobacteria), assembly GCA_047971845.1. Classification (GTDB taxonomy): domain Bacteria; phylum Pseudomonadota; class Alphaproteobacteria; order Rhodobacterales; family Rhodobacteraceae; genus Paracoccus. The sequence goes on along the minus strand of JBKEAB010000147.1, from coordinate 37,767 downwards.
CATCGCTGGCGCTTGGCATGGACAGTGTGAACAGGCTGTTTTCCAATGGGAACCCCGTGCTGAGGCTGGCACGTGGCCTTGGTATGGGGGCCGTCAATGCCGTCCCTGTACTGCGCCGCCATTTCATGCGGCAGGCAGCCGGTCTGACCATCGACCCGATGCCCCGCCTGCTGGCAGGAAAGGTACTCTGACAGGCCCATTTCCCCAATTGCGCAGACAGCCAGTCAGTCGGCCTTCAACAGCCGTGCCTCATCAATCAGCATGATCGGAATACCGGTGCGGATCGGAAAAGCCAGCCCGGCCGCGCGGGAAACCAATTCCTGTCGCGTGGCATCATATTCCAGCGTAGTATGAGTTACCGGACAAACCAAGGCCTCAAGCATGTGGCGATCAAATGCCGCCTCGTTCCGGGTAGATTCAGGTGTATCAGCCATTATTGAATAATCTCATCATCAGAGCCATGACGCAGTTCATATTCCAGAAGCCCTTCCAGCAGGACCCGTCGGTCTGTCAGGGTCAGGGCTTCAAGCAGGGCCTGCTTGTCCTGAACCTCCAGCGGCAATGCCATGGTCAGGGAGTTGACCAGCAGTTCCGCTTCCGCCTTGTTGGCAGCATCCCAATCCGTCGATAGCGAATGCATATCCATATAACGACGCATCAGGGCCAGAAACCCGGCCTGATCCCAATCCGGATCATCTTCTGCGTCGCGTCCGTCGATTTCAAATCCGGACCAGCCAACATGGCCGGTGGCATAAGGATGGAATCCCTGTTCGGCCTTGATCAGCGTAAAGCGGGACACCTGCCGGAGCGAAATCAGATAACGCCCGTCATCCTGTTCGGAAAACCCGACAATCCGCCCTGCCGAACCTACCTGTGCCAGCCTTTCACCACCTTCATCCAGGGACTGGATCACACCAATCAACCGATGAGACGTTTTCAGCATGTCTTCAACCATCTGCAGATAGCGCGGCTCAAAGATGGTCAGCGGCAAGCGGGTGCGCGGCATAAGCACCGCACCCGGCAAAACAAACAGGGAAAGAGTGTCGGGCAGGTCAAAGCTGCCCCGACTCATGCGAAAATCAGGCTCGACAGGCGACGACGGCCCTTTTGCCCGACAGGATCACCAGGTTTCAGCGCATCAAATATGGTAATGAGCTGAGCCTTTGCCGCCCCCTCGTTCCATTCCCGGTCACGACGAAACGATTCCAGAAGCTGATCCACCGCTTCTTCGACCTGCCCTGCGGCATGCAATGCCGTCGCATAGTCGAAACGCGCCTGCAGATCAGCCGGATCAGTTTCAATCCGGATACGCAACTCATCCAGAGGGCCTGCACTTGCAGCTTGCCGGGCCAGTTGCAGCTGGGCACGGACAGCTTCGATCAAAGCAGTGCCGGAAATGGCAGCGGGCACCTGTTCCAGCGTCAAGGCTGCCTCATCAACCTTACCACCCCCCAATTGAGCACGGATCAGCCCCCCCCATGCATCGGCATTTTCGCCTTCTTCACCAATGATCGCGGCAAAGGTTTCGGCGGCGTCATCATAGGCCCCCTCAGTGAGCATCGATTCAGCAACCTCAATGGCTTCCCCGAGACCTCCATCATCACCGGAAAGCTGGGTCAGTTTGTCAATGAACTTCCTTATTTCACTTTGCGGCAATGCCCCCTGAAAGGCATCAACCGGCTGTCCCTGATAGAACGCATAGACGGTCGGCACCGATTGCACACGCAACTGCGCCGCAATCATCTGGTTTTCATCAATATTAACCTTGGCCATGACCACACGGCCCTTGGCCTTTGCCACCTCTGCCTCCAGTGCCGGACCAAGCGTCTTGCATGGACCACACCAAGGTGCCCAGAAATCGACAATGACCGGAACTTCCATGGAGCGTTCAACGACTTCAGCCATGAAATCGGCTTCCGTCACATCCTTGATGAACTGACTGGCTTGCGGTGCTTCGGTACTTTCTCCGATCAGCATGAAAATCTCCGAGGATTGTTTGCGGCCAATATGGGGAGTCTCACCGGCCGGTGAAAGGGGTGATCAAAGATCAAAGCTGGCAAATACCGGCACATGATCAGATGGCTGTTCCCAGCCCCTGACCGGGCGCAATATGCGGCTGCCATGACCAGCATTCGCGATATCCGGTGTTGCCCACAGATGATCAAGCCTGCGCCCCTTATCGGCCGCATCCCAGTCACGCGCACGATAGGACCACCAGCTGTAAAGACGCCCTTCAGGAATATCTTGACGGGTGACATCGACCCAGCCACCGGCATCCTGTACGGCAGCCAGATGTTCGACCTCTACAGGTGTATGACTAACGATCTTGAGAAGCTGCCTGTGCGACCAGACATCGTCTTCCCGCGGGGCAATGTTCAGATCCCCGACAAGAATGGATTTCTGCGGCTTTCCGGCGTGGAAGACATCACGCATTTCGGTCAGGAAATCCAGCTTCTGGCCAAACTTCTCGTTCTGCTCGCGATCAGGGATATCGCCACCCGCCGGAACGTAGAAGTTCTGGATCGTGACACCATTTTCCAGACGTGCCACAACATGACGGGCATGACCCAGCCCCGCATAATCACGATCACCGACATCCTTGATAGGCAGGCGTGACAGGATGGCAACTCCGTTATAACCCTTTTGTCCCCGCGCCACACAATGTGTGTAGCCAAGCGCCCGGAAGCCATCGAGCGGAATCTTGTCGACAGGAGACTTGATTTCCTGCAAGCAAAGGATATCCGGGGCCTCTTCGCGAAGCAGACGTTCGACCAGCCCGGAACGCAGCCGGACCGAATTGATGTTCCAGGTAGCGATGGTGAACATATGCAGCCTTTCTGTCAGCGCCCGGAACGTAACGACACATTGGGCAACTGTCGAGACCAGGTATGAAATCCTATGATTCAGCATGGTTGGCAGCTACAAGGTACTGTCCGGAACAGGAGAGGCGCAATGCGGATGACCATTGACGAAGCACTGACGCAGGGTGGCGCAGGCCCATTCCAGAAACGATTGCTGGGCATATTCGGACTTGTATGGGCCGCTGACGCAATGCAGGTCATCGCGGTCGGATTTGCCGCACCTTCCATCATGGCAACCTTCGGGTTGGAGCACGCAATGGCGCTTCAGGTCGGAACATCCTTCTTTCTCGGCATGTTTGTCGGTGCCTTTGTCTTTGGCCGTATCGCAGACCGGATCGGGCGGCGCAACGTGCTGCTGATGACGGTAACCGCAGACGCTATATTCGGCCTTATCTCGATATTTTCGCCCGAATTCGGTTTGCTTCTGGTCCTGCGCTTCCTGACCGGGGTTGCGGTTGGCGGCACCCTGCCAGTTGATTACGCAATGATGGCCGAGTTTCTGCCACCGAAAAATCGTGGCCGCTGGCTGGTCATTCTGGAAGGATTTTGGGCCATTGGGACAATTATTGTCGCATTAACCGCATGGATTGCCGTATCTCAGGGGGCACATGCACCATGGCGGTGGATATTTCTGGTCGCCGCCCTACCGGCACTGATTGGTATCTTCCTGCGCCTCTGGGTTCCGGAATCCCCGATGTACCTGCTGAAATCCGGACGTCAGGACGACGCCCGCAATGTGGTAAACCGGGTTCTGGTCGCCAACGGTGCCACTCCCCTGACCCACGATACCGAACTGGTCCTGACAACTCCGTCAGAAGGTGCCCCAAATTCAATTTTCTCAGCAACACTGCTACAACACACCATCGGCGTGATGACTGTATGGTTTCTTGTTTCTGTATCTTATTACGGGATCTTCGTCTGGATTCCCGGCTGGCTTGCGAATGAAGGCATGGGTTGGGTGCGCGGTTACGGTTTCCTCGTCATTCTGGCACTGGCACAGATCCCAGGCTATGCACTGGCGGCTCATGGTGTCGAACGCTGGGGGCGCCGGCCAACGCTGATGGGTTTTCTGCTGCTTTCCGCGCTTGCCTGCTTCCTGTTTACCCTGTCACTAAACCCGGCATTGATTGCCGTTTCATTACTGATCATGAGCTTCGCCTTGCTGGGTTGCTGGGGCGCACTTTATGCCTTTACGCCGGAGCTTTATCCAACCAACCTGCGCGGTACGGGCATGGGAACAGCTTCCGCCATCGCCCGCCTTGGCGGAATATTTGCCCCAACTCTGCTGACCTTTGCCTTTGCCAGAAGTTTCGGATTTGCCATCGGCGTCTTCGCGGCATTGTTGGTTCTGGCGGCACTGGCATTGTTGCTGGTCAGGACCGAAACCCGCGATCGGGCCATCGGTTAAATCAGGCTGCTTGTCCCAGTCTTGGGTGTGATGTGACCCTTCGCTAGAATGGAAAGGCACCTTATGGGACAGTCCGCCACAGCAGCGCCACAACCATGCAGGCTGTCCCGGCATCGCAAGCTCCACCCACACCACTGAACCGGAGACCATGATCAGGTCAAACGCCTTCATGACGATCACGGGATCAGCCGCATAGCTTTCCCGAAAGTGTCATGGTCACCAACACCTTCATTCTCAGTCTCAGGCCCCTCCCTGTTCATACATCTGCACAATCCGGACTTTGGAACCAGACAAATCCCCCATTCGTCCAATCCACCAGACGACAGAACCGGATAGCTCAGACCAGGTGATCTCAGCCCAATATCTGCACCATGAACAAAGATATTCCAGGTACAGCAATCAGTACCGCGATGCGGATGAAGTCACTGATCAGGAAGGGCAGGACACCACGGAAGCTTTCCACCATCGGGACATCCCGCGCCATACCATTGATGACAAAGACGTTCATACCGACAGGCGGTGTAATAAGCCCCACTTCAACCACGACAACAGCAAGAATACCGAACCAGGTCAGGGTATCTTCGCGGTTCATTCCGAAATCGAGCCCGGCGATGATCGGATAGAAGATCGGAACCGTCAGCAACAGCATGGACATCGAATCCATGACACAGCCCATCAGCAGGTACAAAAGCAGGATCTCAATCAGGACCAGCATCGGTGACAGCCCGCTTTCAATGATAGCCTGAGCAGCCAGCATCGGCGTTTGCGTGGCAAACAGGAATGCGTTGAATATTTCCGCCCCAAGCATGATCAGAAAAATCATGGCAGTGGTCCGGGCCGTCCCCTGCAGGCACCCGATCAGCCCCGATATCCGTAACCCGCCATGCAGTACCGCCAGCACAAAGGTCCCAAAAGCACCGATAGCCGCACCTTCGGTCGGTGTAAACCAGCCCCGGTACATGCCGACAATGATCAGGATAAAAATCAAACTGATTGACTAGGTTTCCCGAATGGCGGCCAGCTTTTCGGACCAGGTTGCATGCCCGGCAGCCGGCTCCGCATCCGGATGGCGACGCACGAACCATGCAATCACCAGCATATAACCGAGCGCGGTAAGGATACCAGGAACTATCGCCGCAACAAACATCTTGGCGATGTTCTGTTCCGTCATCAGCGCATACAACACCAGGATGACCGAAGGCGGGATCAGGATACCCAGCGTTCCGCCTGCCGCAACCGATCCCGTGGACAGCGCCCCGGAATAGCCATAGCGACGCATCTCCGGCAAGGCGACCTGCCCCATAGTCGCTGCCGTTGCCAGGGACGACCCGCAGATCGAACCAAAGGCGGCGCTGCCACCGATCGTGGCCATGGCAAGCCCACCGCACAGATGGCCCAGAAAAGCAGCAGCCGCACGATACAGCGCCCTGCTCATTCCGGCATGGGTGGCAAATTCGCCCATCAGTACGAAAAGCGGGATTACCGACAGCGAATAGGTTGAAAACTGATAGTAGGTATTAGTCTTCAGAAAGGCCAGAATCGGCACCATGCCATTGACCAGCCCATATCCCGTAATCCCCGTTGCCAGCATCGCAATCGCAATCGGCACACGCAGCGCCATCAGCACCAGCAACACAGCAAAACCCGACAACCCGGCGGCGATCCCGGTCATTTCCCCGCCTCACGCAAATGGCCAAGCAAGGTAAAGAATGTGGTCACGATCAACAGCAAAAACGCCGGAATAATGACGATAAAGCCCCACCAGACCGGGATACGCAGTACCATGGATTGTTCACCATACTGATGGAATTCGACCACCCCATGCCACATCCGCCAAAGCAGCAATATGTCGATCAGAAGGTAAAGCAGATCACCCATTGCCTCCAGCATATGATTTACCCTGAGCGGTGCTTTCGTGGTAAAGAAATCAACCAGCACATTGCCGCCCGAAATCTGACACCAGGGCAGGAAGCAGGAAATGACGATGGCCGATGCAAGTTCGACCATCTCATAATCACCTGGAATAGGGGCACCCAAAAGGCCTCTTCTGGTAACACTGGCCACCGTCATCAGCATCATTGTCATGAGAACCAGCCCACCAAGCATAGCCAGCCAGCGGCATAATCCACTCAGCCAGTCCGGTACGGGAACAGGGTATGCCTGTTCAGTCAGCGATTTGACATCGGCCATTGCCCCCCTTTTTCTGCTTATTGTGTGCCTGCCGCATCCAGCATGGCGCGGGCATCGTCCAGCATGGCCTGACCATCATGACCAGCATCGTTCATCGCCGCAACCCAAGCATCGGTGACAGACTGTGCCGCTTCGCGCCAGTGGCCAAGCTGATCTTCGGGAATAACGGTAATGGAAGCCCCGGCATCAACATATTTCTGCCGCTCGGTCGCTTCGGCTGCATCGAAGGCGGCTCCGGCCAGTTCAGCAAGGGCTGCGCCGGAATTATCGTCAATCACCTGCTTCAGATCATCGGGCAAACCATCATATCTGGCCTTGTTCATCACCAGTGCCATAACCGAACCGGAAATACCTCCGTTTTCAGTACCAAGTTCGGTATGTCCGTCCGCCACATCCTCAATCCGCAGCAATCCGATAACTTCCCAGGGGATAACCGCACCATCAATGACACCTGTGGTCAGGGATTGTGCAACCTCCGGAACCGGCATACCGACAGCCGTGGCTCCAAGCGCATTCAGCCCGTCTGTCATGGTACGGGACGGCGCACGGATCTTCAGCCCCTTCAGGTCATCCAGCGAAGTGACCTGCGTACCGGTCGTATGGAGCTTGTAAGCCGATGGTGCATGGATCAGCAGCGGATGGACATCACCCAGTTCTTCACCCAAGTATTTTGCCTGAAACTCCTGCAAGGCAACCGTTGTCGCCACAGCCGTAGTTGACATGAAGGGCAGCTCAAACACTTCCGAAATCGGGAAGCGGCCAGGCGTGTAACCAAGCAGGGTCCAGCTGACATCAACGATGCCATCCCGTGCCTGGTCAAACAACTGCGGAGGCTTACCGCCAAGCTGCATCGACGGATAAAGCTGCACATCAATACGTCCGCCAGAGGCTTCCTCTACCATCTTTTCCCAAGGGGCCAGAACATCAGTATGCACCGGGGCGTCCGCCGACAGGAAATGATGAACCCGCAGTGTTATCTCTTGCGCGAAAGCAGGCGTAGTCAGCGCCACCATGGCAGTAGCCGTCAGAATAATTGCGCGTTTCATTTGGTTAGTCCTCCCTTGATTATTCATCGTTCCGGGCGATATTGCCTGTCTCCCCGGCGTTACTTCCGGGGCGCAGCAGCCCGGCCCAATCATGGCCCGGCGCAAGGTGCAGCAGGGCTTCAGCCAGTATCAGCGCGGGGTCGTCCTGCATGACCCGCAATGCTTCATCAACAATTCCGATTGCCTCAGTCCGTGGCATGTCGCGAGCCAGCACAAATCCCGCAGCCTCTGCCAGCATCATGCCACGATCCGCCGAAAACGCCGTCGCGATACGGTCTGGTTCAGGTCGCAGCATTTCAGCCAGATCCTGACTGATACGCAGGCTGGCAGCAGCACGTTCCAGCATGGCTGGCAACACAGTCCATTCCACACCAAGCGCCATCCCATCACGTTCCAGTGTATGGACCAATGACTGATGCAACAAGGCCAGATCTCCCGCATTCAACCTTGCCAGCGTTACCAGTGCTTCGGCTGCCACGGGGTTAGATTTCTGTGGCATGGTCGATGTTTTCCCCCCGACACCGGCGGAAACCAATCCCAGCTCAGACTGAGACAGAGGGACCAGATCAGCCCCGGCCTTGCCAAGCGATCCGGTCAGCAGTGACAGCCAGCCCCCCAGTTCGGCAATGGTGTCACGGACGGCATGCCATGGTGTATCGTCAGCACCCAGGCCCAGTTCATCAGCCACCCCTGCCGAAGCGTAACAGCCAACGGACCAAGTGCGGCCGAAGTCCCTGCCGCCCCGTAGAGGGAAACTTTCAGAAGGCGCGGTTGTAGTTCATATAGTCGCTGTAGCTGACGCATCAGAGGCACACGCCAGACCACAATCTTGGCACCCAACGTCGTCGGAGCTGCAAGCTGAAAACGGGGATGAGCCGGAACCGGCTGGCCGGCAAACTCATTGCCCCTGACAGCCAAGACACTGACAAGATCAGTCAGGCGCTTACGCAGCAATACCAGGGCATCCCGCAGCCGGATCATCAGACCTGTATCGACAACAATGTCCTGTGATGTTGCGCCGAAGTGCTCCCATGCGGCATGTTCTCCCACAGCCTTCTTCAGCACTCCGATCAGTGGCTGTGCCGCAATTCCTGCGCGTGCCACACCACCTGCCAGACTGCCCGGATCCAGGCGCAACATTCCGGCAGCCTGTATAATTGCGGCAGCCGCATCGGCCGGAATGATCCCCAACCGCCCCTGAACACGCGATAATGCCACCTCTGCCCGCAGCATGGCCGCAAGGGCCGCATCATCCCCCCCTCAGTGCAGCCATTTCGGGATTTCCGAACAGCCTTTCAAACAAGGGCGACACCATCAGACGCCCCGCAATCCCAGAATGTGCCGTGCCTCGGCAGGGGTCGCGACAGGACGTTCATATTGCCCGCACAATCCAACGGCACGCCTGACCAGAGCGGCGTTGGATGGTGCCAGCGTATCCCGGTCAATCCGGACATTGTCTTCCAGACCGGTGCGGACATGCCCACCGGTCAAAATTGCCCATTTATTCAGGACAATCTGGTTCGGTCCAATCCCTGCAGCACACCACGCCACATCCCGGCCAAACAGCCGCCTGACCGTATGGACATAGAAATCAAAGACCTCCCGGTCAACCGGCATCGCATTCTTCACACCCATAACAAACTGCACATAGGGTATGTCCCTGATCTTGCCGGCCTCATACATTGCGGCTGCCTGAAAAAGATGGCTCAGATCAAAGGCTTCGATTTCCGGCTTTACATTATATCTAATCATTTCGGCCGCCAGCCAATCAACCAGATCCGGAGGGTTTTCATAAACCCGTGTCGGGAAATTATTCGACCCAACAGAAAGAGATGCCATATCCGGTCCCAGCGGCAGCATGCCGCCACGTGCCTGTCCGGCCCCGGATCGTCCCCCTGTCGACAACTGAATGATCATGCCCGGACAGTGCCGTTCGATCCCTTCCTTCAACGCCGCAAAGCGCTCAGGATCTGAGGTCGGTTTGCCATCACCATCACGTACATGGCAGTGTGCAATACTTGCCCCGGCCTCATAGGATTCATGTGTCGATTCGATCTGCTCAGCGACAGAGACCGGTAGGGCGGGGTTATCGGCCCTGGTCGGAACCGACCCGGTAATGGCTACACAGATTATACAGGGTTGTGTATCAGACATCGAAAAACACCGTTTCATTATTGCCTTGCAGACAGATATCAAAACGATAGAGCGGTACGCCATCCCGATCTCCGGAACGATGTGCAACCAGCGTGGCACGGCGATTTTCCCATTCAATCAGATTCAGGACTGGATCTACGGCATTGGCCTCTGGTTCATCATCAAAATAAAGTCGCGTATTCAGCCCGATATTAATCCCGCGTGCCACAACCCAAAGGTTGATATGCGGTGCCATCATTGCATGGCTTTCAGCATGTCCCGCCCGTCCGGGATCAGCTTCTTGCACCTGTTGCGCCACATCCAACATCAGTTTCATACGCAAACTGACCTGCCCCGGCTTCACCGTATCAAAACCCCATTCACCGGTTCCGGGGGGTGATGACCCATCCCCACCCCCGGAACCCGTCCTCTACTTCCCCCCACCTTCGGGGTAAGCATAGACACCCATGGGCATTGGCCTGCCAGACCTCCACCAGCGTATTGGGCACCGACCGGGCGTTTTCATCCAGTACACGACCATGAACGATAATGCGCTCCCCCACCGGATCACCGGTTTGGCATAGTTCTTGATCAGATCGTTATCTGTCGGGTCGATATCATTATGTCCGAAAACCGGCCCCGTAATCTCTGACACGGATTGCTGAAGCGAAATCAGGCTGTATCGTGACGAGCAGGCGACGGATATCTTGTAATCCGACGTCAATGCCGGCGGATGTCATATCCGGTCACGTTGATAATATTCGGCAGGCTTCATTGGCTTCCCTCCATTTCGGCATAGGTCTGCTTTGCCAGCTTCAGGGCATGGTTCGTGCGCGGAACCCCCGCATAAATCGCAACGTGCTGGAACACCTCCAGGACATCCCGCCTGGAAGGGCCGGGCCGTGGCTCGGATATGCATCGGGATTTCATCAAAATTTCCCGTCGCCGCAAGCAGGGCCAGGGTCAGCATCGACCTTTCCCGCCGGGAGATACCATCACCAGCCCAAACCGTACCCCATGCCGAATGGGTGATCAGACCCTGAAACGGCTGATCGAAATTGATCTTCGCCGCCTCAGCCCGTTCAACATGGTCATCACCCAGTCCTCACGGCGCACTTTCATACCAGCAGCATAACAATCAGACATGGCCGGCTTCCTTCAGAAATCGGGTCAGAACCGCACCATATTCAGCCGGATTCTCGACACAGGGAATATGACCAGAGCCGTCAATCACCGACATCTTCGCCCCATCTATGATATCCGCAGTAGCCTTGACGGTTTCAGGCGGGACAGAGCCATCTTCCGTCCCCGCAATCAACTGCACAGGCAGATTCAACGTCGCCGTATCATCACGCAGATCAGCAACAGCAATTGCCTCGCAGCAGGCAATGTAGCCATCCTGCGGCTGGCGTTCCATCATCCGCTGCCAAGGTAAGGCAGCACCGGCTGCACGGAATGCTGACGAAAACCAGCGATCCATTGTGGCAGCACCAATACTGGTCAGTCCACCGGCACGAATCGCGGCAATCCGATCCTGCCACAATATTGCATCACCAATCTTCGCAGCACTGTTCGAAATGACCAGTCCACGCAAAAGGCCGCCATGCCGGACAGCCAGAGACTGCCCAATCAGACCACCGATGGAAAGACCAACAAAAACCACATCACGCAACCCCAGATACCGGATCAGGGCCCCGGCATCATCGGCCAGTTGCTCAATGGTATAGGGACCAGATGGGCATTCACTCAATCCATGGCCGCGCTTGTCATAACGCAGAACCCGCAGCCCCTCCGGCAAATGCGGCATCAGCGCATCCCAGACCCGGAAATCCGTACCCAGAGAGTTGGCGAACATAACCGCCGGCCCCGATCCCGGCCCCTGATCGGCATAGTGAAGTTCAACCCCGTTTACGCTGACTGTCTGCATCAATATGGCTCCCATATAATTTTCTGCAAACGCCCATTGCTGGCTTTCATTATCATGCAGGAAGGCAATATCGACAACCTGCATCTTCAGGTCGAACCTGCTCTGGTCCGGATAACGATACAAGAGACCACTGCACCACCAGCTGAAGCGCTCTGCTTTCCAGATACGCAGCAGGGCGCGTTCGGAATAACGATCAATGCCCTCGCTGTCGTTACCCCGGTAATACTACACCAGCCCATGATAGAGGTAATGCACATCACTTGCCGCCGTATTCAGCCCCTTTGCCCCGGCCGGCGGAACAATATGGGCAGCTTCGCCACACAGGAACAACCGGTCCCATCGCATTGGCTTGGTCACGAAGCAGCGCAGAGGAGCAATAGATTTCTCGATACTCGGACCTGCCATCAGCTGTTCGGCAATATCATCCGGAAATTTCAAACTAACCCAGCCAGCCATTTCACAAACCCTTGCTGAACTGGAACAGATATTGGGCAACCGTCTGCTGACCCGTGGGCGTGGCGGGGTACAACTGACGGCTCAGGAGAAAATCCTGTTCGACTTCGCACAGGCCGGTATGGGACCCTTGGAACGGGGAATTGACGGAGCCTCCGATCAGGCGCATCACAGTGTACCAAGGTTGCGGATTGGTGCCTTGCCATCAGTTGCTGCACGCCTGTTGCCGGAAATTATCCGGGTGCTGAACGAGACCGCACCCGATATGTTGTCAACCGTAGCTGACGGGTCGCATGAACATCTTACCAGACAATTGCGTGCCGGGACAGTTGATCTGGTTCTGGGTCGCCTTGGCACACCGGAAACCATGCACAGGTTGAGCTTTGCTCAGCTTTACTTGGAAGATGTGGCCTTTGTTGTCCGGCCGGGACATCCAATTCTGGACAACCCTTCCCTGCATCGGCTGAACAGCGAGTTTCCCGTCATTTCCCCCCCGGCCTGGGCCGCGATCAGACCCTTTACCGAACGAATGCTGATTGCCGAGAGTCTGAACATTCCCACCCGCCGGATTGAAACCGTTTCAGGGACATTAGGACGCGTCCATACTGCACAAAGCGATGCAATCTGGATCATCTCTTCAAGGGTGGTCGCCAATGAAATTGCCGATGGTCGCCTGATCCGCCTGCCGTTTAATACCACAGACACCGAAGGCCCGATTGGGTTAATGCGTCGCACCAGCGGCCGGGAAACTCCGGAAATGCGGCTGCTGGCCCGCGCAGCGGGAACCGCCGTCACTGGCTGGAACTGGCATAGGGCAAGGTCCCGCCTGTGTAGGGTTCGCAAATATGCAACCCGGCGTTCGTATCTGGTCTGATTGATTCCGGCAGGATAGTATCCACCTTTGCCGCAACACATCCATCTTCAGCATGAAGGAATACCATGACAACACTTTATTACGCCCTTGGCGCATGTTCTCTGGCCCCCCATATCGTACTGGAATGGATAGGCGCCCCTTATGAGGCCGTGAAGGTCCAGTACGGCTCAAGGGAACTGCTGGCTGTAAACCCAGCCGGTGCAGTCCCCACACTGCGCGAGGATGACGGCTGGTTACTGACACAGGCCGGTGCAATCCTTGACTATCTGGCACAAAAGCACCCCGAGGCCGGGCTTTCCGGTGGTGAAAGTCTGCGCGAGAAGGCTGAAGCCCATCGTTGGTCGGCCTTTTTCACCAGTGACCTGCATGCTTCATTCTGGCCAGTATTCCTGCCGCAGCGCTACACGACCGATCCCGCCGAAGAAGCAAGGGCCGCTGTAATGGCGGCCGGCCACAAACTGGTCGGGAAACAGATAGGAATCCTGAATACGCATATGGAAGGCCGGGACTGGATCCTCAGTGGTGACCGCGGGACACGCTCCATCATTGATGCCCATGCCTTCCCGATGATCCGCTGGGCCATCCGGATGCTGCCTGAAGGCCTCACGGACTATCCGAATGTGCAAGCGCTGCATGACCGGCTGGCAGCCGATCCGGCGGTTCAGAAGGTATTGGCTGACGAAGCAGGAGCCTGAACAATGACCAGTGGTATTCATCATGTTACGGCCATTACGCAAGGCGTTCAGAAGAACGTGGATTTCTATGCCGGGTTTCTGGGCCTGCGTCTGGTCAAACAGACCGGCGGCTATGAGGATGCCGAACAGCTGCACCTGTTTTATGGCGATGCTGCCGGCAGTCCCGGCAGTATCGTGACCTTTCTGGCCTGGGAAAGCGGTGCCGCTGGCCGGACCGGGCTGGGACAGGTTTCCGAGATCTCTTTCGCGATTCCTCCCGGCAGTATCGGAAACTGGCTGCAACGTGCCATGACCGCCCGGATCCCCGTTGAAGGTCCCTTGCGGGAATTCGGCGAAACCATATTGCGCCTGAAAGATCCTGACGGAATCATCGTCAAACTCGTCGGACTGGATATGCCCGCTGTCAGTGCCCTGCCCGATCCAATTGCACCCACGCGCATTCGCGGCATCACGATCCTGACCGATCAGGCCGGTGCAACGGCTGATTTTACAGCCCGGTTCGGCTATCGCATGGATCGGGCCGAAGGCAATACGCAGCGCATGGTTTCGGATACGGATATTGTAGATATCCGCAATGCTCAGGGTTATTTTCCAGGAATTCCAGGTACATCCATTTTTGATCATGTCGCATTTCGTGCATCGGATATCGATGCTGTCCGTCAGATGCGGCTTTCGCTGCGTGATATCGACAGCGCAACCAATGCCCATGATCGTAAATATTTTCTGTCACTTTACGTCCGCGAACCCGCGGGAACCCTGTTCGAATATGCAACAGATGCACCAGGCTTCACCGTGGATGAGCCACTGGAACATCTGGGAGAAACCTTGCTATTTCCCCCCCATGACGCGGCCCAGGCCGCCGATTTAGCGGTCATGTTGCCTCAGTTTGCCATGCCCGGCAAAGAAAGAATCCCGATGCGTGACTTGTCCTTCATTCACCGTTTCCACACACCGGACAAACCTGATGGCAGTGTCATCATATTGCTGCATGGCACGGGCGGAAACGAAACCGACCTGATGCCACTTGCCGCAAAACTGAACCCTCGCGCCACACTACTGGGTGTACGTGGCCGCTCAACCGAAGAAGGCATCAATCGCTGGTTTCGCCGCTTTGATGCCACGACCTATGATCAGGATGACATCCACGCCGAATCCAAAGCCTTCGCCGGTTTCGTCGGGGATGCCATCAAAAGCTATGCACTTGACCCCAAACGCATAAGCTTTCTGGGCTATTCCAATGGTGCAAACCTGCTGGGTGCGGTGATGCAGCTGCATCCCGGCATCGTCAACCGGGCAATTCTGCTGCGCGCGATACAGGCTCTGGAAGAAACACCACCGTCGGCTACCAGTGACCTGAGCAATGCACATATCCTGATGCTGACCGGTATCCGCGATCCGTTCAACCGGATGGCACCGGCATTGGAAAAGGCTCTGACGACCGGTGGCGCCCATCTCGATGCGCAACTGATCGAAGCCGGGCATGAGCTTTCTCCGGCTGATCTGACCATCGGATCAGAATGGCTGACAGGCCAGTCTCCCGTATCACCACAAAGATCACCGCATTCCCGTTCGGAACCGGGGCTCCCGGACAATCGCTCCAGTTACACCTGACCTTGCAGCAAACCATTAACCGTGCTGCGCGGTTACTGTCTTCAACCGCGAGAAGCCGTAAAGGGCTTCAAATCCCTTTTCACGGCCATGACCGGATTTTCCAACCCCGCCAAAGGGCAGTTCAACCCCACCTCCTGCCCCGTAGTTGTTGATAAAAACCTGCCCGGCATTCAACTTGCGGGCCATCCGCATCTGCCGGGCACCATCACGTGTCCACAGCCCCGCGACCAGTCCATATTCGGTACCATTTGCGATACGCAGCGCCTCGGCTTCGTCCTCAAAGGGAATAAGCACCTGAACAGGTCCGAAGATTTCCTCCTGCGCCAGCCGGTGCCCGGGTGGAACATTGTCAAACAACACCGGAGCAACATAGTTTCCGCCCATTGGTGCACCATCGACAATCCTGCCTTCGGCCACAACGGTCAGGTCTCGTTTACCAAGCGCAATATAGTCTGAAACAATCTGTTTTTGTCTTTTTGATACCAGCGGGCCAAGGTCATGATCATCCGCGGCAGGTCCTACCCTCAGGCTGGCATAGAACTCTGCCATGCGGTCCCGGACCTGATCATAAATACCCTGCTGGACCAGTACACGTGACGCCGCCGAACAGGTCTGACCAGCCGCCTGCATACAGGCCCCGACCAGCACCGGAAGCGCGGCATCCAGATCAGCATCATCAAAGACGATATGAGGGGACTTTCCGCCCAGTTCCAGCGTAACCGGCACCACATTTCCTGCCGCAGCTTCCTGAATATGTCGTCCTGTCATCACAGAGCCGGTGAAAGACAGGTGATGCACGCCCGGATGCCTGGAAAGCGCCACGCCAACCTCATTTCCATAGCCGGTCACTACGTTCAGCGCCCCGGCCGGCAGCCCGGCTTCCTGTGCCAGCGATGCGAAGGCCAGCGAACTGAGTGATGCATCCTCCGCCGGTTTCAGCACACAGGCATTCCCCATCGCCAAGGCCGCCCCGACCGAGCGGCCAAGAATCTGCAATGGGTAATTCCAGGGAATAATATGACCGGTTACACCATGCGGTTCCCGCAAGGTATAAACGGTAAATCCGGATTGATAGGGGATGGTCGAACCATGAACCTTATCCGCTGCCCCACCATAAAATTCCAGGTAACGTGCCAAGGCAATGGAATCGTTCTGCGCCTGCTTCATCGGCTTACCGACATCCACAGATTCAATCCGGGCCAATTCTTCGGCGCGTTCAGTCACCAGCCGCGCCATTCGTGACAGCAACCGCCCGCGTTCAACCGCCGGCATCCGCCCCCATTCACCTGCCTGCGCGGCTTCGGCTGCCTGAACCGCAAGGTCGATATCTGCAGCAGATCCACGCCTTGTCCTGCCGATAATTTCACCCGTTGACGGATCCTCGACAGGAATGGTTTCCCCACTTGTCGGGGGAAGCCATTTTCCTCCGACAAGGATCATGGCCGGATCGAACAAAAGCATTTCCCGAAATGTCATCTCGTTCTCCACAGGATGGATCATATGGTTGATAACCTATCGGAATTCGGCCGGAAAGAGTACGATAAAACGGCTTGTCAGCCAGAGACCGTCCCGCCATCCTGATCGTGCAGGTCAGCCAGCGGGGACAGCAGATATGGTAAAAGCCAAGGCAAGGGTCGGAATGATCGGGATCGGACTGATGGGCCACGGCATCGCCCATAATATTCTCGCACATGGCTGGCCATTGTCCTACCTGCGTCACACAGGCAACCAGCCAACGGAAGATCTTGATGCCGCCGGGGCCAGCGGTGTTGACCGGGCCACCGATCTGGCAACAGAATGCAATATCCTGTTACTTTGTGTCACCGGAACACCCCAGGTCGAGGACATCCTGACCGGATCAGGCGGGCTTCTGGCGGCGCTGACCCCCGGAATGATCATCATCGACTGTTCAACCGCAATCCCGGAATCAACTGTTGCAATGGCCCGGCAGGTCGAGGCTGCAGGTGCCCATCTCGTTGACGCGGCCATGACGCGGACCCCGAAGGAAGCACGCGAAGGCCGGCTGAACCTGCTGATCGGTGGTGCTCCCAACATTACTGAAAAAATCATGCCCTTGCTGGCCAGTTTTTCCGAAAACCGGTTTCTGGCTGGCCCGGTTGGCGCCGGGCATCGGCTCAAACTTCTGCATAATTTTGTCTCTCTGGGGGCAGCCGCCCTGATATCCGAGGCCGCAAGCTGTGCCCGCCGGGCCGGTATTGCCGACGATATCCTGATCGACTGTCTGCGCCGGGGTGGTGGCCATGGCGCCGCTCTGGACAGGATCGCACCATATCTTCTGGAAGGCACAACCGGGCAAATGCGCTTCACCGTTGATAATGGTTTGAAGGACATGACTTATTACAATTGCATGGCCAGAGAAGCAGGCGCATCACATGTGATTGCCGAAGCTGTTCAGGATACCATGGCCCGAATGGTCAAGGCAGGCCATGGTGCAGCCTATTTGCCGGAACAGGTTGACCTGATGGATTGATCACGATTAGGGCCCATCCCGGCTTCAGACTGCGGCAAGCTGTGGCAAAAGCCAGATCCCGCTATCAGGGACGCGATTGACGCATAACCGGCAGCCATAGACATGTGACAGCATTTCATCGGTCAGCACCTCCTGGGGTGGCCCTTCCGCAACTGACTGCCCGTCATGCATCAGCAGCACATGGCCGGCAAACATCGCCGTCAGATTGAGGTCATGCATGACTGCAACAACACCACCACCACGTTCCGCATAATCCGCCGCCAGCCGCATCACGGCAAGCTGATGCGCAATATCAAGGCTGCTGACGGGCTCATCCAGAAACAGCCAGCGGGGGCCATCCTCGGCCACGGGCTGCCAGACCTGGACCATGGCACGGGCCAACTGCACACGTTGCTGTTCCCCGCCCGACATTTCCTGATAGAAGCGACCGCCATGACCGGGCAGATCAACTGCGGCTAATGCAGCCCGGATCAACCCGTCACGCGCAGTATCCGGACCCGGATGCGATGTCAGGCCGATGCGGACGATCTCGGTTGCGGTGAAGGGGAAACTCAGCGCGGCATGTTGCGGCAGGACCGCACGCCGCACCGCCAGATCATGTGGGGCAAAGCCGGTCATATCATTGCCATTCAGCATGATCTGCCCAGCCACCGGAGACAGCTCCCCGGTCAGGGCACGCAACAAGGTCGTCTTGCCCGACCCATTCGGCCCGATAATCGCGGTCAGGCAGCCAGCCTGCGCCGTCAGAGACACCTTCCGCAATACATCCATACGGCCGAGGCGAACTGATACATCCCGTGCTGTCAGCTTCATCCGTCCAGGACCTTGCGGTTCGACAGCAGGACCCACATAAAGAAAGGCCCGCCAATCATGGCAGTGATAATCCCGATGGGCAGTTCAGCCGGGGCGACGACGACACGGCTGATCATATCCGCTGCGATCAGGACCGATGCCCCCAGCAGCCCGGCATTTACCAGTAACCAGCGATGATCGGGCCCGGCAATCAGACGCAGCAGATGCGGCACGACAATCCCGACAAATCCGATACCACCCGATACCGCCACCGCCGCCCCGGTTGCCGCCGCCGTAGTCAGGATCGAAGCCGTTTTCACCCGCTGAACACGAATACCGACATGAGACGCCGCCGCTTCACCAAGCGCCAGCCCGTTCAGGCCACGCGCAAGAAGTGGTGCAACCAGCAATGACAGCATAATGACCGGCCCGGCCGCCGCCAGCTTGACCCAGCTTGATCCGGCCAGTGATCCCAACCCCCAAAAGGTCAGATCACGCAATTGCTGATCATCGGCACGATAAATGATCAGCCCCGATACCGCAGCAATCATCGCAGACAGCGCAATTCCTGCCAGCAGCATCGTTGTTACCGATGTCCGGCCATGTCGCGTTGCAATTCCATACAGAACCAGCATTGCCGCCCAGCCCCCGACAAAGGCCGCGAGGGGAACCAGATACCACCCGGCGGCAGAAGCAATTGCAGCGGGCAGCACCCCTCCCAGAACAATGGCCGAGATTGCCCCGAGCGATGCCCCGGCACTGACCCCCAGCAAGCCCGGATCGGCCAGAGGGTTGCGAAACAAACCCTGCATGATCGTGCCCGATACAGCCAGAGCCGCACCAACCAGAATCCCGGTCAGCAACCTTGGCAAGCGGATATCGACCATTACCACCTGTTCAGTTTGCGCAATCTCGTGCCCCGTGAGCCAGTCGAACAGAACAGCAGGGCCGGATACCCCGGAAGCTCCCTGTCCCAATGACAGGACCGACAAAACAACCAGCAACAGGCACAACCATAGCGACAAAACCCGACCAAGGTGCTGGCGATCACCTGCAAGGCGCTCCCGCCCGGCATCAAGCGCCACCATCGGAACCTCCATAGATCGCCTTGTGCAGATCAAGCGCGGCCTGTCCTGTCCGCGGCCCAAATCCAAGCAGATAAAGCCCATTCATGCGGATGATCGCCTTATCTTTCGCCGCCGGGGTTGTTGCCATGGCGGGCATGGCCAGCAGGTCTTCGTTTGAGGCCTCCAGATCTGCCGATGTATCTCCCCGCTGCATCATCAGGATGATATCAGGCGCGGCGGCACTGATCGCCTCATCATTCAGCGGCTTGTAACCTTCAAATCCCTCAACGGCATTTTCAGCACCGGCAAGACTGATGATGGCATCGGCCTCGGTTTCCCTGCCCGAGGCAATAACCCGCCCGCCCTGAACGGCAAGGACAAACATCACCTTCTTGCGGGGGCCATCTTCCTTCAGCGCATCCAGTTTATCAAAATCCGCCCGCATGGCGGCAACAGAGGCTTCTGCCCTGTCTGATACACCCAGCACTTCGGCCACAGCGCGTATCTTGGCGGCGATCTCATCGGAATCGAAGGCCCCCCCGATCTGTTCAAAAGGCACCCCGGCCGATTGGAGCAGTGCAACCGTTTCCGGTGGTCCGGCACCATCTTCGGACAGGATCAGATCGGGCCCGACCGACAGCACGCCTTCAGCGGAAAGGGTCCGCATGTAACCGATATCCGGCAGATCCAGAGCGGCCTCGGGGTAGCTTGAGGACGTATCCCGCGCCACCAGACGATCCTGCTGATCAAGCGCATAGATAATTTCCGTGACTGATCCGCCGATCGCGACAACCTTTGCGGCATCGGGATGAGAATCAGCCCGCCCCATTGCCGGGAACAACAGCAATATCGCCGCAGCAATCAGTGGAAGCATTGCTGCCGCCCATCGGGCTGGGAACCCTGTAGGGGTTGTTCCTGCTGCTTGTGCCATCATGCATCCCCCTGGGCAGGCAGGGACCCGACCAAAGCCAGCCAGGCATCGGCATCACCGCCACTGTCAGGACGCATGCCAAAGCATTGAAAGATCAGTTCTCCGTCCGCATCAAAGGCCTCTACCGAAATCGCAGGACCGCGCTTGGTCGGTTTATCCACCAGCCAGACTTCGGCAACATGATCCACCCGCAAATGCAGGTTGAAACGTTCATCCAGTACATTCAACCATGGCCCCATGGGGGTCAGTGTCCCGATCCCTCCCGAATGGATTTCGATGCACCCCATATTCCCGACGAAGAGCATGATCTTGTGCCCCTCATCCCGAATCCGTTCCAGCAGGAGGGGCACAGATCCGACAGTCAGTTGCCGGGTCAGCGGCGCCCCCGCGATACGATATGCCCCAAGGCGGTTCATCTTGAGACGCCGCACCAGCGTATTGAACTGATGGGTATCCGTCATCTTCACCCATTCCGAACGCAGCGTATCAGCGCGGTCTTCGGCTGTTTTCGCACCCTGAACCCCGGCACGCGGTCCGAATTCCGACAGGCCTTTCTGGTCCGGCAATGCCAGATCACGACACAGCATCTGCCACGCCTCAAGGTCGGATCCATCACGCAGATGTACCTTGTGAACCGCGTCCCCCGCCGCGTCAAACACCTGAACGGAGCGGCGTATGCCATCCTTTCCATCCATCTCAATCGCATAGGCATGCATCCAATGCCTGGGGAACATGCGCATGTCGATTTCCGGATCCAGCGTCATTGCAGCATGTTCGCCATCATGGAACTTGTTGTATGTTCCCAATTTTTCAATCACACAGGAGCGGTTGCGGGTCAGTGCCATGACTTCACCCAATGCCGTGATGGCCGGAATCAGCCGACCCATGGTCGGATCAATGCGGATCACACCCGCCCCCAGATCCGCTTCGACCAGGACAGCCTCGGGCACCCCCAGTTGATTCGCCAGATCATAGGGTCGCACAGTTCCCTCACGTTTCAGTTCTCGCAGCTTGGCGGGGGTCAGATCGTTCATTATACGCCTCTGTAGTTAAAGCCGGATCTGGCTTTTATAATAATTGTTGACTTTTTTACTTGGAAAAAATACGGCGCGCAAGATGCCAGCACGGGCCAGCACAGATCACAAAAACACGAGGTCAAGCTGATGCCCGGAAAACTACCACTGATATCCCTTCTGATCGGGACAACTGCCCTTGCCAGTCCGCTGGCAGCCCAGGACAGTAATTCCCCCCATGTTCTGGACCCTATCATCCTGCGCGCCGGGGTCGAAAAGGTCGCATCATCCGTCCCACAAGCCGTCAGCGTTGTTGGCCCCGAAGAGCTGGAGGAAATCGCCCCGGACAATATCGGTGATGTCCTGGAGCTGGTTCCCGGTGTGGCAGGCGTGGGGTCCTCAAGCTTTTTCGGGCAAGGCTTCAATATCCGTGGCTTTGGGTCATCGGGATCTGCTGCACATGAATCGGGTATCGTGCAGTTGATTGACGGAGAAGAAAAATACTATGAAAGCTACCGGCAGGGCGCACTTTTTGTCGAACCAGACTTTCTCAAACGGGTTGAGGTCCTGCGCGGACCCGGATCATCAACACTTTACGGATCCGGCGCTCTGGGCGGGGTCATCGCCATGGAAACCATTGATCCCGGCGACCTGATCGCTGATGGCAGGACCAGCGGCGGCCGCGTCAAACTGAGCTATGGCTCCAACCCCGATTCAGCACTGGCCAGCATCGCCTGGGGCTGGCGGCCGACACAGGATTTCGAGGCCCTTGCCGCATTCGCATACCGCACCCTCGGGCAGACCGAAGACTCCGATGGCAATACCATTGTCCGGTCGAATTCAGATACCCCAAACCTGCTTCTGAAGGCCCGCAAGACATTTGGTGAGCAATATATAGAATTCTCCTATCAGCAACTGGAAGCCAAGGGCGACAATCAGGATTACAACCAGCTGGAGGGGCCACAGACGGGTGTATTCTATCCCGGGTTCCCCGGCTGGGGTGTCGGTGACATCCTGACACGGGATCAGATTGCGCGGCTGGAATGGGGCTGGAACCCCGCTGACAACCGTTTGATAGACACGACCGTTTCACTATCCTACACGAACACGATCAAGGATGTGCAGCAAGGCGACGACCCCTCGGAACCAATCATGCCGACCTTGCTGGGACGGCGTGAATATGGGCTCTGGCGGCTGAAGGCACAGAACGTGTCCAATCTGTCCGGCGCGGGATATAACCATTTCCTGACAATGGGTGTCGAAACCTTCAGACAGGATCGGGCCAGCACAGCCATATCGTCCTCTCACCCTGAAGGCTATACCCGTTCAGCCGCCGCATTTGCATGGTCGGAACTGGAATGGGGACCCGTCACGGTAAATTCCGGCCTGCGCTATGAACGTCAGCGCACTGAGCCCAAGGACAGCGTTGCCATATCCGATGAACGCGTCGATGCGGAATCGATCGAACCACAGGTTGGAATCATGTATCAGCTGAATGACCGCTGGTCGGTCTTTGGATCGCTGGCTTTCGTCAACCGCATGCCAACCGTAGACGAATTATATGACGGATTTTCCGGCGGTGCCGCCTCTCCGGACCTGAAGGATGAACAAGGTAAAAATGTCGAAATTGGTCTGAGTTATCGCGGCAATGACGTCCTCATAGCAGGTGATAAAACAGCACTGAAACTGACACTTTTCCGCAATCATATCGACGATATGATCATACGCACCAACCTGCCTGCCCCATCGCCTTCCTATACCAATATCGACCGCGCATATCTGCGCGGCGGAGAGCTGGAGGCCAGCTACAGAACCGGGAACTGGCAGTTCGGCACCGCCGTTTCGGTTGTCGATGGGGAAGATCAGGATGGCGAAATCCTAGACACATTGCCCAATGACCGCATCGTCTTGTCAGCCAGCTGGCAGGCCAGCAGCGACTGGAAGCTGGGATTGCGCAGCATGTTTGCCGACGGGCGTGACAAACCTGACGGATCTCATCGCGCCGGTTTTGCCGTGCATGATCTCTATGCAATCTGGTCGCCCCGGCAAGGGTCCCTTGATGGCACCCAAGTATTGCTGGGCATAGATAATGTAACTGATCAAGACTACACTCCTGCCACCTACCTGACCGGACCGGCACCGGGGCGCAACCTCAAGATTTCGCTGAGCAAAGCGTTCTGACCAATACCGGGGCAGGCGCGTTTCCGCCCTGTCCCGGTAATTTACATAGATCAGATCATCTAATCCGGTTGAGATCATCATGAAGGCACATAGACTTCTCTGGCAAGCGGAAACCAGGGAATAACCGAACTCACAACCCGCTTGTTCTTCCCGTCCATTAGACTGTCCGCCGGTATGACGGCACTGAAAAGGAGGAACGACCATGCCAGTATTCTTGAATTCATATGACGAAAACGGCATTACCTTTGGAACTGATAGCAATGACTGGATCATCGCCAATTCCGGCCCTGCCATTGTCTGGGCCGGGGCCGGGCATGACAATGTCCAGCTTGGATATTGCGATGACCAGGTTCACCTTGAAGCAGGCGATGATATCGTCACGGCTCTTGGTGGAAATAATATGATCTATGGCGGCGACGGGCATGATTCCATCTACCTCGGAGATGGTGAAGATCATGTCGAAGGCGGCTATGGCAACGACTTCCTGCAAGGCGGCGATGGTTGTGACATGCTGTCGGGCCAATGGGGTGACGACATCATCTTCGGCGGCGATGGCGAGGATGAGCTTTATGGCAGCGAAGGCAATGACATTATATCCGGGGACGATGATATCGACTTCCTGTCCGGCGGCGAAGGTGCCGATATCCTGAAGGGCGGTGACGGCGATGACCGCATCATTGGCGGATCATCAACCTATACCGTCACATACAGCGACGGCACGACATGCGAAGTCGAAGGCGTCAACCAGATCTATGGCGGAGCCGGAGACGACCTTCTGACCGGCCTGGATGGGTCAAACCTGTTCTTTTATGACAGCCATGACGGCAACGACCGGATCAGCAACTTTGATGCCGATACCGACCTGATCGTTCTGGCCTGCGGGCTGAACGGCACCGGGATTGATGAGCTGTCCGACCTGACCGACCGGGTCTCGAATACCGATGCAGGTGCGCTGATTGATCTCGGCAATGACAACTCCATCCTGCTGGAAGGTTTTGAGGCCTGTACCATTCAGGATAACCTGAGCGGCTATTTCGATCTGGCCTGACGCCCTGCCGGCAATCCGGCCCGGAAAGATGTAACCACCACCGCCGGGCCGGATAGTTTCAGCATTCATCCCCCAAACCATCCCAAAGGCGGCACGGCTATTCCCCCGGCATCCGGACCGTGGCCGGATAGGCTGCATCCGTCATATTATCTGCCACATGATTGTTCCCGGCATTCAGTGTCGCTTCGACAATCGGGGCATTGATATTCTTGGTTTGCAGGAAGATTCGTCCAACATACTCACCAAGGATGCCCAGAAACATTGCATTCAAGGTCATCGACATCAGCAATAAAATAACCAGGGTCGCAAATCCCGGCGGCCATTCCTGCCCGAACAGCAACTTGCCCATCAGATAGCCAAAAAGGATCATGAATGTGATCAGCCCGACAAACAGCGACACGGTCGAGGCCAGCCGCAAGGGCACCAGCGAATGGTTCACCATCCCATCCACGGCCAGCGAAATCATGGCCCTCAGCGGAAACTTCGATTCCCCCGCAACCCGTGCCGCGCGGTCATATTCAAACCCGGCCTGTGAAAAGCCCATGGCACTGATCATGCCACGCATATAAGGCGAACGATCCTCGCTTGACCGGATCTGATCCAGAATGCGGCGGTCGGTCAGCCGGAACTCACCGGCATTTCGGGGCAGATCGTCCG
Source organism: Paracoccus sp. (in: a-proteobacteria) (assembly GCA_047971845.1). Classification (GTDB taxonomy): domain Bacteria; phylum Pseudomonadota; class Alphaproteobacteria; order Rhodobacterales; family Rhodobacteraceae; genus Paracoccus. The sequence goes on along the minus strand of JBKEAB010000147.1, from coordinate 12,389 downwards.
GGCTGATCCGGTCGATAAACCAGTAAAACCCACGCCGCAGCATTGCCACAACCGGCCCATCCGGCAATTTGCGGCGAATGCCATAGACCACCTGATTTCCCTGCCGCCACAAGTCAAGCATTTGCGGAATCAGCTCCGGCGGGTCCTGCAAGTCGCAATCCAGCTGAATCGCACATTCACCCCGTGCTACCTTATAGGCGAACATGACCGAATTCTGATAACCGACATTACGCGAAAACCGGAACACCCGGACACGCGGATCCTTAGCTGCAATTTCCGACAGGATGGCAAAGGTGCGATCCGTCGAATGGTTATCGGTAAAGATAATCTCGGCTTCATAGTCCGGCAGGTTCTCCAGCACCGAAACAATGCGGGCATGGCAGGAACGGACGTTATCTTCCTCGTTATAAGCGGGGATCAGAAGCGAAATCAGATGCATGGCATTCCCCCGGATACAAGGCCCCCGTCGCGGCGTTGCCGTTCCCAGTCAATGACCTGTTGCAGGCCCGCTTCCAGTGTTACACGGGGCAACCAGCCAAGCCTGAGCAGATCAGCCGAAGGGGGACGGGATACCACATCTTCCGGCTGAATGCCTTGCGGGGCTGCAGTAACTCCAGGATCATGTCCGGTCAGGCGCGCAATCATTGCTGCCAGATCGGCCATGCGCACTGGCCAACCTGTTGCAACATCCACCGCTGATGGCAGACCGGCAGCAAAATCGGCAATCAGCAGCAAAGCAGCCACAACATCATCCACATGCAGCAGGTCACGTTGCGCATCGGGCTGTCGCGGTGGCGCAAAAGAACCTGCCAATCCCCGGTGAACCGCGCCGGGAACAAGAAAATCCCGGGATTGATCACCACCATAGGTCAGGCAAAGCCGTGCGGTCACCGCAGCAATTCCGGTTCGTTCACGCCAGATCCGCAGCAGATGCGTTCCCATCAGTGCTGACAACCCGTAAAGACCAGAGGGTCTTTCCCGTTTTGCCACGGGACCATTACCGAACTCAGCCAATGTCCCCGCCCGAACCACCGATTGCGGCGGATCATCCATATCCGCCAGAGCACCCAGCATGGCACTCAGCGATATGACATTGGCCTGAAACGCCCGGTTCACCTCATCCGGCAACCCCTGCGCATTATCGGCCATCATCATCCCAAACCGGGTCGAGGATGCCAACAGGAATACGGTTTGCGGATGGATATCGCGCAGACACTCGCGCAGGGCATCCCCGTCATCAGGGGCAACCTGCCAAACCTCAATCCGGTCCACGACATCCACCAGCCGCCACGGGTCTGAACCCGGACGGATCATGACACAGATCCGGTCCTGACGTGCCAGACAGGCCCGGACCAGATGTGATCCGATGAAACCGGTCGCCCCGGTGATTAATATTCGTGCCATTTCGTGCAGAATCCCGGTTTTAACCGACAATATGCGGGGATGGCAAAGGCAGGATAAACCGCCCACCACTGGCTTCGTATTCCGCCAGCTGCTCCCGGATTTCATCAAAGAAATTCCACGCCAGAACCAGCAGGTAATCCGGCTTGCGAACGGAAATGACAGAGGGGTGATAAATTGGTATCTGCTGTCCCGGGGACAGAAGACCCTGCTTCAGCGGGTTGCGGTCAATCAGATAATCCAGCGTCTCCGGCCCAATTCCGAAGAAGTTCAGCAATGTATTCCCCTTGGCCGGCGCCCCATACCCGGCGATACTCGCCCCATCTGCTTTCAGACCGGACAGAAGCCGTCGCAAATCCTCACCAACATTGCGGGCACGATCGGCAAAGGCCACAAAGGTGGCCTGATCCCCCATGCCGGCCTCCGCCTCTGCTTCCAGCATCCGGAGCACCTCATTACTGGGTCCATCTTCCACCGCCCCGATCTTGCGAATAAACACCCGCATCGAACCACCATGCACCGGAAGGCAGGTCACATCGACCACATCCATTCCCGAACGTCTGGCCAGCATGACCAGTGAGCGCAGACTCATTTCCGACATATGTTCATGATAGACGTTGTCAAACTGGTTGGTCCTGATGATATCCCGACCCCATGGGACCTCGACGACAAACCAGCCATCATCAGCCAGAAACCGGTTGATACCATCCATGAACGCCATCAGATCACCGATATGATTCAGCGTGTTGGTCGTTGATATGACCTGCGCAGGGCCATGAATGGCACGCAGTTCATCAGCTGTTTCCGGACTGAAATAAGCAACATGGACCCGCACACCAATTTCAGCAGCCTTGGCAGCCAGATTGGCGGCAGGATCAACACCAAGGGTCTTCCCCCCCATTTTATTGGCAAAGGACAGCATCAGGCCATCATTGCAGCCAATATCAACGATCAGCCCGTTCCCGGCCCGTTTCACCAATGCATCGGCAAGACCCTCGAAGTGACCATGCATTGTGGTCGCACCCGAAGGGACATAAAGATAATGCGTGAAAAAGCCGTCAGGGATCTGGTCGGCAACCTGAATCAATCCGCAATCCAAACAAGCCTGTGTATTTAGCGGAAAGCTGGGTTGTGGATTGCCTGCATCTTCAGGCCTGACAAACATATTTGCTGGTGGATGGTCCCCCATCGGCAGGAACAGAAACATCCGCTCCGACCCACAGGCGCGACAGTGTTTCATGATATCGGAACGTGCAGTGTCGAGCGCATTCATTGTACATCCTCGCTATACGCTTTGGCGAATCTGGTGAAGGTGTCATGCATGTAGTCCATCTGCGCCTGATCAAGCCCATGGTGGCATGCCAGCAGGATCCCCCCGCGCATGACCGCATCGGCCACGGGATAACCCTGATCATGGGTCCGGGAAATAACATTGCGCATGGCCGGCTGACGCAGGATATTGCCGGTAAAGACAGGCCGGGTCTGGATTTCACGATTTTCCAGCCAGATCTGCAGATCACGGCGTGAGAAAGGCGCCCCTTCACGAATGGTCAATGGAAAGGCCAGCCAAGCTGTATGTGATCCGGGCAATTGCTGCGGCAGGAAAAACCACTCCTCATACTGTCGGAAGAACTCCAGATGCCGGGCAAAATTATCTGCCCGCGCAGCGATATTGCGCTCCAGCTTTTTCAGCTGAACCAGACCAAAGGCAGCGCTGATTTCAGATGGTTCAAGATTATAGCCAAGCTCTTCGAACAGGAACTTCGCATCATAGGAAATGCCGTCCAGATCAACATTGAAACGGTTTTCAATGGCCTCGCTGTCGACAAACAGTGACGAAGACCGCCCCCAGCTGCGCAACAGCAGCGCACGGCGTGCCATATCATCATCATTGACACACAGCATCCCGCCATTTCCCGCCCCGTTGATGACATGGCTGCCATAGAAACTGGTGGTCGAGATGTTCGAGTTCACACCCGTACTGTCCCCGTTGATGGTCGCGCCCAGCGTATCAGCACTGTCTTCCACAACCGGCAGACCATGTTTCTGTGCAAGGGCATGGATACGCGGCCAGTCAGGCAGGTTACCAATCAGTGACGGAACCATAATGGCACGGGTTTTCGGACCGATCATTTCCTCAATCTGGCCGGCATCAATATTATAGGTTCCTTCAGCCGCATCGACAAAGACCGGAACAAGACCATGCTGGACAACAGGTGCAACCGTGGTTGCAAAGGTCAGTGCCGGAGTGATGACTTCGGACCCGGCAGGCAGGTCCAAAAGGGCCACGGCAATGAAATTGGCCGAGGATCCGGAATTGACCATAATCCCATGCCGCTTATCGAACAGCCTTGCGACTCCTTCCTGCATTTGCCGCACATGCCGACCCATCTGTGTCGAGTTGCGCAGGACGTCGATAACAGCCGCAATTTCTTCTTCGCCATGAACGGTTTGGCCATAGTTCACACGCATTATTCAGTTCCTGTCTTAATAAATAATGAAAATCAGGGCACCATACGGCCGGCATAGACGGCAATCTGGCGTCGTGTCTCCCGACGCATATCTGCGCCATTGGCATGGGCCCGGTACCAGTCAGCCGTCAAAGCCAGTGCATCGTGCAGGCTCAACCGAGGCTGCCAGCCCAGATGCAGTCGTGATTTCGTACTATCAAGTCGCAACAATCCTGCCTCATGCGGAGCATTCAGGTCATGTTCGAAAATGAAATCGGGGCCGCCGGGTCCCCACACCTGCGCAAAGGAACGACACAGATCCCCAACGGGAACTGTCGCATCAATATCAGGGCCAAAATTCCATGCCCCAGCAACCTTCTGCCCGTCATCCATCAGAAGACGTGCAGCAAGGATCAGATAACCGGCAAGAGGCTCCAGAACATGTTGCCAGGGGCGCACGCTTGACGGATTACGGATGATAACGTCCTGCCCGTCAGTCATGGCCCTCACGATATCGGGGATCAGCCGGTACGGTGCCCAATCCCCCCCACCAAACACATTCCCCGCCCGGACCGATGCAAGCCAGGGTCCTGCAGCCATATGAAAATAAGACCGGCGGTAAGCCTGAACGACCAGTTCCGTCCCGGCCTTTGACGCGCTGTAGGGATCCGAACCACCAAGGGGATCAGTCTCACGATAGCCCCAATCCCATTCATTGTTTTCATAGCATTTGTCGCTGGTCACCACGACAATGCCCCGGACCGAAGCCATATGCCGGGCTATTTCCAGCACATTGGCCGTTCCGACAACATTGGTCGCGAATGTCTGAACCGGACAGTCATAGCTGTTACGGACAATCGCCTGTGCCGCCATATGAATAATCAGATCCGGCTGAAAGTCTCCGACTGCGTCGTTCAATGCACCGGCATCATTGATATCGGCAATACGGCTGATGCAGCTTTGGTCAATCTTAGCCAGATCAGACAGTGCAGGCTGTATACCCGAAGGCAGGGACACCCCCAGAACCCGCGCGCCCAGCATATCCAGCCATAATGTCAGCCAGCTTCCCTTGAAGCCGCTATGACCGGTCAACAGGACCTTGCGCCCGACAAAAGCACCTTGAAATCCGGACAGATCGGCAGCATCCCGCATCAGATCACGGCCCGCGGGCCTGCCTGCACCTGCTCATCAAAGCACAGCCATGGCGGGGGATCCTGTTCAGACAGTTCATTCAGCGCATTACGGTCCCGGATCGTGTCCATTGGGTGCCAGAACCCGTAATGTTTGAACGCCATGAGTTGACCATCATTGGTCAGGTTCACCAGTGGCGACTGCTCAAGCGGTTCCATATCGTCGAGGAGATAGTCAAATATCCCCGGCTCAAATACAAAAAAGCCGCCATTGATCCACGTTTCATAGCGACGAATCTTTTCGGTAAAAGCACGTACCTGATCGTCGCCCGTCAGTTCCATGTTGCCAAACCGTGCCGGCGGCTGCACCGCAGTCACGGTTGCAAGCCTGCCGTGACTGCGGTGAAAGGCAAGCAGCTTGTCAATATCAACATTTCCCAACCCATCGGAATAGGTGACCATGAAGGTTTCACCACCAACCCAGTCACGCAAACGGCGGATCCGTCCACTGGTCATGGTGTCGGCACCGGTATCCACGACACTGACCTTCCATCCTCCGGCGGAAATCGGTTTCAGTTGCAGGTCACCAGTATCAACATTAACGCTGATGTCATTGGAAATGAGGTGGTAATTTGCAAAAAACTGCTTCATCATCAGGCATTTGTATCCCGCAGCGACAACAAAGTCGTTCTGATCAAAGCGACTGTAAATATCCATGACACGGGCAATGATCGGTCGCCCGCCCACCTCAACCATCGGCTTCGGAACGGTCACGGTTTCTTCAGCCAGTCGCGAACCAAGCCCACCGGCAAGCAGGATCGTTTTCATGGGTTATCTCCTGTCTGTACTGTTGCTGACACGGCTGCGATTGCGGAACCAGACGGCACCCAAAGCACCGCAGAGCCATATCGGTCTGTCATTTCAGGGATGGGCACGGATACATAACCATGGGTCCGGGCATAGAATTCCAGTGTCGTTTCAAGCACCGGATCAAAACCGGTCAGGATACCCGCAGGGGGAATCCTGTCCAGCAATGCCGAAACGTCATCTGGCCCTGTCATAGAATAATGCATGCGAAGCGCCGCACGCGTATAAGATGCCACACGATAAGCAAAAGGTCCGGCCGAAAGCTCCGGATAGATCGGTAAACCCGCTTCAAGGGGATAAATCGGGGACAGAGTTGCCACCGGTCCGGCCCCGTTCAACGCATCCCTGAGGGCCTCCCCCCCCCTTTCAACCCGCACCGGGGTCCAGCCATCGGGATGACGCAGATCATTCAGCCCGACCAGAAACCGTGGTCCGGCAAGAAGCAACATCAGCGTGCCCGCCAGCACGAAGACGGGTTTGATAAGGTCCTGCATCCGGGCCGAAAGCCCGCGACAGGACAATGCAGTCAATAACGGTATCCCAATCAGGGGTGCGGCATAGTATTGTGGAAAACCTGGGGTTGGAACGAGGCCCAACAATGCAGCGCTGAGCGTTGCGGTAACGATAACCACTATAGCACCATTCGTATCGCGGTCAGAAAAACCGCCCTTGCTGACATGGACGAAGACCTGTGTCAGCAGCATGACAAACAGCGCCAGCAAGGATGCCCCGGAAAACCACACCGAATAGGCAAGCTGCAACTTCTGCCCTGCGGACATTGCCAGTCCCGGTTCACTATCGGCATGGGCCTTCCAGAAATCGACGTGAGGTCCGGAATGATATCCCAGCACATGGGCAAAGAATTGATCCGGCATTATGAAGGCCAGCCAGAACAGTGGTATGGCCCCGACAGCTCCTCCGATCGCCACTGGCAGCACAAGCTGCCGCAGCCGCTGCCCGAACCGCAGACCCAGTGGCAACAGGAAACATCCGATTGCAGCTGCCGGAATGAATGCTACGGCACTGGCCTTCATCCCAGCCGCCAGAGACAACATCACCCCTGCCAGAAACAGCCGCCCTGCCGACAGATCACGTTCCACCAGTGAGATCACGAACAGCCCCAGCCCGAGCAGGGCAAATGGCAAGGGTAACAGGTTATTGCCGGCAGCCATTCCGGTCTGGCCCAGAAAAACCTCGGCAGTAAGTATGCTCAGCGCAGAAAAGCACGCAATCAGATGCGATCTCGTCAGCCGGTAACTGATCCATGCCGCCGTCCCCAGCAGGAACAACCATGCCAGAAATATGGTCAGCCGTGCAACGGCCAGCAGGCCCAACCAGGGCAACAGCAGATGCATGACCCGGAACAGCCATGCGGAATAGGGGACATGATTGTAGAACAGATCACCATAGAGGTCATATTGACCCAGCATCGCCGCCGGAGGCACGAACATGAATTCATCACGTCGCAAATCATAACCCATGATCCGGCCGAAAAGTGCGGCCAGCAGCAATAGGCTGACCAGCCCAACCGCAAAGCGATTGAATACATGATCATCCAACTGTGGCATTGCAGGGCTCCATACCTGGTATTCACCACTCATTCAGAAGCCCCGGCATGACGGGAGCCCATGATCCGGCCAATCAGCAGCCATGAAACCGCCACGATACCCGGCAGGATCAGCAATTGCGCAGATAGCGGACCGGCACCCCGTGCCATTACCAGTTGCAACATCAGCGCATTGATACCGTAAATCAGCAGATAACCCACAATATAAGCCGGCAACCTGCCCCATCCCTCGACAGTAAAAACCAGTCGGGCATGCATTTGATAATTCCACAGCACACCAAAAATAAATTGCAAAATAAGAGCGCCTTGCGGCACCACACCTGCCAAAACAGCAAGCATATATATCAAATATCCCACGGCTGTATTCGCAGCACCAACTACCAGAAACCGCAGGAAAATTTCTGCGCCGGACAAACCGTTTGATGTGTGGCCGCGAAGGTTACCTGTCATACAGGAACCTCCGCGAACCACTTAAAATAATGGGCTGCACTAGACCGACTAAAACTGACGCCCCGGCAACATATGAATTGTCATTCAATCGCAGGATGCGATTGTGTAAATATAACCGCATACCAGAAACCAAAATGTATTTTCTTCAATATAGCTAGGTTGCAGGAACCACCCGCAATTTTCAAGCAAAATGTCGCTTATATCCAAAAAGATATTTGATGGATCTATATTAAATAATTTTCCGAACCAAAGTTTATAAATTATTTCAACCAATGGTTGATAATATCTAATTTAATATAATAATGAATATTAATTATTAAAACTAACTTATATATATTTTTTAGTTTGTATATGCTGGATTTTCTTGCCATGCGATACGAAGATCCTGAACAGAAATACAACCAGCAACATTACAGCGGGCAGAAATTTATATACAACTTATGTTATTGAATCCTGACAAAGCTGTTTGCATATCGTACCACACCACTCACACAGAAATGTTTGCCGTTTGTTCTATTCGGGTGCCAAATACCTGAAATGAATCAGGCGTTCCAAGCTTCCTCACGTGCGAATCACATTTAGGTGTAGTCGCGAGAAATGACCCATGCCCCGTCACTTCAGGGTCGCGCTGCCCTGACAATCGGCAATGATCCCGCCACAGCTGGTCTTTGCCCCGAAATACGCGACGGGACGACCGTCACAAATCGCACCGGGATCACCTTCGATAATGACGCCGCCACAAGCGCATTTATCACCGACACGGGCAACGGCGCGGCCATCGATCAGGCCACTTCCGCCTTCAATGATCATGTTTGAACCGTGCTGCGGGCAAATATGCTTGTCACCGACACGAGCGACAACACGCATCAGCCTTTTTCCTCATCAAAGCTGGCACATTCCTCGCAAAGCGGCAGCCCTTCCCGCGCAGCCATCTGCAATGTCGGAACCTGAGACCCACCGTAGCCACCCATGATAACGTTACCCTTCAGCCGGATAGTGCTGGCCTCCAAGGTAATCCCGCTGGCATCAATGGTGATTTTACCACCCGGCCCCTTCACCTGCATCTTCTGATAGGCCATCAGTGTATGCGTCTTGGTGTTATTGGTAATCGAATCGCCTACATCCAGCGTATAGCGGCCAAAGACCTCACCTTCGAAATTACGGCCTGCCTCATAAACATGATCGGCATAGATCGACTGCTTATGGATATTCCCCACCCGGTGAATATGGTCCTTGCCGTAGTTTTCCTGCTGATTACGCCCGACATTATAGACCATGTCATTGCCAATATTTTCGCTGTGGTCGTTACCGACACTGATCGTCTTGTTATGACCAATCGATTCGGACTGATCATTACCAACCGTCTTGGACCGGTCATGACCTATCGAATGCGATTCATCATTTTCAATGATCGTATTGTGGTCCTTCTGAGCATGCATGAAGACTTCTTCCCGGTCCTTCTCATCCTCGAACCGGAATTCATTGTAGCCACTGCCCTGATGGGTATCAGATTTAAAGGTGCTGACCGTCTTGTTTGCCGGCAGATCATAGGGAACCGAGTTCTTGCCGTTATAAACACATCCCGTAACCAGAGGCTTGTCCGGGTCACCTTCCAGATAATCCACGACAACTTCCATCCCGATCCGCGGAATGACCATGCCACCCCAACCGTTACCCGCCCAGTTTTGCGAAACCCGGCAGCGCATCGAGTATTGTTTGTGAATATCCCAGTGGAACTTGACGAGAATACGGCCATATTCGTCACAATCAATTTCCCCCTCACCCACGACTTCGGCCGTTTGCGGCCCTTGCACGGCCGGAATGCGCGTGCGGCGGGGGGGAACCATTGGCGCAGTGTCCGGCATCAGCACATACTGACCGGTAAAAGCATATCCGTCGCTTTCCTGACCACCCGAGCCATAAGCCTCTGACACAAAGTGATGTGTCGCAGACAGGCACAGGTAACAGTCGCCAGTTCCCGGAATCTTGTCACCAGAAAGGGTCAGGCGCATCCCCGAACCCAGAGATACGCAATCTCCGATGGCTCGATTGCGGCGATCAGCGCCGCGTTCCTGTGCCGTGCGCAATGCGGATACGATCTGGCCCACACCCTGATCCGGATAATCACCGGGATAATCGAAGCTCTCGATCTGCCCCTCAGCATAAGCTGCATCCCCAAGCACTTCCGTTTCCATAACCTGAGCCGGCCGCTTGAAGTTGTAATCCGTCTGCCGAATCGCCCCGGTAGTCAGGTTCCGCTCGGGGGCCCATTCCCAGAAATGTTCGCCCTTGGCGTGATGATGACCGTCATAACGCTTGAAGGCACGCGAACCGATATCCTCATGCGCCAGCACATCATCGGTCAGGACCATCGTATGGCTGCCACTGGCATGACGGAAATGAAAGCTGATCCCATGCCGTTCCATCTGACGGCGGGCAAACTCCAGATCCGATTCACGATATTGAACAGTATATTCCAGCTTCGGATAGTTTTGGGAAAGCTGGATATCCAATGCAGGATCGCCAAGCCCCGCATAATCCGACAAGAGTTCCTGCAGGATTTCGATAACGGTTTTATTGTGGAAGATCCGTTGATTACGTCGTTTTCCAGCCAGCCAGAACCATGGTCGCAATGTCAGATCATAACGGTGACCGTTTTCACCGACACCGGCCCATCGCGCCGAGGTTACGATACCATCAAAGGGCCTCATTTCATCATGAGCTTCGATTTCAACCGTAGCATGGGTCCCGATCAGGGCATCAAAATCCAAGTCGTCACGGATCGTGAGTGCTTCGACATGATATTCGAAGAGATCATTCAGATGGTCAGTGCCATCAAAACGCAGCAATGACAGAATATCCTGTCCAAGTGCAGTCGTAAGGCGACCCAGACGCTCAGCCTGCTTGAAGGGCGCGTTCATCGGACCTCCTTAAAAATCAAAATCAGCATAACCCGACAAAGCTATATATTAGCCCTCTGTTAAAACAAAGACCAGTAGTTCAATATGTTGAGTTATAATATAAAGTTCACCTATGGCGAGAATAAAATTAAGATGTTCTTCTTTTGATTGAAAATTCGGGTGAACCACTCTGTACCATATTGAAAAACAGGGAACTATCCAAAGCATGAGCATGAGCATGAGCAGACCTGATCGAGTCACCTCCGCCATCGTCTGCAATTAATTGTATCCGTCAGGCCGTGGAAGCGGCCGGGAAGGGGCAGATAATTCCGGTTCAGAAAAGGCCGCAGCGGCCGGTGACAGCGGGGCACCTTCCCGTGGAGGTCGCACGGAACGGGTCAACACCTCTGACAATGTCTGCCGTGCCCTGGGCGGAGGAGGCACAATCCCATCCCCGGTCAGATCCCTTGTCGGCGTCAGGGCCACCGGATGGCCAGCTATGCGGGAACGATAAACCGACAGAGCTTCAGTCACGCGCATGACGTAATTGCGGGTTTCATCAAAAGGAATCATCTCGACCCAGTCCACCGGATCAGATCCGTTACGGATATCACCAAAGCGTTCCGTCCACTGTCTTGAACGGCCCGGACCAGCATTATACCCGGCCGCGACGAGGGCCGAAGACGGGCCGAACCGATCACGCAATCCCTGCAGGTACGCCGCACCCAGCCGGGCATTGTAATACGGATCCTGCGTTAGCCGGGCGAGGTTATATTCAATTCCAACCTGCGTCGCCATTTGCCTGGCCGTTTCCGGCATCAACTGCATCAGTCCACGTGCCCCGACATGAGATGAGACCGTGTGATTGAACTCTGATTCCTGCCGGGAAATTGCCATTACAAGTTCTGGTGGAAGATCCAGGTTTTCATCTTCCAGCCCAGTCAGTGGGAAATATACCGCCGGATAGACAGTACCCTTGCCGGCCGCTCGTTTGGCCAGCCGCAATGCGTACCACGGATAGTGCATTTCCAGTGCCAACCGTGCCATACGGCCAATATCTTCGGGTGTAGCAGTTTCGGACAGGTGCAGGAAAAATCGCTGACCCAATTCCGGTTGCCCCGCCGCAAAGGCAAAGACACCTGCCTGAAAAACCTCGTTCTCGCGCAGACCGTGTCGCCGCCACTGTGGCAGTGTCGCTTCAGCCCGGCCCGGCAGTGACAGCGCCGGGTCAGTTTCCACCCCGATATGTTCCGCGGCAAGCTGCCCATAATAGGCTGACTGTATGATCGCCGCCTTCTTATATTCCGCTTGTGCCGCTTCATCATTGCCGGCCAGTTCTTCGGCACGGCCTAACCAATAGAATGCACGGGACTGACTGATCACGCTGTTGGTATTATCGGCCAGCTGGCGGAAATGACGCAGTGCCCGATCAGAAACTCCTCCTCGCAGGGCCGCATATCCGGCCAGAAATTCCAACTCGGCAAAACCCTCCGTCCCCGGTTCAAGATAATGGGACGCGGCAAGCTTTTCAGCAGCGTCCCAATCCCCTGCCCGCAGGGCAGCACGGGTATAATCGGCACGGGCTTCGGCCCAGACTTCAGGGCGGCGCAAGGCTTCTGCCGAT